>DASWTP010000256.1:0-6614 GCA_036402075.1 Chryseosolibacter sp. | reverse complement strand
CTTGTGGCCGTCAGTTGAGTACTCACGCAAGTCGATGATGTTTACTTCGGCAAGCCCCTTTTTCTGTGCACGTTTCATGATGGAGTCGTTGAACGGACTTTCGATGAGGCGCGGTAAGCATGTGATAATATCGATGTGCATGGTACGTTGATTAGTTGATCCGTTGATTCGTTGATCCGTTCCGCCAGATTTCATGGCAGTCCAACCTCAAAGGAGGCATGGCAAATTTATAAAGTTCTTGCTCGTATCGATTGAGCGTAACGAATTAACCTTGATAGCAATGTGACGTTGATCCGTTTATCCGTTGATTCGTTGATCCGTTGTGCCAGATTCCATGGCAGTGGAACCTCAAAGGAGGCATTACAGTTTTGTAAGTTCGAGCTAGTATCAATAGCGGTGATGGATGACGGATGCATTGCTGCTTATTATCAAATTTCTGCTCGCTTCAATCGAGCACAACGGATCAACGGATGAACGGATCAACCTTTATACGTCCACATCTCAAAGAATGGCATTGTAATCTCTAAAGTCCCTGCGCGCATCAATCGAGCACAACGAATAAACGGATCAACTAATCAACGGATCAACGTCTAAATATTGAGAAACCCCTCCGGCAATTCAACACTAATCGTCTTCTTACTCTTGTTGATACTCTTAATAAAAGGACTATTGACCGGGATCAGTATTTCCTTTCCATTATGAATAAGGGTAAGAAGTTTATTTGGCCCGGCAGTCGTTATTTCCGTGACCGATCCGAGACTTCCGGCTTCAGAATCAATGACTTCAAAGCCGATCACTTCATCATCGTAAAATTCGCCTCTTCCGGATTTTGGTCGTGACGCCTTGGGGAGGTAAAGCGCAGACTTTGAAATTTCTTTCGCGGCTTCGGGTGTGTCGATATCTTCGAGCTTAAGATACGCTTTTGCACCGGTGATCGAGATTTGTTCGCGGAAGTAAGGAATCAGCTGGTTGTTCTTCTCAACAAAGATCGTGTCCACGTCTTCAAGGTCTGCCGGGGCTTCAGCATCAAGCGATACGGTCACCTGGCCTTTTAGCCCATGCGGCTTGAGAATGTACCCGATCTTGTAGGCTGCCTTTATATCCATAGGAAATTCATAAAAGAAAAAATGCCAACACGATTGAACGTATTGGCATTTGTTATCATGAGGATAATCTTATCCTTGTGCTTCTGTATTCTCAGCAGGAGCTTCAGCCGCTTCAGCAGCAGGAGCCGCCTGAGCAGCAGCCGCAGCAGCTTCTTGCTTCTTACGGATCGCTTCAGCACGTGCTTCTCTAACTTTGCTTTCAGCTTCTTTTCTCGCTTTTGCCTGCGCTTGCTTGCTTTGTGAAAGCGTGTCTTTCTTAGATTGGATCTTAGCTTCTTTTGCCTTCAGCCATTCAGCGTGCTTTTTGTCAGCAGCCTCCTGGGTGATCGCCCCTTTTACAACACCGATCTGAAGGTGCTTCTTTAGCATGATGCCGCGGTATGACAACATTGCTTTTACAGTGTCAGAAGGTTGTGCACCATTCATTAGCCACTGGAACGCGCGTTCATCGTTCAAAACGATTGACGCAGGGTTTGTCAGGGGATTGTATGTCCCGATTTTTTCAATAAAGCGACCATCACGTGGTGCTCTGGCATCGGTTACGACTACATCGAACATTGCCAGTTTCTTGCGGCCTCTGCGGGCCAGTCTGATTTTAACCATTGTTTTTAATTTGTGGAACTCGTCCGTTAATTATGGGGGGCAAAGATAGGAAATCGAGCTAACTCTGACAACCGAGATTAGAAAAAGCTACGAGCTTCTAGCTACGAGCTGCGAGCTTACTCTGTAACGTACTTAAAATCAGCTGTTTGAAAAATGCTAAACGTTGGGAGTTAATCCCCCATCGCTAGGAGCACTCGGCTCGTAGCTCGCAGCTCAAGGCTCGAAGCTTTTTACGCTAATCATCAGATAGCGAGGAAATAATCGCCTAACCGATTACACGATTTTTTAAATAATACCCCGTTTTCTACATTTGGGGGCTTCACAAAATAACCATGGACAAATATTCCTATATCAGCAATGCAGACGTTGGCTATCTCGACCAACTCTACCAAAATTATAAGAAAGAACCCGGGTCAGTTGATTTCAGCTGGCAAAAGTTCTTTGAAGGATATGATTTTTCCGTTCAGCGTCACGGTGAAAACGGGCATACGGCTACCGAGGATCCGATAACAATTAAAGAGACTCAGGTACGAAATCTGATCTTTGCATACCGGTCATTCGGACACCTTGTTTCCAAAACCAACCCGGTTCGTGAACGCAGAAACCACAACGTTCAGTTCGATCACAAGAGCGTAGGCCTTAGTGATGCCGATCTTGATACCGAATTTGATGTTGCCGCTGAAATCGGAATGCAACGCAGCAGCCTTCGCAAGATCATCGAAAAGCTGAAAGCGCTTTACCACGGACCGATCGGCTTCGAATACAACTTCATCCGCAACGATGAAATCCGGCAGTGGTTCTTCCAGAAAATTGAAAAGGAATATTATGCATACAACCCCAGCATCGATGAGAAGAAAAGAATTCTGTCCAAACTCAATGAGGCGGTTGTATTTGAAAACTTCCTCCACACGAAATTCTTAGGACAAAAGCGCTTCTCACTTGAAGGTGGAGAAAATACAATTCCCGCGCTTCAAACCATCATAAACAAAGCAGCTGAGCTTGATGTGAAAGAAGTTGTTATTGGCATGGCCCACCGTGGTCGCCTCAACGTTCTTTCGAACATCCTCGGCAAAACTTACGAGCAGATCTTCACGGAATTTGAGGGCAGTGTCAACCCTGACCTTACGATGGGCGATGGTGACGTGAAATATCACCTAGGCTATGCATCGCATATCACGTCTCCTTCGGGCAAGAAGATCTATGTGAAGCTTACTCCAAACCCGTCTCACCTTGAAGCAGTCGATCCATTGGTGATTGGTTACACCCGTGGCCAGATCGATGACGAGTACAAAGGAACACTGAATGCTGCAATGGCCATCCTCATCCATGGTGATGCTGCCGTTGCCGGCCAGGGTATCGTATATGAAGTGGTTCAAATGTCCGGACTTCCGGGATATACTACCGGAGGTACAATTCACTTCGTGATCAACAACCAGGTTGGTTTCACCACTGACTACGATGATGCGCGTACTTCGATCTACTGTACAGACATCGCGAAAATCGTAGATGCGCCCGTGCTTCACGTAAATGGTGACGATGCAGAGGCCGTAAGTTTCGTTTCCAATCTTGCTGTTGAATACCGTCAGAAATTCGGAAAGGATATTTTCATTGATTTGCTCTGCTATAGAAGACATGGTCACAATGAAAGCGATGAGCCAAAGTTCACGCAGCCGAAATTGTATAACCTCATCGCAAAGCATCCAAACCCACGTGAGATTTATGTGAAGAAGCTTATTGAGAGAGCTGACGTGGATGCAGCGCTTGCCGATGAAATGGATAAGAGTTTTCGCAACCAGCTTCAGGATCGCCTGAACGAAGTGAAGCAGAAACCTCTTCCTTACAAGGCACAGAAAATTGAAGCAGAATGGGAGAAGCTGCGCAGGGCAACACCTGAGGATTTTGATCAATCTCCAAAAACAGGAATCAAACAAGCTGTAGTGGATAAAGTCGGAAAGGCTCTTAGTACTATTCCGGATAATTTTAAGCCGATCAAACAGATTGAGAAGCTTTTGAAAGATCGGCAGACTGCTTTCTTCGAAGACAAAGCTTTGGGCTGGGCAGAAGCGGAACTAT
Source organism: Chryseosolibacter sp. (assembly GCA_036402075.1). Lineage (GTDB taxonomy): Bacteria > Bacteroidota > Bacteroidia > Cytophagales > Cyclobacteriaceae > Chryseosolibacter. Next base: position 2,832 of record DASWTP010000256.1, on the reverse strand, counting down.
TAGCGTATGGCTCGCTGCTGGTGGAGGGTACGCCAGTGAGAATGTCGGGGCAGGATGTGAAGCGCGGAACGTTCTCTCATCGTCACGCTTATTTCTTTGACGCTAACACCAACGCACCTTATTGCGGCCTCGACAATATTGAGAAAGGACAGCAGAAATTCCACATTTACAACTCGCTACTGTCAGAGTTCGGAGTATTAGGTTTTGAATATGGTTACGCCATGTCATCACCGCACGCACTTGTGTTGTGGGAAGCGCAGTTCGGTGACTTTGTAAATGGTGCGCAGGTAATGATCGACCAATTCATTTCAAGTGCGGAATCGAAATGGCAGCGCATGAACGGATTGGTTATGCTATTGCCTCACGGATACGAAGGTCAGGGGCCGGAGCACTCAAGCTGTCGTCCGGAGAGATTCCTTCAGTTGTCGGCTGAATACAACATGATCGTTGCAAGCCCTACTACACCGGCAAACTTCTTCCACTTGCTGCGGAGACAAGTAACGTGGCCATTCAGAAAACCTTGTATTGTTACATCACCGAAGTCCCTTCTTCGCCACCCGGCTGTGATTTCGCCTATCAAGGAGTTTATTGATGGCAATTTTGAAGAGGTACTCGATGATCCGAACGTAACAGCGAAAGACGTGAAGCGCGTCATCCTCTGCTCCGGAAAAGTGTACTACGACCTACTCGAAAACCAGCAGAAGAAAAAGATCAAGGATACGGCTATCGTGCGAATCGAACAGTTGCATCCGTTCCCGGAAAAAGCAATGAATGCGATCTTGAAAAAATACAAGAACGCAAAGGTTGTGTTTGTGCAGGAGGAACCGGCCAACATGGGATATGCGTCTTACATTTTAAGAATGATGCCGAAAGTGTCCATGGATTTTGTTTCGCGTAAGGCAAGTGCTTCACCTGCTACGGGATATTCAAAAGTTCACAAAGTGGAGCAAGAGAAAATTGTGAATCAGGCTTTTGAGATTTAAGCCTGGCTCCTGAAAAATAAAACGACAAACCAAAAACATAACTCAATGGGAATACAGGTTAAAGTCCCCGCTGTAGGGGAATCCATTTCCGAAGTAACGATTGCCAATTGGTTGAAAAAAGATGGTGATTCCGTAAAGGTTGATGAAGTCATTGCCGAACTGGAATCGGATAAAGCAACGTTTGAACTCACCGCTCAGAACGCGGGAGTGTTAAAGATTGTAAAACAAAAAGGTGAAACCGTTCCGATCGGAGAGGTGATCTGTGAGATTGAGGCGAATGGTCAGTCCGCGCCCGCGGAAAGCAAACCTCAGGCTGCCGCTGCACCCGCTGCAACACCGGCAGCTTCGGCACCAAAAGCTACCGGAGGCGTGAAAGAAATGAAAGTGCCTGCTGTTGGCGAATCCATCACGGAGGTGACCATTTCAACCTGGTTGAAAAAGGACGGAGACTTCGTTCAGATTGATGACATCATCGCTGAAGTTGAGTCTGACAAAGCAACATTCGAGCTGCCTGCAGAGGCAACAGGTATTTTGAGGATTGTTGCCAAAGAAAAAACAACCCTTCCAATCGGTGGACTCATCTGTAAAATAGAGATTGCTGAAGGTGCGCCAGCGAAAGCCGCGAGTACGCAGCCAACTGCCACTGCAGCTCCTGCAGCAAGTGGAGGTGATAAGTCGTACGCTGCAGGTCATCCTTCGCCAGCAGCCGGAAAAATTCTTGACGAGAAAGGTATCGCTGCCAATCAGGTTCAGGGCACTGGCGTTGGTGGGCGAATCACAAAAGAAGATGCAACGAAAGCGCAAGCATCCGCCCCAGCGAAGGCTGAATCGAAACCAGCTGCGCCATCCGGTCCTCCGGTGATTGCTGACGGCACAAGCCGAAACGATCGCAGGGAGAAAATGACTTCACTTCGCAAGACCATTGCAAAACGCCTTGTGTCGGTGAAGAATGAAACCGCGATGCTTACAACTTTCAACGAAGTAGACATGAAGCCCATCATGGATCTTCGCTCGAAGTACAAAGATCAGTTTAAAGAAAAATATGGTGTTGGCCTGGGATTCATGTCATTCTTCGCGAAAGCGGTTTGCGTGGCATTGAAAGATTTCCCTGCCGTAAACGCATCAATCGATAAAGACGAAATTGTTTACCACGACTACTGTGATATTTCCATTGCAGTATCTACACCGCGTGGCCTTGTTGTTCCGGTTATCCGGAACGCAGACAAGCTTAGCTTTGCCCAAATTGAAAGCGAAGTGATCCGCCTGGCGACAAAAGGCCGTGACGGCAAACTTTCGATTGAAGAAATGACGGGTGGAACATTCTCTATCACAAACGGTGGTGTGTTTGGCTCGATGTTGTCGACACCAATCATCAATCCTCCGCAGTCTGCGATTCTTGGTATGCACAACATCGTGGAGCGTCCGATCGCAAGAAACGGAGAAGTGGTGATTCGTCCGATCATGTACCTGGCGTTATCGTATGATCATAGAATTGTGGATGGAAGGGAATCGGTAAGCTTCCTTGTTCGGGTGAAGGAAATGCTCGAAGATCCGGGAAGATTGATTTTAGGTGTTTAATTAACTAACTGACTTCATCACACATGCAATACAATGTCACGGTTATTGGCTCTGGTCCCGGAGGATATGTCGCAGCAATCCGTTGTGCGCAGCTCGGGTTTAAAACGGCCATCATTGAAAAATACGATACGCTGGGCGGAACATGTCTCAACGTAGGATGTATTCCCTCCAAAGCAATGCTTGATTCATCTGAGCATTTCATCAACGCCAAGGAACATTTTAAAGAGCATGGCATCGACATTCCTGAACCAAAAGTGAATTTCACACAAAT
>DASWTP010000255.1:0-33273 GCA_036402075.1 Chryseosolibacter sp. | reverse complement strand
TTTTGAACGTACTCGAGCACAAAATGGACATGCAGGAAGCAGTGAGTGCAAAACGTTTTCATAGCCAATGGCTCCCCGATGCAATTTTTGCCGAGCAAAGCGCATTAGCATCAGACGATAGCGCCAAGCTTGTCCAAATGGGGCACACGTTCGACACATTTTATCTTGATGGCATCGGCCGCGTTGATGCCATACTCGTGCTGCCAAACGGAAAACTCCAGGGAGGAGCAGATCCGCGAGGCGATGATTGGGCGGAAGGATATTGAAAGGGTGCCGGGAGGCCAGGCGCCCTGGAAGTCTATACACGACTCAGCGTGTTCCCGGCTTACAGGTTCAGCCACCAGGTCATTTTCACCACCACTCCCCTGTTCTTCACTTTGAAATCTGCGGTCGCGTAGTTGTCCGTGTAAACAATGAATATGTCAGACATCGGTTTGAAGCGCCATTGGAACCTGCTATTGATGTTGAAGTTTTCGGCTTGCGTGTTGTATTGAAGAAACGTTGTCCACCACATGTTGTTACGAAGGCTCAGCTCAGCACGCGGGCAAACAAGGCGGAAGGTTGCGCTTCCGTATTCCTGAGGAAGTGTAATGTCATTCTGCAAATAGCTGATGCCAAAAACGCCCCAGGGCTGCCTCCTGAAATTCAAGGTGGCACCGTACTCGATGCGTTTTCCATTATAAAAATTGCCATAACCAAGACTCACAACGGCATTCAACGCCTTGCGCGAATCGGTTTTGTATCGCGCGGTGTACTGCGTGAACGAATAGTTATCTACCGGAATTGGATTGTCAGAATCGATAATGTCAGCAGCGAACGGAAGATTCACATTCGTGGTGAAAGCATCGACAAAAAGTTCTGCTGTGTTTTTGAAGGACACTGTTACGTTTACTGACGTGTTGCGCTCCAAAAATGCTCCGTTGCTCCGGTAATTGATCACGCTCCACGTGTTTGGCTCGACCATATTGATCCAGCGCGAATTCTTCGGATACACCAATAGGCCAAACCACGGATTGACCGCATAGTGTCCGATCCTTACTGTAGTGTCGCGCACGGCATCGTAATTTTCAAGCCTGGGAATAAATCCAAAGTCATTCACGTAGTTCTCGCCAACTTTCTCAACGACTGATCCCGCATAGAATGTTTTGGTCAGGTAACTTACCTGTCCGCTCAGGTACTGATTCTCACTGAAACGCTCCGGAGTCTGGGCACCATGTGCACGGAGCGATGTGCTAAGCTTTCCGTTTCTCGAAATATATTGCAACTCACTGCCATAGGTACGGTTGAAATCAGCTTGCGTGTCACCCTCCAATGTGCGAGTCATTTGTCGGTTAGCAGCAAAGAATTTTACATTGGACCGTCCAACGAGTTGCTGTTGTGCTGACAATACAAGGTAATTGTTAGCAGATAAACTATCGACAGCCTTTGTCTGGATATCCATCACTCCGATGCGGAGGCCCTTGGTGACGTTGCCGCTGAGCCGCGCTCCTGCTTGAATCGGCACGGCCTCGCCATCGTACAAACCAATTCTGCGTGAAAAGAAAGGTTGTACCATCCACGAACCTAAATTGGAGAACAGGTCAGCATTCTCGAGGAAAAAGTTCCTGCGCTCAGGAAACAACAATGAAAACCGCGTCACATTTGTCATCTGACGATCAACTTCAACATTGCTGAAGTCGGGGTTGATTGTAACATCAAGGTTGAGCGATGAGCTGATCGCAACCTTCATGTCGAGGCCGGCATTGGCACCGCCATCAAGAGGTTCCCCATCTTCGTGATTCTTGGTGACTCCTGACGATAAGTACGGAATAAGCGTCACATTGCTTTTGTCGGCTGAGAAGGTTTCGTGCCAATGAAGCGTGCCGAGGTTTGCCAGGTCGAATCCGTTCAACTGGAGTGGAACCGGTGACCAGGTGGAAAACACGTTGCTCTTCATGTCATTCCTGATGAAATTAATGCCCCAATCAGTCGAGGTATTTTTAAATCGCAGCGCGGTAAATGGAATCGCGATTTCAGCTACCCAATAGTCGTCATGAACCTGAGTAGCAGAAAACCACTTGTTGTCCCAGTTTTCGTTCAGCCTCGCCCACGTGCCAATGAGGTTGATAGCCCCTTCGATCTGTGCTCCGCCAGCATTGACGCCAAACAAGAACCCGTTGCTGTGCTGATTGATCGGATCTACCACAATTGAAAACGCGTCACTACTCCAATGCGCCTCCAGTTGGTCGCGCTTCAATGTCTGGATAATCAGGTCCTCGCGTTTCTGATAGTTCTTTGCTGACACAAAAAGGTACTGATCATTAAATAAAACTTTGACTTCGGTTTGTACCGCAGCATAGCCCGTATCGCTCGGCCATTTATTGAAGAATGGCGCAATGGCACTTGACTGCTGCCATGCGTGTTCATTTAATTCGCCATCGATTTGAATTTCTGAAGTCGATCGGCTTACGAGCAAAGCAGGCTTCTGATTCGTTTGGCCAAAAAGCGTTAGCACAGTCGATATAAGGGCAATGGTTAGGAAGGTTTTCATTCGTGCTGAGAAGTTTCCTAGCCTTTACGCGAACGTTGGCGCTTGTTTTCGGCCGCCAGTCCGAAGGGCATCCGATGCTATTGAAAAGTACCCTGCTTCCTACAAAAGCATTTGGTCTTGTGCGGCTTGCCACTGGTCTTGTTCAAGCTGTATTCTGTTTGACAAGGCGGTAACAAATCATAATAGTCCGTACCTTTGATAACATTTGGAATACATACTCCGTAGCTAACGCACGATGGTGAAACAGAAATTAGACTGGATACTCGGGAATCGCGTGCTGCAGCATATTCTTTTTTGGGTGGCCCACGTGGTATTTTACGGTACCTTATACGGAAGCTTTCAGGACAACTACGCCCAAACCTTTAACGAAGAGCTGATCTACCTCCCGGTGAAGATGGCCTTCACCTACTTCACCCTTTACTTCTTGCTTCCAAAGTATCTATTGCGGGGCGAATACGTATCGTTCTTCACATGGTTCATTGTGGCATCATTCGCTGCGGGAACCATTCAGCGTTATGTTGCATTCACGGTGCATTATCCACTCTATTATCCGGAATGGTTATCGGAGCCGTTCTTTTGGTTTCCGAAAATCGTTAAGACGTTTGCGGGGATGTACCCCGTGGCGTTTGCTGCCGTGTCAATCAAGCTCTTAAAGTACTGGTACACCAACCAGAAAGCCCAGCAGGTCCTCACGGAAGAAAAACTTCAGGCAGAACTGAAATTTCTCAAGACGCAGATCCATCCACATTTTCTTTTTAATACACTCAATAACCTCTATGCCCTAACGCTGAAAAAAAGCGATAAGGCTCCTGAAACCGTTTTGAAACTTTCGGAGCTGATCAACTACATGCTTTACGAATGTCGAAGCGATGAAGTGTCCCTGAGCAAAGAAATCAAATTCATACGAAACTATATTGACATTGAAAAGATGCGCTATGGCGACAAGCTGGACATCGATCTGCGAATTACGGGGGACGTGGCTGACCGAACGATCGCGCCACTGATGCTTTTACCGTTTGTAGAAAACTGTTTCAAGCACGGTGCGAGCGAAAACCTTCAGCAATCCTGGGTGAAAGTGTCCATCGACTCTCATGCAGACCACGTGGTGATTAAAGTAGAGAACAGCAAAGCCGGAGAAAACGGTAACGTAAGACGCGAAGAAGGCATAGGCATCCGAAACGTAAAGCGAAGGCTTGACCTGCTTTACCCGAACAAACACGAATTGAAGATTATGAATGGAGAGGAGACGTTTTTGGTGATACTATCAATCCGTGCATGAATATTAAAATAACCCAAATTCCAAACAGTGTATAATAGCTGCAAACGCGATCGCACTGAAGATGATAAAAAAATACGTATGACGTCAATCAGCCACTAACGAATACATTATTTGGTTTTTGGTTTTTGGACTGTGGATTTTGATTTTTGGTTCTTGATTCTTGATTATTTCTTCACGTTAACATTTCATTAAGAAAACAAGACAAGATATTTCCGTTAGTTAAATCTTAAAATGAAGACCATGCGCTGTATTATTGTTGACGATGAGCCTTTGGCAATTGAGATCATGGAGTCGTATGTCTCCAAGGTGGAGCAGTTGAAATTGGAGGGCACCTTTCGCAACGCGGTATCTGCCTTCACGTTCCTTCAGCACCACCCGGTCGACCTGATCTTTCTCGACATCCAGATGCCTAAGTTATCAGGCATCGATTTTCTGAAGACTTTAAAAAATCCACCGAAGGTAATTTTCACTACCGCATTTCGCGACTATGCCCTGGATGGTTTTGAACTGGAGGTTGCTGATTATCTTTTAAAGCCGATTCCGTTCGATCGGTTTTTGAAAGCGGTTGCTAAAGTCTTACATCACCAGCCCGTGACTCAACCTGTATCGGTGACATCCAAAGCAGATCCAGGCGAGAACTACGTATATTTTAAGGTCGACAAGAAGATGATCAAGGTTCGCATGTCTGAGATCCTTTATATTGAAAGTATCAAAGATTATGTGAAAGTGAAGACGGGCGAAAAGGAGATCGTCACCCAGCAGAAGATCAGTTACCTAGAAGAGAGTCTACCGAAGGAAAATTTCCTGCGCATCCATCGCTCATTCATTGTTAACCGCGAAAAGATAGACGCTTACTCCGCCACCGACATGGAAATCGGCAAGTTTCACATCCCGATCGGAAGGAATTACAAGAATGATGTAATGAAACTACTCGGCAAGAATATCTTCTAGAATTTCTTAATCGTAAACTCAACCCTCCGGTTCATCTTGCGTGATTCCTCGGTGTCATTGCTGGCGATGGGTTTCGTGCCGCCATACCCCTTACCGGTAATGCGCTTTGCCTCGATCCCTTTCGAAACGAGATATTCCTTTACCTTGTTAACGCGCTGCAGCGAAAGCTTAACGTTGTCGCTGTGCACGCCACGATTGTCGGTGTGACCTGACAATTCAATTTTTACATTCGGATTGTTCTCCAGGAAATGCACAACGAGGTCAAGCTCCGGGTACGATTCAGCCAAAATATCGGCCTTTGTCTGCGCGAACAGCACGTTCTTTAAATTCACCGTGGTTCCCAGGGCTACCGGTTGAAGTGAAAAATTCATTTCAAGTTCTTTCATCTCGTAGCTATTCACGTTGAGCTTTTCCATTGTGCTCACGAATCCTTTTGCCTCGATAGACACAGTATACTCCTGGGTTGAGGGAATCGCAATGGTGTAACCACCTCCCGAGCTTTGCGCTACCAGACCTGGCTGGGCCGGCCCCACAAACGCTATTGTAGCAGGAATACTCTCGCCTGTCTTGGCGTTGACAACCTTACCATAGACCTTGATGGTGTTAACAGGTGCAGGGTCCGGGTTCCTTTGGGCCGGCACCTCAACATATTCCAATACCGTGTCGACCGTTGGTTTGGAAATTTTTACGATCGGATCGGCTCCGACCGAATCTTTAGGCGGCTCAGCAACTTTGACAACAACAACGGGAGGTTCCGGAGAGCGGTAGAATTTAATATCACCATAGCCATCACTGTTGATAGTGCTTGTAAAAATTGCTGCAGATGTACCGGAGGTAGGCCGATAGTAGAGCTCTCTTCCTGGTGAATTGATTTCCGGGCCGAGATTTTTTGGCGTTGACCAGTTCATCCATGTATCATCTAGTCGGGTGGCGGAGAACACATCGAAGCTGCCGCTGCCTTTTAAACCATTGCTGGAGAAGAACAGCGTCTTACCATCCTCGCTCAGTGCCGGACTTAGCTCCTGGAATTGTGTATTGATTGTCGATCCGAGATTTTTCGGTTCCGTCCATTTGCCCTGCTGATTAAAGCAGACGTAGAGGTCGTCAACGCCATAGCTACCGTACGTGTCGGCCGAAAACACGAAGACACTTCCGTCTTGCGAAACGGTTCCGCAAAGCAGGCCAGACTTATTCTGATAGTAGGGAATCGAAATATTTGCCGGGCGCGACCAGCCGTTTCCAACGTTGGTGGAGATGGCAATGCCCTGCGTTCTGGCGCGGTCACCGGATGGATCATAATGGCCATGCAAATAGAGTTGCTGTCCATTGTTTGAGAAGCCGGCCACTGCATTGTAAGCTCGATCATTGAGCAGCGAACCAGCATGCACGGGTGCCGACCATCGCCCGCCCTGCAACCGCGAAAACCAGATATCACCCGGGTCTTTCTTTCCACCGATGTTCGAGGGATGATTGCTGACAGTGAAAAACAACGTCTGCCCGTCCGGGCTGATGATCGGATTCTGCTCGTCAAAGAAAGAATTAACCGGCTTAAACGACTCTGGGTTTAACACCTGCGCCACTAGTGTTGAAGAACACAGCAGGGCGACAAATGAAAACAATAAACGCATACGCACTATCACAAAATTTTTTCTAATGGGGGTTTTCGAGGGAGCCCGTTCACGGTCTGCGACTAACCCAGAGGTTGTTCTTGATGGTGAACCTCCATGGCAGCAATGCATCTTCGCCTGCATAATCGATCCCAATTCTTGGACTTGCCTCAATATCAGCCTTTGCAATCTTTTTGCCAAGGTCTTCTATCCAAACATCGTCATTCAGGAGGAATTTTCCATTGAAAGATCGGTCAATGCCCAGCGCTTTAGACAATTTGCCGGGACCCGAGGTGAGATGAAACGGATTGGCCAGCGCGCCCCTCCGTTTTTTCATTTCTTCAAGGCCTTCCTGGGGTTCAAGCGCCCGAATCAGCACTGCATCGGCCGTGCCCGCAACATTAGTAACCACATTGAACAGGTGATGAATTCCATAGCACAGGTAGACATAAGAATGCCCACCTGCCTCGAACATTATCGCGTTTCGATCCGTTTTTCGTGCGTTGAAAGCATGGCACCCTCTCTCCTTCCAAGAGTACGCTTCCGTCTCTACAATTATCCCGCCCGTCACCACTTTTTTCTTTCTTGTAAAAAGGCCTTTTCCCAACAAATTTCTCGCAATTTCTACTACATTCGCTCCCTGGTAAAATTCCTCTGGCAACTTCATGCAAACGATTTCGAATTTGAAAAACTTTTCTAAATTTGACGCCTTAAATAACGAACAAACTACACAACAAACCATAACAAAATTCCACATGAAAAAAGTAGTACTGATTGTAGTAATTGCCGTCATGAGCCTTGTTACTGAAGCGCAAGTGCAAACTCCAGCGCCAAGCCCTGCAGGCTCTGTGTCCAGCACCATTGGACTTACGGATGTGAAGATTGACTATTTCCGCCCACGCCTGAAAGGAAGAAAAATTTTCGGTGACAAAGATGTGATGTATCCTCATGGAACCATCTGGAGAACCGGTGCGAACAGCGGAACTAAAATTACTTTTTCAGATGACGTTACGGTTGAAGGAATCGCAGTTCCAAAAGGCGAATACCTGATCTTCACATGGCCTGGTGCGACCGAGTGGACCATTGCCCTATATAAGGATCTCAAGATTGGTGGCAACACGGGCGCGTATGACAAAACTCAGGAAGCGGCAAACTTTAAAGTGAAGTCTGAAAAGCTTGCCAACAAAGTTGAAACCTTCACCATCAGTATCGATGACATCGCTGAAAACAATAAGAGCGGCAAAGTGAATCTTAGCTGGGAAAACACCAAAGTTGGATTCACCGTAGCCACCGATTACGATGCCAAGGTGATGAAGTCAATCGAGACTTACACCAAAGTGAATCCTAACAACTACTTCCAGGCTGCCGTTTACTACCTGGACAACAACAAGGACCTGAACAAGGCATTGGAGTGGGTTAACCTGGCGCTTGCAAGCAATCCTACTGCGTTCTGGATGCTCCACCAAAAAGCAAAAATCCAGAAGGCTCTTGGCGACAAGAAGGGCGCTACCGAAACGGCAACTGCTTCTTTGAACGAGGCAAAGAAAGCCAACAACCGCGATTACCAAACCATGAACGAAGAGCTTTTGAAGTCTCTTAAATAGAACTTAATTCCTCTAACCTAAACCTAAACCTAAAATGAGGAAGCCATCTCGAGCAATCGGGATGGTTTTTTTGTTAATAAATCTCCCCATCTCATCATTTGCGAAATCAGGATAATGAAAAAGTCAATAAAATTTACTTAGATTAACATTTAATTAAATATCGCTGATTTGCAGCTAATCCGAGCCGTAAGGCGTTTGTCGTCCATTAACCACCATTTATCGGCAAACCGGGCATAATATTTTAAGAATGGCCAGGATACTAACCTCTGTGCCTCTATGAAACAGATGATCAGCCTGAAACAACGTCTTCAATCCCTTGAGAAAGACATTCGCGTTGCTGTTGTAGGAATCGGGTCGATGGGCAAAGGGCTCGTCTACCAGATCAACTGCACCCCGGGGATGCGCCCAGTCGCAATAGCCGATATCCACCTTAAAAAAGCAATTGATTGCGCCAAGTGGCTGCAGGTCGATTATGACATTGTAGACACCCTCCAGGATCTGAACTTCGCCATTCAACGCGGAAGACTTGCCATCACTGACAATGCTGAACTTCTTGCATCGAGCAGCCTCGTGCACGTGCTGGTAGAAGCCAGCAGCTCCGTGTTTCAGGGTGCCATGCATGCCATGAAAGCTATCTCAAGCCACCAACATGTTGTGATGATGAACTTCGAAGCAGACCTGATGTACGGTCCTCTGCTTTTGCGCGCTGCAGAAGAACAAGGGGTGGTTTACACCTGTGCAGATGGCGACAAACCCACCGTCATCAAGAAGCTCGTTGACGAGATCAATCTGTATGGATTTGACCTGGTCATGGCCGGAAACGTAAAGAACTTCCAGGACCGTTACACTAATCCGGATAAAATCGCATTCGAGGCAGACATGCGTAGTCTCGACCATAAAATGTGTTCCTATTTTACAGATGGAACAAAGGTGTCGGTTGAGATGGCTGTGCTTGCAAATGCTATTAATGCTAGGACGGCCGTTCCGGGAATGCACGGCTACAGGGCATCGAACATCTTCGATATTTTCAAGCTCTACAATTTTGATAAAGAGTGGGATGGCAAGACTCCAATGGTCGACTACCTTCTCGGCTCTGAGCCACGAGGCGGAGTGTTTGTAGTCGCATACACTGAAGACAAATTCCAGCAATCAACACTGGGTTGGTTTCCACCTGATATAGGTCCGGGCCCCTACTATCTTTTTTATCGGCCGTACTACCTGGGTCATATCGAAGCCATCCAATGCATTGCAGAGGCCTACTTTGAATCTACTGCACGCCTCCAGCCAGCCTTTGGCATGAAAACCAACGTCTTTTCGTACGCAAAGCGCGACCTCAAAAAAGGTGAAATACTTGATGGCAAAGGTGGATTTAAAACCTATGGCATGATTGAAAACATGAGCGACAACATTGATAGTCCAGGCTTGCCGATTCTCATCTCAGACAATATGGTACTCAAGCGAGATATTGCCAGGGATGAGCGGATCGGGTTGGGTGATGTTGACTTTAACCCTGAACATAAGCCTTTCCGCCTCTATTTCGAGTCCGCAGGGATTCCTGTCGAAAGGCGGACGCGACCTGAACCTCGTCCAAATGAAGTGACGTTTGTGTGATTGCCAAAAACACTACCCATCCAAACGGTGAGCGCGGTCAGCAATGACTGCCTTACCAAATTCCGTCCAGCGAAAGACTTCTTAACCGGAAGTCTTTTTCTTTAGATTTCGGTTATTTCATACATGATGTGCTGAGGTAACCCTATTTTTTGTACGTTTATTTCAACATCAAAGAGGGGTTCTTTTTTGTACCATGAAAAGGCAGTTGATTCGTCACCTGCCTTTTTTATTTCAATTTAACCGGTACTCAATAAAGTCGCGCAGCACGCTTTGGAGTTTGGAGAATTCGTATTCTTTCGCAAAAAACATCAGTGACTGGCGATTGATGATGTCTGCATATTCGCTGGGTTCCCCATACGTAAGGATCGGAACGCGAGGAAGGCTAGCCCTGACAGAATCCAGGAATTCATTGGCGTCCACGCCATCCATTGACAGGTCAACAATCAGAAAGTCAGGAACATGGACTCCTGAAGTCAACAATTTTCCTGCCTTGTCGCGATCCACCACGATCAGGAGAACTACGTTTTCGGAAATTTTGGTGATGGCTTCGGCAATGACATGATGGTCGTCAGGATCATCTGCGACAAGCAAACATGTTTTGATACTCGTTGTTTTCAACTAAAAGAGCTATTTTCACTTTTACTTTGTAGAAGCACGTACCGATAGACGATGCAAATTATCAGAAATGATAATTACTACAAAACCTGAAGGAGCACGTAGGCGGGTTGCCGATGTGATGTTTTATGAAATCTGAGAGAGTTTTTAAGGAATTTCTGCTAGATGTGGGTACCAAACTCACGGAGTTGAGGGAAGAAAAAGGGTACACCACAATCAAGGAATTCGTCACCCGTTATGACTTGCCTGAAATCCAATACTGGCGAATTGAAAAAGGCAAAGCCAATATTACGGTAAAGTCCCTGGTCAAGATCCTGGCCATTCACAAACTGTCTCCCCGCGACTTCTTCGAAATGCTTCACAACGATGGTCTGCTGAAATCCTTTGACGGTGTAAAAAAGAAGAAGAAGGTAAAGGTCTAAGTGTGCTCATGTGCGCAGGTACTCATGTGCGTGTGTTCTTCAATCCACGAACTTTCACTTTGACAAAATTGAACATTCGTTTCAACGTGAATCGACTGCTACATCACATTTCGCAGGCTAACACAAGCACATGAACACCTGACCACATGAACACCTTTCAAAGATCCTTCCAATTCCTCGCGGCATAGTCCGCTGCTCTGGCAGTAATGGCCATGAATGTGAGTGATGGGTTCTGACTCCCTGTTGATGCCATACAGGCTCCATCAGTGACGAACACATTCTTGCAAGCGTGAAGCTGATTCCATTCATTGAGCAGTGATGTCTTTGGATCATGCCCCATGCGTACGCCACCCATCTCGTGGATATCCAGACCGGGTGCCTGTTTAGTGTCGTACGGACGAATATTGTTACATCCTGCTTTCTCAAGCATTTCGCTACCGGTGGTTAAGAAATCCTCCAGCATCTTTTCGTCATTCTGCGTATAACCGACTGACGTGATCAATTGTGGTATGCCCCACTCATCTTTCTTATCCGGGCTGAGGCGTACATGGTTCTGCTCTATCGGCACCGTTTCGCCCTGCATCATCATAAACACATTCCATGGGCCGGGAGCGGCCATCCGTTCCTTCAGGGCTTCACCGATCAGGGAATTGCTCTCGCTCCTTCCCCAGCCTTGTCGCGTAGCCGAATAGAAAACCATATAGCCACCCTTGAAATCCATGTCGCGTTTGTAAGCGTTGCGATAAGATGGCATCATCACCGCGGTGGGTCTTCTTCCTGAGTAGTACTTGTCCTGATATCCATCAAACGAGGCAATGATGTTGCCACGGTAATTGTGAAAGCAGATATACTTTCCGAGGAGTCCGTTGTCGTTACCCAAACCATTCGGAAATCGCGAGGAAGTAGAGTTCAAAAGAATCAGGTTGGTATTGAGTGTTGCTGCGTTTACAAAGATGACGTTGGCATGGTATTCCGTCTCCACCTTCGTTTTGGCATCGATCACCCGGACGCCAGTAGCCTTTCCCTTTCTTTCGTCATAGATTATCGAATGCACCACAGAATCTGTCTTGATCGTAAGATTTCCAGTCTTCGCTGCCCAGGGCAAGGTTGAGGAATTCGAGCTGAAATACGCACCGAAAGGACATCCGCGATAGCAAAGTTCTCTTGCCTGACACTGGCCACGCCCCTGATCAAGATGTTGCTGTGATGGCTTGGTAAGGTGAGCGCACCGGCCTATTACAACACTGCGGTCCTTGTACTCTTCCATAATCCGCTCGCGAAGATGTGACTCAACACAATTCATTTCCCACGGAGGCAACGATTCGGAGTCGGGCAGGTTGTCGAGTCCATCTTTGTTTCCACTGATACCAACAAATTTTTCAACTTCACTGTACCACGGAGCAAGGTCGGTGTACCGGATCGGCCAGTCGACTCCATAACCATCACGTTTTGGCGACTCAAACTCCAGGTGACTCCATCGTTGAGTCTGGCGCGCCCAGATCAACGACTTTCCACCCTCCTGGTATCCTCGTATCCAATCAAACGGCTTTTCCTGGATGTAAGGATGTTCTTCGTCCTTTACAAAAAAATGCTGAGTTGCGTCTTCGAAAGCATAACAGCGATTTACAATGGGGTTCTGGTCAGTGAATTGTTTTGAGAACCGACCGCGATACTTAAAATCCCAGGGATCGTTCATGGCTGTGGGATAATCCTGTTTGTGCTTAACGGCACGCCCTCGTTCAAGGACGAGCGTCTTCAGCCCCCGCTCGCAAAGAACTTTTGCAGCCCAGCCCCCGCTGATGCCGGAGCCGATGACGATGACATCGAAGGTCGTTCCCATTTCGTTTATTGTTGCGTCTTTGAATGCTTGCGTGGGCAGGTGCTCATGTGCGCATGTGCTCATGCGTCTGACCGATCGTTTTCGCGATTCATCTTAATTCAATGAGTAAGATAATAAAAAACGTCACGCTAATTAACGTGACGTCTTTATAAACAAAGAGTGCAAGCAGACAGCGAGCGTCTCAACAATTCATACCCCAATACATCACCGTACCAAACATGAGCACCTGAACACCTCAGCACCTGAGCACATTTACTTCATCCCCTTCAGCGAAGCCTGCATCTTTGGATTTCCGTTGATGTCCAGTTCCACGATGTCATAGCCGAGGCGCTGAAGTCCCGGTTGAATTAACGCCTTGTCGCCAACAAGAAGAATGTACATCCGATCGGTGGTGAGCCATTTCGATGCAAGCTTATTAATTTCGTCTTTTGAAATACTGGCGATAATCTTGTTTTGCTGATCGACATAATCAGCAGGCAGGTTGTAGTCAAGGATCCGCTCGATAAAACCAGCTTTTTGGAATGGTGTTTCATAACGCAGTGCATCGCGCTGACCAATGGCGCTGCGCATGAACGTGATCTCGTCATCGGTGATTCCCGTTTTCGCGTAAGTTGAAATTTCCTTCATCACTTCTACCAGGGCGCTGTCCGTGGCATTTGCTTTGATACCCGAGCCGAAGAAAAATTCGCCTGTATACTTGTCACCATAAACACTGCAGCGGGCACCATATGTCCAGCCTTTGTCTTCGCGCAGGTTGAGGTTCACCCGGCTGTTAAATGCGCCACCGAGGGCGTAATTCATCAGACCCATCTTAAAAAACTCACCAGTAGCATCATACTTCAGACCGGTTACATAGCCGATTCTGAATTCTGTTTGTGCAGCTTTTGGAACATCCACCAGGTAAATTTTCGTCTTGTCGACTGATGGTGCAGGAGCCAGTTGTGGAAGCTTCACATCGCGGGCCGGAAGCTTTTTCAGGAATGCAAGCTTTGGAAGGATTTCGTTCTCCTTCACATCGCCAACAATTACAAGCTTCGCGTCTTTTGAGGTGATGGAGTTATTGTAGAGATTCTCCACATCCTTCGCTGACAGGTTCTTTACCGAGAATTCCGTTCCAACGGAGTTGATGCCCAGGATATGACCTTGTCCATATGAAAGTTCGCCAAGAATATCATCTGCTACCACAGATGGCTGAGACTTACGCATTTTGAACGACTCCAGCGTCTGCTTTTGAATGCGATTGAATGCTGCGTCCGTGAACTTTGGATTGAGCAATTTTTCTTCAAACAATGCCAGTGTTTTGTCGAGGTTCTTTTTTAAAGCCTGAACCGTAAACGTAATGCCATCGAGGCCGCTGCTCGCGCTCACTGTGCTACCGAGCTTCTGAAGCTCAATCTGCATTTGTTCGGCCGAATAGTTTTTCGTGTCCTCGTTCAGCATAGCCCCGAGCATGCGCGATAACCCAGCCTTGGATGTGTCGGCAGCCTGCAGCAAATGACCACCTGGCATCGTAAATGAAATTGTCACTAACGGAAGCTCCGAAGATTCAGTTCCAATGGCTTTGATACCATTGTCAAGATCTCGCTTCCAGAACGCAGGCACTTTTACATTTGGATTGGCACCATTACCCGGAATCTTCGACCTGTCAAAACTGTCTTTCGCTTTTACGTACTTCAAGCCTGCATAACCATAATCGGGCGCTTTGTATTTCGAAGCATCGATTTTGTAATTGTCGGCTTTTACAATGTTGGTCTCCTGACCTTTTGGAACCACACTCACGATCACAGCCGGCTTGTCTTTAATATATTGATTATAAACGCGCATCACATCTTCCTTAGTGACCTTGTTGTGCATCTCGATCAGCTTGCTGATCATGTTGGCGTTCCCTGCGAGTGTCTGGAATTGAGCCAGCTGAAACACTTTGCCAGAAACACTTTGCAATCCGTTGATCGTGGATGATTCGAATCCACCTTTGAATTTTTCTACGTCTTCATCTTTTACACCACGGATTTCGAACGAATCGAGAGCAGCATCAACTTCTTTTTTCAGATCCGCCAATGTCACGCCAGGTGACGGAGTTGCACGAAAACTGAATTCACCGGCCAGCTCGGTGAGGCTGCTAAACGCAAGCGCACTTACTGCTTTTTGCTTTTTCTCGATATGCTTGTAAAACAGAGACGCTTTTCCCTGGCCTAGCACCTGGGCGAGGCAGGACAACGCTGCCATGTCAGGATGGTAGATCGGAACTGTCGGGTACGTTACGGAAAGCTGGGGCAAACGAGCGTAGTTGTCCACCAGCGTCACATAACGGTCGCCAGCAAGAACGGGCGCAGGAAGTTTCATGTTCTTTACTTCCGGCCCGCGCGGGATTCCACCGAAATATTTTTGAACCAGTGCAAGCACTTCAGCTGGTTTCACATCGCCACCTACAGTTACGGTTGCATTGTTTGGCCCATACCAGCGCAAAAAGAAATTCTTTAGATCATTTACATCTACGCGATTAAGGTCTTCAATGTAACCGATCGTTAGCCAGGAATACGGATGACCATAGGGATAGAGGTTCTTAGCGATGACTTCACCAACGAGTCCATAGGGTCTGTTATCGTAGTTCTGGCCGCGTTCATTCTTCACCGTCTCACGCTGGATCTCAAACTTCTTTTGTGTAACAGCATCAAGAAGGAAGCCCATGCGGTCAGCCTCCAGCCAAAGCATCTTTTCAAGCTGATTGCTTGGCACCGTTTCATAATAGTTTGTACGGTCGCGGTTTGTTGATCCGTTGAGCGAGCCACCTGATTCCGTCACAAGTTTAAAGTGTTGTTCATCGGCAACATGATCACTCCCCTGGAACATCATGTGTTCAAAGAAATGGGCGAATCCAGATTTTCCAATTTCTTCGCGTGCGGATCCAACGTGGTAGGTGACATCCACCTGGACAATAGGATCACTGTGATCTTCATGAACAATAACTGTCAAGCCGTTTGGCAGAACATACTTCTCGTAAGGTATTACCACCTGTCCGGGCTTTTGTTCCACCTTTTCAACCAGCTTGGCCTGACCGAAGCCCGCGAGAGGAAGCAAGCTTATCAGGGCAATTAATACTTTTTTCATAGGTTTTGGGTAATGGTTTTTCACACTGGTAAGAAAGGAAAAAAAATGAACTGGAACCAGCGGAAAGTGATGACCGGAGGGGAAAGCCCTGGTTGTTGGCGATGTCAATGCCACTAAATCCGGGGTGTCGAAGTCTGCCCTTGTGAAAAGCGAAGGAATCGAAAAATGCGTTCAACAATTCGATGATCAGGGTAACGCCAGCCTGACCATACTCTATCGGCATTCACGAAACCCTGTCTAATCACACTGGGCAGAGCATCCTGTGAGCCCCAGGCCACAGCCATAGCTGCTAGATTGTCTAATTGCTCAAGCCAAGTTCGCGGAAAGTGTTTCCCTGCTTTACATCACCAGACTCAAAGCCTTTTTTAAACCAATACATGCGCTGTTCGGAGGTTCCGTGTGTGAAGGCATCCGGAACAACGCGTCCTTGAGACTGTCGTTGGAGTCGGTCGTCTCCAATAGCGTTGGCCGCATTGAGCGCTTCCTCGATGTCACCAGGATCGAGAATATTTTCCATTTCCTGCGCATGGTGCGCCCAGACACCGGCATAGAAGTCTGCTTGCAGTTCAAGGGCTACCGACAAGCGATTGCCGTCAGCCTCACTGAGCTGCTGTCGGGCCTGATGAACCTTGCCGGAGGTTCCCAGGAGGTTCTGAACATGGTGACCAACTTCATGCGCGATCACATAGGCCATGGCGAAGTCACCTGACGCTCCAAACTGGTTACTGAGCTGATCGTAGAAGGTGAGGTCAATGTAAACCGAATTGTCCAGCGGGCAATAAAATGGCCCAGTCGCTGCAGAGGCAAATCCGCATCCGGATTGATCAGAGCCCGAAAACAGCACGAGCTGAGGTTCCTGGTATTGCTCTCCGAATTCATTTGGGAAAATGTCGTTCCAGACGTTCTCTGTATACTTGAGAACAACGCTAACAAACTGAGCATTCTGATCTTCAGCCTCCGTGGATTGATAGCTGTTGGTACCTGAACCAACATTGATGTTCTCGAGCGGATTGTTGCCCAAAAGAAGGCTGAGGATCAAAATGATTATTCCACCTACCCCGCCTCCAATCGCCATTTTGCCACCCATTCCTCTGCGATCCGAAACATTGCCGCTTCCGGCCCTACCAATCCATTTCATAAATCAAAAATTTTGAGTGTCTGGAAAAAAGCACGTGCCACGAGTATTTAAATTTAACATTTGAAATTGAAAACTAAGCTGCCTTGGACCATGAAGAACTCCCTGATCGCGCTGTTACTGCTTGTTGGTTTTTCGTGCATAAAAAAGGAATCGAAACGAATACAGGGCTACGTGCCAGTGCCGGGAGGAAAAATCTGGTATGAAATCATTGGAGCAGACAAGCCTGGAACACCGCTGCTCTTGCTTCATGGTGGGCCGGGGTTCACAAGTGACTATCTCCGTCCGCTGGAGGCACTTGGTGATGTGCGCCCCGTAATTTTCTACGACCAGCTGGGAAGCGGAAGATCGGATCGACCCCAAGACACGGCACTTTGGAAGCTCGACCGATTTGTTGAAGAGCTGTCTGCTTTACGAACCGAACTGAATTTGGAGAAAATACATCTCTTCGGTCACTCCTGGGGCACGATGCTAGCGACCGAATACTTATCACAGCGACCAGAGGGAATTCAGTCACTGGTGCTGGCCAGCCCCTGCATCAGCACCGGCCGATGGCTCACCGACACGAACGCACTCCGCAAACAGTTGCCGCAGGCTATACAGGATACGTTGACGCTTCATGAGCAGCGCGGCACGATTACCTCTCAAGCATACCTGGACGCCACAGACGAATTTTACAAGCGCTTTTTCTGCCGGATTCCGTATACCCGGGAAATTCAAAAGTCATTTGACGACCAGGGCGTTGATGTCTATAACACCATGTGGGGAAACAACGAGTTTACGTCAACCGGAAGCTTGAAAACGTTCGATCGCACTGGTGTATTGGCGCAGCTAACGGTCCCCACCCTGTTCACGTGTGGTGAATTTGACGAGGCAACGCCAGCGACCACGAGGTGGTATGCCAGTCAAGTCAGGAACGCGGAATTTAAAATTATTCCGAATGCCGCACATCTCACCATGAATGAACAGCCGGAGCAGTACGCGAAAATTCTTAGAGAGTTTCTCAGTAAACACGACCGCTAAATACCTAGCCTTTCCCAGGAATACTTGGCCGCACTTCGATCTTGCTCGGCAGCGTGCGCGGATTCATCTTCAGCAGATCCACTACCATCTGACCGATGTCTTCAGGCTGAATTTTCCATGCATCAGCCTCTGAAGGTGAATGGTTATTGAAGTTGGTAGCAACCGAGCCTGGCATAATGGTGGTGACTTTGATGCCGTAGTTTCGCAGGTCCATCATGATCGCCTGGGTAAAACCTACGAGTCCGAACTTGCTGGCATTATAGGCCGAACCACCTGCAAAGAAGTTCGTCCCGGCAAGACTTGCCATGGTGATTATATAACCTTTGGATTTTTTGAGCGGTTGCAAGCATGCCTTCACGCTATGAAACACCCCCGTCAGGTTTGTATCGATCGTTTCGTTCCAGTCAGCTTCCGTGAGCGTTTCGATGGATCCAAAATAACCAATCCCTGCGTTCGCAATGAGGACATCGACAGCTCCCCATTTTGACACAACCTGATCTACTACTTTCTGCTGCGATTTGGCGTCACGTACGTCTGCTGCCAGCGCAAGGATTTCACCTTTGCCGGACTTGCGCAGTTTGTCTGCACCTTCATCAGCCGACTTTTGTGATCTTGCCGTGACGGCTACCCGCATTCCCTCTGACAGCAAGGATTGCGCTATACCGAGGCCAATGCCTTTGCTCCCCCCGGTGATCAAAGCAACTTTGTTTTGTAATGAGCTCATATTGTTTGGATTGGTTCGTTGTTCCCCTTTGAAACACGGAAGATCTTTTTTTGATTCACTACAAATATATTTTATCCTTCGTTAAATTACGGTCATAATCCTGCTAATCCATGAAACACTTTCTATTGTCATCGCTCTTCACCATTCTAATTGCCTGTGCTTCGCCTGCACAGGATTTTGATGTGAAACAGATTCAAACTCATATCAAAACGCTGGCCGATGACAAGCTTGAAGGACGGGGAACAGGAACGGCAGGTGAAAAAGCCGCATCCAACTACATCATTGACAGCTTCAAGAAACTGAAACTTCAGCCCAGAGGGGATAACAACTCGTTTCTCCAGCAATTCCCGTTTCGAAAAGGTGCTCATGGCGAAGGTGACGCAGGAACAGCTTACAACATTGTCGGTTTTCTCGACAACAACGCAGCCAACACGATCATTATTGGTGCGCACTACGATCACCTTGGTACAGACGGTCAGGGCAGCTCTCTCGATGCAAACCCAAAAGATAAAATCCACAACGGTGCGGATGACAATGCTTCAGGGGTGGCAGGCGTAATCGAGCTTGCACGATACTTTTCGACCAACAACAAGAAAGAAAGCAACAACTACCTTTTCCTTTGCTTTTCAGGTGAAGAACTTGGACTGCTCGGATCGAAATTTTTTGCGGACCACTCCCCTGTAGCGATCACATCTATCAACTATATGATCAATATGGATATGATCGGCAGGCTCGATCCGCAGACAAAAAGTGTGTTGGTGCACGGAACCGGAACAAGCCCGGTATGGGAGCCAACACTCAAGGCGCTCGAGAATGAGAATATCAAAATAAAAACTGACTCTTCAGGCACCGGCCCTTCTGATCATACATCGTTCTACCTGAAAGACATTCCCGTATTGCACTTTTTCACGGGTTCGCACAGCGATTATCACAAACCCTCAGACGACTGGGATAAGATCAACCTCGCTGGCGAGGCTGAAGTATTGAAGCTGATCGCCAACCTGTCGATGAGGCTGGATGCAGAACCAAAGCTTGCCTTTCTAAAAACGAAAAGTAAGTCGATGGCAGGTCGCACAGCGTTCAAGGTGACCATGGGCATAATGCCAAGCTATGCGTCCGATGCAGAAGGGCTGAAAGTGGATGGCGTTTCGGAAGGCAAACCGGCTGCGAAGGGTGGCGTAAAAACTGGCGATGTGATTATTCAAATGGGCGACTTTCCCATCAAGGACATTCAGAACTACATGGATGCGCTTGGAAAATTCGAAAAAGGCCAGACCATTCCGGTTAAGGTAAAGCGCGATGGCAAAACCGTTGACCTTTCTATTACGTTCTAATTCTTTCTCGCGATCTGGATCAGCCCGATATCGATCGTCACTTTTGTGCCGTTGTTTGGTTCGCTGACGATGTTCATGAGACCGCCAATCACCTTCATTCGGCTATGCATGTGATTAATACCATCACCACGTCCTTCCAGGGTGCGGTCAAAGCCAACGCCATCGTCAGCAATGGTTATATGAAGGCGGTCGTTCTCAATTGTAATTGAGATCCCTACATTCATTGCCTTTGAATGTTTGCTAATGTTATGCAGCACCTCTTTGACGACCATAATGATGTTGTGAAAACTGATGCGCTGAATGTACAATTCCTGCACACTGTCAGGATAGGTTCCAACGACCTCGATTGGCGAGTCAGCGAAGTGCTGGGAGGCATGCTCGCGGATCTTGGTGATCAGGTTTTCGAGCGTGCTGTTCTCAATATTGAGTTGCCACACCAGGTCTTTCATGGCTACCAGCAGCGAGGTGGAAATCTCCATTATGGAAAAAATGTTTTTCCGGTTTTCAAGAGCGCCAGGTTTGTCTACCATCGATTGGCTGAGGGCGTTGATCTTCGAAAGCTCGGAATCCAGATCATCATGGATGTCCTTGGAGATCTGCATACGTTCCCGCTTTTCCGTCTGCCGGGCCGATCGTTCCGCGATGAGGTTACGTCTGAACTTTGATCGCGTATACAGCACGCCCATCAGCAAAA
The DNA here is from genome assembly GCA_036402075.1 of Chryseosolibacter sp. GTDB lineage: Bacteria > Bacteroidota > Bacteroidia > Cytophagales > Cyclobacteriaceae > Chryseosolibacter. The sequence goes on along the minus strand of DASWTP010000255.1, from coordinate 12,796 downwards.
TAAATAACACGCCAATCGCTATAGCCTCTGCAACGATAATCTGCTTGTTTCGTTCGTAATCCTCACGGGAGTTTGAATTGAGAATGAGGAGCTGCTGTTGCTGCTCTGCGATTTTAGAATCCTTTTCAGATTTCTCAAGTTCGTATTTTGCGAGCAGCTCGTTATACCTCCGCGACTGAGTTTCATCCCTGATGCTGTCGCGGATGTTACGCGCCAGATTCTGGTACCGAAAAGCGATTTCAAAATCACCTTTTTTTTCGCTGCATATGGCGAGATCCTGGTATACATCGGCCACCACTGTGGGCTGGCCTAAGCTGCGGTAAATTCTGGCAGCTTCACGGTAATATGGCAGTGAAGCCTTGTCCTCGCCCGATTTACACTCCAGCTGACCGAGATTCAAATATAAAGCAGCGAGTTTTTGCAGATCGCCTCTCTTCCTCACAAACGGAATTGCCTTTTTCCCGACAATCATTGACCGGTTGTAGCTTCGGTTCCGGTTTTTTTCGAAAAGGGTGATCAGGATCTGGTGCTTAATGGAATCAGCCTGACCGACCAATGCCCTGTTAACACTATCGGCAAATTTTTTCTGAGCAGGCGTAAGTTTCTTTTGGGCAAGGCTCTCAATCCCAATGAGCAAAAAAATAACTACAATACAATATCGGTACATGAACTTACTAACGCTCTTTAAGCGCTGCAAAATACGCTTTAATTCAATATGTTAACGGCAAAACCTAAGCGTTGGTGTGTCAAAAATGTTCTCTTGGCTGGTAATATGTATGGTGAGGTCTGAAATCGTAAACCTCACGATGAATCTGATCCAAAAGCCGTGCGTAAAATCCTTCTGCATCGTCACGTTCTACTGTAATCCCGATGCTATTGGAATTAATATTGTCGATTAAGACATCGCTGGATCGTCTGAGTATGCGCAGAATATCATCTTGCTCTCCTTCCTGATAGTAAATTCTGAAGTTCTCCATAAGTCACTATGTGTTCCATGAAACCATCACAAACTTTGTTCCGCCACCAGCGGCAATAAAAAAGGCCAGGCGCATAAGCCTGACCTTTATTTTCTGTGCGCCAAAATCAAGTGTTAATGATCGAACCTCCATTTGGGTGAAGAACCTGGCCTGTGATAAAAGCTCCCTCCTGTGAGGCTAGGAAAACGTAGCATGGAGCAATCTCCACAGGTTGGGCCGGCCGCTCCATCGGAACGTCCTTTCCAAACTTGCTTACCTTTTCATCATTGAAGGATGCGGGTATCAATGGCGTCCACACCGGACCCGGTGCAACGGCATTTACCCGGATGCCTTTCTTGATCAACGACTGCGACAAACTTCTGGTGAAGGATACGATCGCACCTTTCGTTGCCGAGTAGTCCATCAACGATTCATTTCCCCGATAAGCATTGACGGAAGTTGTATTGATAATTGAACTTCCCTCCTTTAAATAGCTGACTGCGTACTTGCTCAAATAGAAGTAAGAAAAAATATTCACTTTGAACGTGTACTCCCACTGCTCTGCCGTGATGTCCTGGATATCCTTTTGTTCATATTGCACGGCAGCGTTGTTGACCAGGATATGTAAATGCCCGAATCGTTCAAGCGTCTTTTGGACCACACTTTTACAGTTCACCTCTTGCGAAATATCCGCTGAGATGAGCAACGCTTCTTTCCCATACTTCTTGATTTCGCGTGCCGTTTCTTCTGCATCCTGATGCTCATCGAGGTAAACGATGGCAACGTCAGCACCTTCTTTGGCAAATTTTATTGCAATGGCTCGTCCGATTCCGCTATCGCCACCCGTAATGATGGCAACCTTCCCGCTGAGCCGTCCAAATCCTGGCTCATCGGTATCGTAAATTGGCCGAGGCTCCATTTCTTTTTCAATACCAGGTTGTCGATCCTGGTGTTGAGGCGGCATCTGCTTCGGCATTTCTATTATCGTTTCCATAATGCGTTAGTTAATATCTCATCACCGCTGCGACTTCTTTACCTTCCGGCATCTGATCCTTCGGCAGGAAGTGCACTTCCCCTGCATTCAGAATAGTGCGGATCACAGCCTTATCAATTAAATCCTCATCCCCTTCCTGTTGGGATGGATGCACCGTCACCTTGTTATTCATTTCATCAAACGTGCCCCAAATGTGAGCGCCTTCCTGCACAAAAAGGTGCCATACACGCTTGTAATGCGCTGCCGCGATAATTTCTTCACCGTTCGTTGACGTTAGCTGCGTTGCAGATTGATTTCCATACAGCTCAAGCGCTTTTTTGTGACGCTCTTCAAAATAAGGCTGCATGATTTTCCTGGCTTGCTCGTGCAAGCTGGCAAGATCGGTATACTGCTGATTTCCGGTAATCGCTTCATCCCAGATAGGCTTATACTTCGCCACTGATTTGTAGATTGGGATCAGGTAATCGACTCCCGCCAGCAACAAAGGTACGTTCTCTTTGTTGAGCACCGCCTTCCAGAGCGTCTCATCCACCTCATCGAAATACATTGCAATGTTTTCTTTGTCATCCGGTTTGCCAGCTCCAACACCGTGAAAGTTTGCACCACCACCGCCACCACTGCTGCCCGTACGGAAGAGTTTCTGATCGTCCTTTTCCTCAAAGTGTACGACATCATCCACACCATTTGGCATTTCATCGATGATCAATTCAACAATTCCATGTTCGCCCGCCCGATATAGTTTCGCGCCCTTCTTACTTAACATTAACAAATAGAAGTAGTCCCCGTGTGTCATCATTGCGGTGAGCGGGCTGAGGTAGTACGAAGTGTTGATCACCAATTCTTCCTGCTTCGGGGTGAATGGAAGTTTTAGGTATTGAGTCGAGCCTTCCGTAATAAACACAGCCAGCCCATTTGACTGCTGACGCCAGAATGTATCATTGCGTAATAGCTCATAAGCGGGCGCCAATATTTTTTCTAATGTAAGCTCATCCATTTTCTTCTGCTTCAGCTGGGCGGTGATTTGCTGCAGGTAATTCTTGAAGACTGTATTATCAACAAGCTCATTTACTTCAGAGCCTTTTCTGTGCGTTTGAAGATAGATGGAGATGCAGGTATCGCCCTGATGATTTGCCAATGCCGAGAACGTTTCTTTGTTCAGAAATCCACTGATCTCTTCCGCCTGGGCGATCACCATTTCACTGTCGTCAAACGTATCGCGCTTGGCCTTTGTGTTTTTTGCGTCACTCTTGTCAACTTGCCGGTCCTCGCGCTTGTCAGTATTACGGTTTCTATGACGTACTCGTAAATTGGGTGCTGGCTCTTCTTCGCCAACGGTATATTTATCCGCAATTTCTAAATGCTCCTCATACGAACCTGTGCTAATTGGCTTTAGGCCTGGTGAATCCGTTCTTAGTGAACCCGATGGTTTGCCCTTCCGGGGATGAAATTTCCCTTCTCTATCTTTTCCCATACCATTTCATTTAAATCATTCACCGAAAAAAAGGAAAATTACTATACCACTTTCGCGGCATTGAAGAGCGTCCGGCCATTGAAAAAGCGGCAGAGAATCACATACAGCCGTTCCGCTGTTCCGCTTTCAAAACCAGCAGGCATGAATTTTTAATCCTATATAGCACCTGTTTAAAGGTCAAGTATTAACTAACTGTTAATCAGATCATTAAATGGGCAATAGGTTAAACCAGTTTAATCCCGAATCCAATGAGAAAGGTAGTTGTTGCGCTAACAGTAATGATCATGTTAGTGGTGTTGATTGGTGCGGACATTCGCAGAACTGACGCCTCCTCTGCAGGACAGCCTGCGAATATCAAACTGAAAAAGAAATGTTATGGATACACCATCATCGAATTTGGAAAAGGTGTGGACTGCAATGGGGACACCGTAAGCCTGGTGCGTGTCGATGGTATTCAACGCCTTCAAAGCGAAGTAACCTCTGCTGAGTAGGTGAGCTTTTTCAAGATTATAACATTGATTACATTCGTATATGAGTTTATAGTCAGGAAGAAAGGGTTCCTGGCTTCTATAGCTAAAGCGCCCCATCTCCCCAGGTGGGGCTTTTTATTTTATCAACGGATCAACAAACGTAAACGCGTCACCATCGAAAAGCCCTTTGTCACTTAGCTTGATGGAGGGAATGACAAGCAATGCCATGAAAGAGAGTGTCATAAAGGGCGACTTCAGTTTACTTCCTAACGCTCGCGACATAGCATCTGCACGCTTGTAGGCCGCTGCAATTTCATATCCATCCCTATCAGACATCAAGCCGGCCACGGGTAGCGGTACCAGGCACTCTTCATTCGCATCCACAGCACACACGCCACCTTTCGTTGCGATAATGCTGTTGACCGCTCTGCACAATAAGTCATCGGTCACACCCACGGCAATAATATTGTGCGAGTCGTGAGCTACAGATGAGGCCAGCGCTCCCCGCTTAAGTCCAAAGTTCCGGACGAACGATACAGCAACAGGTGCATTTTCATAACGATTGACCACCACCATTTTTAACACATCGTTTTCCACATTGCTCACCAGATTATCACCGCTCAACTTTGCATTTGCGATCAACTCGCGGGTAATGAGTTCCCCATCAAGCGCCTCGATCACCCGAACCCTCGATGAAGCCGATGGAAGTCGAAAATCGGACAGGCTCTTCGCCCCGACAGCGAATTTATTTAAGACGCGTGTGGGTACGCTCGGTATCTTGCTGATCCCTTTCTCGGCTACCAGTTCGCCATTGATAAATGTTTGCTTTACCTTAAATGATTTAAGATCCTCAATTACAATAAAATCGGCTGGATCACCAACACGCAACAATCCCACATCAAGCTTATAATGATCAACTGGATTCACGCATGCTGCCTGCAAGATTTTGAAAAGATCAATTCCTTTCCTTAAAGCACGAACCACAAGTTGATTGATATGTCCCTCCTCCAGGCTATCCGGATGCTTATCATCAGAACAGAACATCATGCTTTTATAATGGTCATCCATGAGGCCAATAAGCGCCTCGAAGTTCTTCGCTGCACTTCCCTCACGTACCAGAATTTTCATCCCCACGTTCAACTTATCCAACGCTTCGGCCGCGGAAAAGCATTCATGGTCGGTCGTGATGCCGGCCGATGCGTACTGTTTCGCCTGATGGCCACGTAAACCTGGAGCGTGACCATCAACTTGTTTGTTGTAGCGCTTCGCCAGTTCGATTTTTGCCATTACGTCCGGATCCTGATTTATCACCCCGGGCCAATTCATCATTTCTGCCAGGTATTTGATCTCTTCCCGCTGGAAAAGTGACTCGATATTCTCTTTGGTGATGCTAGCACCAGCCGTTTCAAAAGGGGTTGCCGGAACACAACTCGGTGCTCCGAAATAAAATTTAAAGGGAACCTGACGCCCATTGTCAATCATGAATTCCACCCCGTCCAATCCAAGCACGTTTCCAATTTCGTGGGGATCGGAGATGGTTGCTACCGTACCATGAACAACGGCCATCCGGGCAAATTCAGAGGGCACCAACATTGAGCTTTCGACATGGACGTGCGCATCAATAAATCCGGGCAGCAAAAATTGATCAGCCACGGTATCTTGTTGAACAATGCCGACAATTTTCTTATCGCGGATTTCTACTTCTGCCTTGATTAATTTTCGATTGAGGATATCGACAACCGTTCCTGAGACCTTCACACCTACTTGACCGTTATAATTTTAAATTCAACCCTGCGGTTTAATGCGCGGTTTTCCTCGCTGCTGTTGGGGACGATGGGAGACTTTTCGCCATATCCCTTTGTTACGAGCTGTTCGGCCTTTGCACCCTTCTCAACCAGGTAATTTTTTACCGCCACGGCACGCTTCTGAGAAAGGTCCAGATTATACTGATCCGTTCCTACATCATCGGTATAGGCGCCAACTTCCAATACAATATTTTTCTGATTTTCGAGCAGGTGCGTGAGCTCAACTAGCATGAGCTTCGCAAAATCGGTAAGGCCTGCCTCGTTCTGGTGAAAGTAGATGTTATTGAGTGAAATCTTGTTGCCCGCCTTTAAGGGAACGAGTTTAATTTGTTTCTGACGAACTCTGCCTTCAAACACGCCTTTAAAATCGATGGTGTCTTTAAATGAAAAATAACCCGGTGCGCGGACCTGGAGCACGTGCACTTCGTTGTATTCAAGATCAATGGTATAAGGTGATACCTCAACCTGTTCACTGAAGATTTCGGTAGATTCATCCAGCGAGAAGAGGTCAACTGCGGAATTGATCGACTTTCCGGTCTCAGCATCCATTACCGAAATGTGGAGCTGAGGAATTCCTGGTTGTAATTTGACCTCGTGCAGTGGCGATTGCTTTTCGGTCTCATAATCAAGCGTGAGTTCAGTATCAAAATAGCCAGGCTTCGAGATAGTCAACTTCTCTTCCTTATCAGGACCGAGAACAAGTGTATACCGGCCAATACTTTCGCTCTTAATGCTTTGCGGATCGTACCATGCTAAATTCGCGGTAATTGGCTTATCCGTGATCTGGTTGGTGACAGCAACGACAATTGTGATTGGATCTGATTGCGCAGCGGTCCTGATTGCTGCTGCAATCATAAAAAGGAAAATGAGCCTTTTCATGGAGGTAAAGTTGGTATTCAAAGCTAATGAAAAGGTTGATGGCCACCAACATACGACTAGGTTGACTGGCCGACTGAATTCAGGGAGACAACTACTTATCTGCTGTAATGACCTGACGGTGTTTCTTGAATTGCTCAAGCGCCTTGAGTTCGGATTTTACCTCCTTGCTCCATTCTGCCTGCTTTTTCAGCATCGCCCCATGCAAGGTCTCAAGATCGTATTGAATATCGATCTCATTGCTTTCCCTCAATAATTTCTGAATTGCGCGGTTGAACACCTTCACATCGCGTTCACCTGCCTCAGACAGTTCAGCAATAACTTTTCTAATCTTGCGCGCATAAAGCTCGGCAATGTCAAAATGAAGTTGCTCATGGGCCAGCAGCTCTTTGGTCTGAGCGTCTGCCCACGATTTATTCTTGACGAAAACTGCAGACACATCGTATTTCACCTGATCTTTCACGAGGTAAGGCTTTGCCTTGATCTGCACTACGGTACCTGCGTCACCTGCTGCATCCTCCGTTCTTTTGCCCTTAAAATCCTCCCAGGTTAACGGACGATATTCGCTCCATACAATTACTTCGTTGGATTCTGGATTATTAGACGTGAATGCAAAAAGGAATGACGACAAAAATAACAAAGCAGCAATAGACTTTTTCATAGCATGGGTTGACGACTAACGTAGTCAAAACAAATGCCAGATGTCTACTGCTGCCTGTTGCGCTTTACAGCGACTCAGAAAAAACCAACTAAAACTAACGACTAATTTCGTGTATACAGATTGACGTCTGCCAACTGCTCAGAGGCAAAATCGCGTTGTGCCTCCAGTCGCATCATTGACCGGAACATTGTATCAATCTGGAAAAAAGCGGTTGCCTGCTGAGGCGTTACCGCTTCTTTGAATCTCTTGTAAAATGTTTTGCGCAACTTCGCCAGTTGCAAATCATTATGCAGGATGCGTTGCGACATCTCCTCAAGCTCACGATTTGAAAATTGACCACTGCCATCTGAATACTTTTTTAACAGCATCAAGGATTCCAGCTCAAAGTAGCGGGTTGCGTTATTATAGCTGTCAAACACCGGCCAGAAAGATGATTTCTCAGCCTCGGTGAAACGCATGTAATTCAACACTACTGCCTTTTTCTTTAGCGACCAACGCAAATCCGAATATCGCAACGTGTCAAGTGCGCTTTGAGCATACGAACCGGACACACTTGCTAGCACCAATGCCACTAAAACAACGCTTTTCATTTTCATCGCTATGTTCCCCAAAATTCCGCTTATAGCCGATTAAAATCCCGTGCCGGCCGCTTGTGCGCCCTCAACCGCATCGGCCAATGCGTCAAAAAAGCAAATGAATGGTGCAGCGAAATCGATTTCTTAAAGAAGAAATTATTTTGTACCGATAATCCGGACGTGGCCGGTGATAATTCACTACATTCACTTACACATTCCCCACTCAACAATCCAATATATGTTGAGACTTCTTACAATCGGATTTTTATTCTTCAGCTGTGCAGCACAGGCAATGTCCATCTTGATTCCGATGGATGACGCTCAGAAAAATCATTTAAAAGCGTATGGCATTGCGTTCTATATGCTTCAAAAAGGCCTGGAGGTGGACTGGCTTCTGAATTACCGGGGTGGAAGCTTCATGGTCACATGGACCGATGAACTTCAGAACGAGTGCGTAGTACGGGGTGTTTCTTTTGAAGTGGTGGAGGACGTAAATGTAAACCGCATCCTCAAAGAAATTGAGTCCCCCTCCGCAAATATGAATGTGGTGAAACTTGAGAAGGCCCCGCGCATCGCGGTTTACTCGCCCAAAAACGAACTGATCCTGGATGAGACTGATGCCGTAATGGTTGTGCTGGACTACGCGGAGATCCCTTACACCATCATCTATGACGAAGAGATCTATAAAGACGAACTGGCAAAATACGACTGGCTGCACCTTCACCACGAAGATTTCACAGGTCAGTATGGAAGATTTCTGAGGCGGGAGTCGTCAAGAATTGAAGCCGACATTCAGCAAGCAACAGCGAGGCGACTCGGCTTCAGTAAAGTGTCGGAGATGAAACTTACCGTAGCAAAAAAAATCAAAGCGTTCTGTGCGGGAGGTGGCTATTTGTTTGCCATGTGTTCTGGCGCAGAAACGTTTGACATCGCACTGTCTGCAGAAGGTGTAGACATTAACGAAGCGTATTACGATGGCGATGACTCCGACCCGCAGGCGCAAATGAAGCTGGATTTTCAGCGCACCCTGGCGTTTGAAAATTTTACGCTCGAGCCCGGGCACAGCAGGCGTTTCTCGGACATCAATACAGGACGTCCGGATTTTTTTGACCGAACCACCGGGTTCTTTAACGTGTTTCAGTTCTCGGCTAAATGGGATATCATACCTTCGCTGCTAACGCAAAATCATGAATTTGTTATTCATGAGTTTCACGGACAAACCACGTCATTTAATAAGTACACGGTTAAACCCTCCGTTACCGTGTTGGGTGAAAACAGTAATCGTGAAAATGTAAGGTATATCTATGGTGAATTAGGACGAGGACACTGGACATTCTATAGTGGCCACGATCCGGAAGGAAGCCCCGGCCGTTGGCGGGAACCAACGGACCTTAATCAGCATCCTCACTCTCCCGGCTACCGACTGATTCTAAACAATGTGCTATTCCCTTCGGCAAAGCGGAAAAAACAAAAGACTTGAAACACTAGCCAACGAGGTTTTGCGCCTGACCCGCCATCGCCATCCTGATATTTTCATAAGTGGTTTGAAGAATCCTGGCTCGGGCTTCCCTGCTTAGCCAGGCCGTGTGCGGAGTAATAATGCAGTTTGCCAACAACAGCAGCGGATGATCAGACGGAGGTGGCTCTTTGCTCAACACATCTAACGCTGCTCCCGCGATTTGATTTTTCTGTAGTGCACCCGCAAGCGCAACTTCATCGATTAATTGACCGCGTGACGTATTGATTAGAAAGGCCGTTGACTTCATCAACGACAACAATCCAGAATTTACAAACTTTTCATTATCAGCACGCAGTGGACAATGCAACGAGACAAAGTCACTTTCGCGGAACAGCTCGTCAAGGGTCACTTCACGCGCCTCGACTCCGTCAGGTTTTCCTCTCTGGTAGGCTATCTTCATACCGAGCGCAGACGCAACCCTTGCGGTCTGATTCCCGATCCTTCCCAACCCAACGATCCCGAGGGTCTTATCTTTCAATTCAATGATCGGAGACCTGGAGTAACACCAGTCTGTGGATGACGACCAATCGCCTCCACGAACACTTTGACTGTTTGTTCCAACCCGGTTTGACAGCTCAACGATAAGTGAGATGGCGTGTTGCGCCACCGAAAACGTACCATACTCCGGCACATTGCACACCAGCACCCTGTGTTTCTTTGCAGCGTCAACATCAATCACATTGTATCCCGTTGCGGTCACTGCAATCAATTTCAGATTCTTACATTCCTGGATCACATCAGCCGTGATCGGAGTTTTGTTGGTAACAATAACGTCTGCATCCCTCACCATGATGACTGTCTCTGCCGGTGAAGTGCGATCATGATAGTCAACATCACCCAACGAGTAGAATGGTTTCCAGCTCAGATCCCCGGGGTTGAGGGTGAACCCATCGGTGATGACAATTTTCATCTACTTAAAGGTAAATTTTGCCTGTTCGGTTATTCCCTTCCAATTGTCTGTGCGGAACGGCACTGCTGGAAATCCCGCTGCATTGAAGAGGTTATTATCAGTGGCGTCATCCGCCCACCCGAAACGCACTGCAACTGGTTTTGAAACCTGGTCATGATAGACGACTACCCGATCACCCTCGATCATGGCTTTGGCAAACCGGAACTTCCGGTCTTCACCTGCTATCTCAAATCCCTTTAGATATCCATACTTATCTTTTGCAACAAGCCCGCCTCCGATATTGTCGAACGAGAGAATCGCTTTGCTTCCTTCGATAGTCATCGATGTGAACGTTGGTCCGCTATCGACTCTCGGTCTCCCGTACGTTCGATTGAGCGCAATTGCCGCCAGGCGTTTACCCACGTCCTGCTTGTTCCGTGGGTGGATATCTCCAGGGTCACCGATGTCCGTAGTCACTGCCATCCCGGTGTTTGGCAACGACAACGTCATGGTCTGCGCTTCACGAAGTTCAGCCCAATTGCTTCCCACCTCGCTGTTTCCATTGTTGGCCTGGAATGTTGCGAGCTGAACAAAGTAAAAAGGAAAATCTCCCTGTCCCCAACGCTGACGCCAATCCTTGATCATCAAGGGAAAAGCCTTGCGATATTGGTAGGCTCTACCCGCATTCGACTCACCCTGGTACCATAGCGCGCCCTTAATCGACATCGGAAGAATCGGGTTGATCATCGCATTGAATAACAACGTGGGATAGCTGTTCGGACCTACCGAGGCGGTGCCTTTCGCAACACGTTCAATACGGAAACGCCAGTCCCCGGCAATGGAAATAGATTTTCCGCCCACATGAAGTATCATCTTCGAAGCATCGCCATATATTCCACCACCTCCGCCAGTATCTTCCACACGGACCGTAATTACATTTTTCCCTTCCTTCAACAGGCTTGCAGGCACCAGGTACTTGCGTGGCTCATTGTATTGCATGGTGCTGCCAATTTTGTTACCGTTAATAAATGTCTCATCCCAGTCATCGATCATGGCCAACTGAAGAACCGCAGGCTTCCCACTTTCACCTGGCGACAGCCAAAGTTCCTTCCTGAACCAAACCACGCCATCGAAGTCAGGGAGACCTAACCCTTCCCACAAATTAGGAAGCGTCATGGTTTTCCAGGATGAATCATCAAAAGAGGCATCGATCCATTTGCTGGATGCACCCGGAGCATCTAATTTACCTTGAAGACTTTCAATTTTAGCACGGGTTTCAGTCTCCTTTTGCTTGGCAAGTGAATCCAGGTTCAGGCGTGGCATCCCGGCAATCATTGACTTAAACTCATCGTCAGCGGCAAACGCCTCCCGGCTCGTCCATGTTTCAGAATGCGTTCCGCCCCAACTGGTGTTGATCAGACCGATCGGTACATTCAATTCCTTCGTCAGCTCACGTGCAAAGAAATAGCCTACTGCTGTAAAGTCAGCAACATTTTCGCTCGTTGCGGGTTTCCATTCCCCACCGCGAATATCGCTTTGGGGTTCTGAGGCAACGGTGTTGGGAATCTTAAAATGTCGGATCGTTGGAAAGTTTGCAGCTGCAATCTCTTCTTGCGGGTTGTTGCTGTTACGTACGGTCCACTCCATATTGGATTGCCCGGAGCAAATCCATACGTCTCCCACCAAAACGTCTGTCAATGTTAACGTGTTTTTGCCTTTAATGGTGAGCGTATACGGGCCACCTGCTGCCTCTGCGTTCAGTTGTATCTTCCATGAACCGTCTTTGCCTGCACTGGCGGTCTTGCTTTGCTTATTAAAGGTTACCGTAATTCTTTCTTTAGGGTCAGCCCATCCCCAAACGGTGATAGCACGATCGCGCTGCAGAACCATGTGGTCGCCAAAAATCTTTGGAAGCTGGACGTTGGCGGAAGCGGAAAGGAAAGCCAGTGAAAGAACGAACAGAAGAATCTTTTTCATTATGAGTGGTTTGTTCCCGAAGGTAAAGAAATAGTTTTCTCAACACAACGCCACCGTCACACGAAACGAACTTATTCCAATCCCTTCTCCAACTCTGCGATCATCCGCTGAAAGATCTTGATCAATCTTCTTTTCTGGGCCTTGTCAGAAGCACTCCATTTCTCCTTATCGAAACGCTTATGCGCCAATTTAAATTTCAAGCCACTTAACGTAGTGGTGTAATCGTTCGCGTTTAATTTCCGCACATGCTGGTGAGCAAGTATGTACCAATGATATTCTGTGCCCACAGGAACTCCGGACCCTTCTGGTGCGCGTCCCGCTCTGCGCTTTGTTACAGCATAGTTTATCTCCCACTCATCAGGAGTTACTTTCTTCTCTTTCCACTCACCTTTATCGTAATACCACTTGTGTGCGCGCCCAACCTTCATACCGGTATACTGCTGACCTTCGAACTCCTTGAACTTGTTATATGATTTTGCGAGGTCTTGCTTTGCTTCCTTTACGCGTTTAACCGGCTTTCGCGCTTTCGTTTTGACTGTTGCCATAGCTCTTGATTTCCATAGGTACGAAAAAACGCACGCCACTAACAAAAAATCCCAGGCG
>DASWTP010000254.1:0-4514 GCA_036402075.1 Chryseosolibacter sp. | reverse complement strand
CAGTGGCTGAAAATCAAAAGTTATGATCTGGTCGCCCGTTGAGTTGCGGGTTTGTTTGTCGATAAGCCGCCCACGCTTATACAAAGATACAGTGATTGGTTGTGCTGGAAGATTTTTTACCTGAACTTCCGCGCGCAAAGGAAACTTGTTGCCCTGGTAAGCAATTTTGTTGTAGGCGATGTTTCGGATGGAGATATCCGATCGTGTCGTTGTGTCGCCTACCCCCAGCGTGTGAATCGGAAAGTTGTAGGTTGCGTAGAGCGGAGACAGTCCAGCGTTAAACAGTCCATCGGAAACCAGAAGTACGCCAGCAACATTCTTCCCTTCGTAACGATTACTGATTCGTTTCAGCGCATTGTTCAGGTCCGAACTTGTTCCGGTAAACGAAAAACGTTCCACATCCTGCCCCGCAAGGTTTTGAATCGATGTTTCGTATCCTTGCTCGTTCAACCGTCCGGCTGCATTTTTTAAGGCTTGCTCTAACGCTGCGAGCCTTGCGGTGTCGCTGGCTTCCTTTATGGATCCGCTGTTATCCTGCACGATAATGAAGACAGGCTTTTCGAAAAGGTTGTTGATTTGTTTGACGATCGGACCCAAAAGCAGGAAGGCGATGAACGTTGCTACCACCGCGCGAATGGAGAACAAGATCCAGTTCATCGTTTTCGTCCAGGGTTGCTTCATCCGCAAGTATTGTATCGAAGCGTAGGCGAGGCCTGCGATCACACACAGAACAATAAACTCGGGGGAGGATTCAAAAATGATTCGCTTCATCTAGTTCGCTAATAGCCGTATTTCTCTTTCCACAAACTACGAAGATATTTTCTTAACTCGTCCTCCCGCGCATTATTTCCGGGATCGTAGAATTTCGTCCCTGAAAGCTTGTCAGGTAAAAATTCCGCAGGTACGAAATTTCCCTCGTAACTATGCGCATATTGGTAGCCTTTTCCATAACCCAGGTTCTTCATCAACTTCGTTGGTGCGTTCCGGATGGAAAGCGGCACGGGGAGGTCACCGCTTTCATGAACGGCCGAAAGCGCGTTTTCGATGGCCATATAGCTTGCGTTGCTTTTCGCGGAAGCTGCCAAATATACCGCACATTGGGATAGAATAATTCTCGCTTCCGGATAGCCAATGACGTCAACTGCCTGAAACGTACTGTTGGCAATGACCAATGCGGTGGGATTTGCGTTGCCGATGTCTTCGGAGGCGAGGATCAGCATTCTGCGCGCTATGAATTTCACATCTTCCCCGCCCTCAATCATCCGTGCCAGGTAATACACAGCAGCGTTCGGATCACTTCCGCGGATCGATTTGATAAATGCCGAAATGATGTCGTAGTGTTGCTCGCCACTCTTGTCGTAAATGGCAATGTGCTTCTGCGCAATTTCCATGACAAGTTCATCCGTCACATTAAAATCACCAGCTACCGAGTCGGCAAGGAGCTCCACAAGGTTCAGCAATTTTCGTCCATCGCCTCCGGAGATGTTCAGCAAGGCGGTGTGTTCTTTGATTTGAATGTTTCTTTTTTTAAGATCCTCGTCACGTTTAAGAGCCTGGTCTACCAGCGCGAGAAGCTGCTCTTCACCAAGAGGCCGCAGCGTATATACCTGCGTTCGCGAGAGCAAGGCAGAGTTCACTTCGAATGAAGGATTTTCTGTTGTTGCTCCGATCAGTGTGATAATCCCTTTCTCGACCGCGCCTAGCAGCGCGTCTTGCTGCGATTTATTAAACCTGTGAATCTCATCGATGAAAAGTATTGACCGTGGTGATGCCTTTGCTTTTTCGATGACCTCGCGTACATCTTTCACTCCCGAGCTCACCGCACTCAGCGTGTAAAACGGTTTCTTGACTTCATTTGCAATGATGTTGGCAATGGTGGTTTTGCCGACCCCCGGTGGACCCCACAAAATCATGGAAGGAATATTTCCAGACTGGATGGCTCTCCGAATTACTCCCGATTGCCCGGTGAGATGCTCCTGTCCGATAAGTTCATCGAGCCTGGCCGGTCGCATTCGTTCCGCTAAAGGTGGTCGTGAGTTCAGTAACAAAATATATTGTTTAAGCCTCGAAATTAACGAATAGATGGATTGATCTGCATCACACAAAATGTTACCTGGAAAAAAATTCCTGTTAACCAGCCTCTAAATGCCGGTTGTCAAACTTTTGACTTGCATTTTTTATTTTAAAAGGTAATTATGCGGCTGCAAACCCCATGCTGCGAGCCAGTTCCTGGCTCCCATTTTACTTTTTTACTCGGCAGTAAATGAAAGCATGAAGATTTCGTATTTTATATTATTTGGTTTTTTCATCATCCTGGTTCTTTTCTCGATTACTACGTGGATCAATTTCAAGCAGGCCGAACGCGTGAACGAGAACAATGAATTCTATTCTCGCTCAACAGTCACGTTGCGCAACAGCAACCGTTTTCAACGGAACATTCTTAACATGGTAAGCGGTTTGCGCGGATATCTCTTCACAGGTGAGGATTATTTCATACAGGCCTACGACTCCGCGGTACTCGAAAACGAGAACATCTTACAAGAGTTGTCAGTGCTGGTGGCAGAGGACTCTGTGCAGGACAAAACGCTAAAAGAGATCCAGCACCTGAACTCTCGTTGGATTAACGAATTTGGCGACCCGCTGAAACGCGCGAAACGCCTTGCAGGTACATCCGACAGCAGCCTTGTCGCTTTTAACAAATTATATCGCGACAAACTTAGCAACAGCGAGGAGCGAACCATCAACCGCGCGCTGCAGGCAAAATTTCGTGACTTTAGCAATTATGAATACGACCTCCGCGATAAGCGCAGGGCAATTCTTACAGAGTCGGTTTCTCAAACCCGGAGTATCTCTTTTTATCTGACGTCATTGTCAATTCTCCTTGGTCTTGCTATTGCTTTCTACCTGGCATCTCGCATCTCCAGCCGGATAATGCAAATGGTAAAAATGGCCGACAACATTGCCGCTGGTGACTACGAGAGTCATACCGTAAGCTCGGGTAAAGACGAGCTTAGCCAGCTTGCCCAGGCATTGAACCACATGGCTAAAGTGCTGGCGGAAAACATCAGTTTGCTCAAACGAAAGAATGAAGAGCTTGATCAGTTTGCCCACATTGTATCGCACGATTTGAAAGCCCCCCTCCGAGGTATCGACAACGTGGTTACATGGATTGAAGAGGATCACAGCCACGAACTATCACCGAAAGTGAAAGAATACATTGGCTTGATCCGCGGTCGGCTGGTGCGCTCCGAAAATTTAATTCAGGGAATCTTGTCGTATGCTCGTGTAGGCCGTGACCAGCCAGCGAAAGAACTGGTTGACCTCAATCAGTTGTTCATCGACATCAGGGAAAACATGCCATTACGCCCGGGCATTAGTTTAGTCATACCGCCAAAGTTGCCCGTAATCTTTACCGAACGAATCCCGCTGCAGCAAGTGCTTGCCAATCTTGTGGGCAACGCGCTTAAATATCATGACAAACCCAGGGGGAAAATTGAAGTGCGTTTTTCTGATAAAAAATCGCGCTATGAATTCGAGGTGAAAGACGATGGCCCAGGTATTTCGAAACAATATTTCGAAAAAATCTTCCTGATTTTTCAAACTCTTCACGAACGTGATACCATCGAAAGTACTGGTGTCGGCCTGGCGATCGTTAAGAAAATTCTTGATGATCGTAAACAAACAATCCAGGTAACTTCATCACCGGGTGAGGGCGCAGCCTTTCAATTCACGTGGCCGAAATAAATTAAGATATGGATAAAGTGATAAATATTTTGATGGTGGAGGACGATAGCCTCGATGTACGTGATGCCCAACGTACACTTGACAAGATGAATGTACTCTACAAAATGCAGGTGGCAAGAAATGGCGAAGAGGCACTTGCATACCTTAACCAGGGAACAGCAAACCCCGCATATTCGCGGCCCGACATTGTGCTGCTTGACCTGAATATGCCGAAGATGAACGGAACCGAGCTACTCCAGGCAATTCGCTCGAATAGCCAGTGGAAAGATCTCAAGGTTTTTGTGATCACCACGTCTGACGAGAAAGAAGATCGTGAAAAGGTGAAAAACCTGGGTGTGTCGGGTTATATCGTAAAGCCATTAAAATTCAATAATCCGTCATCAATTGATTCATTCAACTTGATGATCGATATTATGAATATTAAAAACAGGATTTGATTCGCTAACCCTGATCAACCTGGCTAAAACCCGGCACCAGGCAACAAGTCATTTTGAATACGAACCGATTGCCGAAGAAAATCTTAAAGCATGCTAAGCTGCACATCGCTGACCAGGACCTCTTTTGGTACCAGGTAGTTTCGCTTCGAATTGACTTCGCAACACAGTACTCGTGTTCGCTTTGTCTTCCCCTTTTTAAAATACCTGCCCTGAAAATTGAAAATACTTCCTTCCGGAATATCAGAAAGTGCGGTGTATTTATCTGCGTTCTTGTCAAAGGAACGGAGGGCTTTCGTAAGCTCCGCATCAGCAAATGAGCTGGCCTTCGGATTT
>DASWTP010000253.1:0-33186 GCA_036402075.1 Chryseosolibacter sp. | reverse complement strand
TTGTATATGCAGACCATGGCAACTTTTTTATCGCCATAAGTGTTGGTATGCTGGTGATCGAGAAAGAGAGCTTCGCGATTGTTTCAGCACAAAGCCCGATTGGCACTAAGTTAATCGGGTTGAAACAAGGTGATTCATTTCAATTTGCGAAGAAGACTTACCGTATTGACCGGATCGGCTAACATAGGTAATTCAATATTTTAGCCGTATCTTTGCTCAGCACACCTGAATAAATGCCCAGATTCGGGCTAAATTAAACACATTCACAAGTTAAATGTCATTTGAAAAATTAGAACTTATCGACCCGATACGCGCTGCGTTAAAGGCCGAAGGATATACACAGCCAACACCAATACAGGAACGCTCGATCCCTATTATCCTCAGCAGAAAAGACCTGCTGGGCTGCGCTCAGACGGGTACTGGTAAAACAGCCGCTTTTGCAATCCCAATTCTACAGCTCCTTCACCAGGATGAATTGTATAAGAAAGGTCCGGCAGGAATAAAATCATTGATCCTGACTCCCACTCGTGAACTCGCGATTCAAATTGGTGAGAGCTTTGCAGCTTATGGAAAGTTTTTGAAACTCAAGCATACCGTCATCTTCGGTGGCGTATCGCAAAAGGCCCAGACAGACGCGTTGCGCGCTGGCGTTGATATTCTGATTGCAACACCAGGCCGTTTGTTAGACCTCATCGATCAACGATACATCAATCTCCAACATCTTAAGATTTTTGTGTTGGATGAAGCCGATCGAATGCTTGACATGGGATTCATTCACGATGTTAAAAAGGTAATCGCGAAAATTCCTGCCAAACGCCAGACCTTGTTTTTCTCAGCAACCATGCCAGATGAAATCAAGAAATTGTCAAGTAGCATCCTTACGAACCCGGAACGTGTGGAAGTGACTCCGGTTTCGTCAACGGCTGAGAAGGTTACTCAAGGGGTTTACTTCGTTGAAAAGAACGACAAGAAGAAGCTATTGCTTCATGTTCTCAAAGAGAAGGCGATCACGTCAACGCTTGTATTTACACGGACAAAGCACGGTGCTGACCGGGTGGCGAAAGATTTGTCGAAGCTTGGAATCACAGCCATGGCCATTCATGGAAACAAGTCGCAGAACGCCAGGCAAAACGCATTGAAGGCATTTAAGGATGGAAAGCTTCGCGTTCTGGTTGCTACTGATATCGCAGCGCGTGGTATTGACATTGATGAGCTTTCATTTGTGATCAACTACGAGATACCAAATGTTCCGGAAACGTATGTTCACCGAATCGGTAGGACTGGTCGGGCCGGGGCAAGTGGAATCGCTATCTCATTTTGTGATGACGAGGAAAGAGATTTCCTGAAAGACATTCAAAAACTGATTGGGAAGCAAGTGCCGGTTATAACTGATAATCCGTATCCGATGAATGAAATGCCATCACATCAGCGTGAACTTCACAAGGTGCCTAATACGCCAGGCCGTCATCCGAACAATAACGGTCAGCGAAGAAATGCGACAAACGGAAGTCGACCAAAAAACAGTGGCCGAAGAAATAATGCGAATCAGGATGCCAGGAACGCGACTACCGCCAGCCCGGAGAACAGAGGCACGAACCATCGAGGCAACAACAACGGAAACAAAAAGAAGGGCTGGTTAGATAAACGTGGTGCACAAACCACCGGAAATACTGTGCCAAATAAAGGCAACCGCAACGGAGGCAGTTTTGACGGATTGAATTTTGATATTAAGAATTACTGATACACGCGCGCCATCTTTTATAGCTCAAGAATCACACCTATGGTCGGTAGCACGTTTCCATAGGTGTTTTGTATAAATTTTGGCTGGTAAAATCCCGGCCGTTCCGGATCTTCCACCGGGTTGCCAGAAGAGTCCTTCACGACATCAATGTTGTCGGGAAACTTTGCGACATAATTGTAGCTATTCTGCACATCGAAGTACACGTCCAGGCTCCATTTCGGAAAGAAATATTTCTTGTCGATCCGTAGATCCAACTGGTGAAATGGCTTAATGCGCCCCACGTTTAGCTGCTCGTAATCGGGAAGTCCGAACGGCCGAACATCCCAGTTCTCTTTTCGCAGCGTAGCCTGAACGTTGTAAGGAGTGTATGGGGCACCACCGGTCAACAACCAACGTAATCCCAGCTCCCAATTTTTTCCAAAACGTTTTCCGCCTGTCAGGCCTACCAGGTGCCGGCTGTCCCATGCGGAAGGAACAAGCTCGCCATTCTTATTTTCGAACTCACTTCGCACCCACGTGTACGACAGCAGCCCATAAAATCCGTTGTAGAGTTTTTGCTGAAGAAGAAACTCGGCACCGTAACTGCGTCCCTGGGAAGTAGAAGTCACCGGGGCGTTTCCTATGATTCCGAAGTCTGCTCCCAGGTTGGCAAGCGAAATCGAGTCTTGCAACAAAAACGGATACTTGTCATACCACTTGTAAAATCCTTCAACAGTAATTCTCGCGTTTTTGGGCAGATTGAATTCCAGTCCGGAAACCAAATGCTTGCTTTGAATATAGGTAATGTCATTGTCCTTATTGATAAGCTCTCCTGATGCATCCCTGAATCCAAGAACAGTGTAAGCCGGTAATTGGTAATAAATCCCCGAATTAAAATTCCAGTTGACCGTAGCGGTAAACTTATACGAGGCGGAGAATCGAGGTGAGAACTGTTGCAATGGATTGCTCATCTCCGAAGAATAATTATTTCCGTCCATCCGAAGACCGATCGACAGCGTGAGATTGTCATTTAAATAGCTGTCGCTGAACTGTGCAAACAAACCGTATTTATTCACATTAAGCCTCGAGAAATATTTCCGTGTCACCACGCCCTGCTGAGTAACAATTTTAGTAAAGTCATCAGCTGTGTATCGGGAGCGCTCGAAATTTATTCCATAGTTGATCTTTCGATTTCTGTTCACTACGTAGTCTTCCGCACGAAGTTTAAATTCCTGCTCCGCTGATTCGTAGTCCTGGAGCAGATTGTTTGGATCAGACTCGTTGTTTTGAAAGTATTTTACTGACGAGTTGTTCAGGTGGTTGGTGCTTAGCACGATTGACGTTGTCGCGTTAGAACGGAAGTGTTCATATTTCACACCCGTAGTGTAGTTCCACTGCTTTGAGACGGGAATGATATTAAGAATATATTCAGCTTCTTCGCGGTCGGCTTGCGTTTCTGCTTTTGCTGGTGCTTCCTTATTCAAGGAGAAATTGTCAATTGCGCCTATGCCGAGTAAGGTGATCTTATTTTTTTCATCCAGGTTTATCTTGTATTTGAACTGAAGATCATTGTACACCGGCAAGAACGGCAGGTTGAACAAGCTGAAAAGAAACTTGAGGTAGGAGCGTCTTGCCGAAACAACAAGCGTGGAACTGTGCGAAACCGGTCCTTCGAATGTTAGCCCGAGGTCGGTAGCACCAACAATTCCATTGGCCGTCCATTTATCATCGCGGCCGTCTTTCAATTGAAAGTCGAAAACCGAGCTAAGCGTGTTTCCACGATTTGCGGGAAATGCACCCGAGTAAAAACTTACTTCCTTTAGCAAATCAACGTTGATAATTCCCACAGGCCCGCCAGACGAACCCTGCGTCTGGAAATGGTTGATAACAGGAATCTGGATTCCATCGAGATAGAACGTATTTTCACTTGGGGCGCCACCGCGGATAATGATGTCGTTTCTGAAGGAAGGTGGCGAGGAGACGCCAGGCAGCGATCGCACCACCTTTGAGATGTCACGATTTCCCCCCGGAGTCCGCTTGATCTCTGTCGTTCCAATCGTGCGTAGAGAAAGTGGCGACTCGTCTGGTTTGAAGAATGTATTGGCTGCAGAAATTTCAATGGCTTGTAGTTCCTGGCTTTCTTCCTCCAGCGCAAAATCAATGATCGCGGGCCGCGCATTGGTCACCTGTACTTCATAGATCACAAGTTTTTTGAAGCCAACAAAAGATGCTTCCACGTTGTATAATCCGGGAGCCAGACCCTTTATAGAAAAGACGCCTGCGTCATCGCACGTGGCGCCTTGTTGGTTCCCCTGAATGATAACATTTGCGAAACTCACCGGCTCGCCATTGATCTTATTGGTCACTTTACCTCTGATTTCGCCAGTTTGGGCTGATACTGTATGGAAAGAACCGAAGAAAATGGCGATGGCTGCGATCGCTGGTGAGAGAGTTTTCAAAAGAATCTGATGAGTTTTCGTCTTAACGCCTTGATAAACAAAGCGGGCTGCTAATTGTTGCCGCAAGATTGAAATATTCCTGAAAATAGTTGCCATCACCAAGTTTTAAGGAAATGTTACCTTTGCTGGATGCTACTTTATAACGTAACCATTGGTATTGATAAGTCACTGGAGTCGCAATGGCTCCACTATATGAAGACAAAGCACATCCCCGATGTGTTAAGGACCGGAATGTTCGTTTCGGGCAAGATGTACAAAGTGCTGCATGACAACGAAGACGAGACTGTGTCATACAGCGTCCAGTACTTTGCCAAGTCAATCACAGACGTTCAGCGTTACCTCGAAGAATTCGCGCCTGCACTTCGTGATGACCACCAGAAACACTTTCAGCATGTAGCGTTCAGAACACTGTTGGAAGAGGCCTAAAAACGAAAGCACCAATAATCAATAACAAAATTTCAAACAGGGCGGTGGTGTGATTTGAGTTTACACTTCTGTTTTAAGTTTGTCGAAATTGCAGAGCGTCACATGAATTCCAATCCTTCCTGGACGGATATGTTGGCGCAAGTCCGACTAGTACATTTACCAGGCTCTATTTGGAATTTGGTTATTGGTTATTGGAATTTATTTCCATAAAGCGCTGCTCCACGTTATCTGCCAAGGAGTTTCTTAATTTGTTGAGCCTCAATGTTGCAATTCGTCCACTCGTCATCCAGTTTCGCTCCGTATTTTTTGTAAAAATTAATGGCCGGCTCATTCCATTCCAGCACTTGCCACATCATGCCGGTGCAGTTTTCTTCCAGCGCCTTTTCCATCGTCCTGTCAAAGAGAAGTTTGCCTGCGCCCTTGCCACGCTCGCTTTCAGTAACGATAATGTCCTCCAGGTAAAGGCGTTTTCCCTTCCACGTTGAATACCGCCAATAGTATAGTGAAAGGCCAATGATCCTTGAATCGCGCTCTGCCACGTAAAAGCCGAAGATCGGATTCATCCCAAATCCATCCTCTTCCATTTTTTCAACGGTGTTGATCACTTCGTGTGGCGCACGCTCATATTCCGCGAGCTCCTTAATCAGCTCGAGCACACGCGGCAAATCTGCTTTCGCCCCTTCTCGTATTTTTATTTCAATTAAACTCATGTTTGGTATTTCTAAAAATTTTTAACGGAAATAGGCCTTTTGAGAATCACATAACTCACGTTGTTCAAAAAATTGGCTTGCAGCTTGCAGCCTGTAACTTGCAAGTTTTCTCACATATCATCTTTAGCAATTGGCGGAACATAACCCATATTGTACCAGGCGAACGCAAACTTATCTACCGCTTCCTCAATAACTTTCGCGGTCGGCTTGCCAGCTCCATGGCCTGCTTTTGTCTCAATTCGAATCATCACGGGATTATCGCCCTTATATTTTTCCTGCAGCGTTGCTGCGAACTTGAATGAATGAGCCGGCACTACACGATCATCGTGATCTGCGGTGGTAACCATGGTAGCCGGATACTCAACGCCTTCTTTCAGATTGTGCAACGGTGAGTAGCTGAGCAAGTTCTTAAAATTTTCGGCATCCTTTACCGAACCATATTCTGTAGCCCACGCCCACCCGATCGTGAATTTTTCATAACGTAGCATGTCCATCACACCCACTGCGGGCAGAGCAACTTTGAAAAGATCAGGCCGTTGAGTCATCACAGCACCCACCAGCAAGCCACCGTTTGATCCGCCTGCAACGGCAAGCCGCCCCGGTGAAGTATACTTTTCCCTAATGAGGTATTCTGCAGCTCCAATAAAATCATCAAATACATTTTGTTTATTAAGAAGCATTCCGCCTTTGTGCCACTTCTCACCGTATTCGCCACCGCCTCGAATTGAAGGTTGCGCAAAAATTCCTCCGTTTTCCAACCACACGAGCTGGGCGATGCTAAAACCTGGTGTCATTGAAATATCAAAGCCACCATAACTGTACAGATAGGTTGGATTTTTCCCGTTGAGCTCGATGCCTTTTTTATGAACAATAAACATAGGCACCTTCGTGCCGTCTTTGCTGGTGTAGAAGACTTGCTTTGTCTCAAAGTCTTCCGGGTCGAATTTTATTTCAGGTTTCTTGTAAATAGTTGACGTATTTTTTTCAACATCATAGCGGTATACCGTTGAAGGAAACGTAAATGAAGTGAAGGTATAAAAACATTCTTTGTCTCTTTTGCGGCCACCAAACGCAACCGATCCAATGGCTGGCAACGCGACCTCACCCAGCTTCTCGCCTTTGAGGTCATAGATAAAAATCTGGTCACTCGCGTCCACCAAATACTCAACAAACAACTTTCCACCGATCATCGAAGCGTTTTGAATTCTGTTGTTGGTCTCCGGAATGACGTTAACCCATTGTTCTGGTGTCGGCTTAGCCAAGGTTGTTTTTACAATTCGCTTGTTAGGAGAATTCAGGTTCGTGAGAATGAACAGATCATCCCCATCATTTTCAATAAAATTGTGATCGTTGTTAAAATCATTGACCAACGTTACGAAAGGAGCATTATGCTTTGAAAGGTCCTTCACGAGCAGCATGTTGCCACTGGTGCCTTCCGACCCATTCACAATTAAGAAACGTTCGTCCTCGGAAGTGCCTGCATAGAAGTTTCGCTGAGGTGCTGTCTTATCCTCATACACCAGTTCATCGTTCGATTGATTGTCACCGATCTTGTGATAGTAAAGCTTATGGAATTCGTTCTTAGCAGAAAGATCGCTTCCTTTTGGTTGATCATACCGGCTGTAATAGAAACCATTTCCTTTCCATGAGATGCCCGAAAATTTGACCCACTCAATGGAATCCACGAGAAGCTGCTTCGAATCTAGATCAAGTACGTTAATTTTATTCCAATCGGAACCTGACACTGATGAAGTGTAAGCCAGATATTTTCCATCTGTCGAGACGCTCAATCCGCTGAGTGCCACAGTTCCATCGGTTGACCATGAATTTGGATCAAGAATTACCTCTGGTTCATCATTCAGCGTTTTCTGTGCATAGAGTACAAATTGATTTTGGAGTCCGTTGTTTTTGTAAAAAAAGTATCTTCCCTCCGCTTTGAAAGGCGCGGAATACTTAGGATAATTCCACAGCTCTTCGAGTCGTTTCTTCAGCTTGTCGCGATACTGGATTTGATCAAGGTAAGCGAAGGTGATTTTATTCTGCGCCTTCACCCACTCTGCCGTTTCTTCGCTGCGATCATCCTCCAGCCATCTGTACGGGTCCGCGACTTCTACGCCATGATAGGTGTCAACGGTGTCTACTTTTTTTGTTTTCGGATATAATGAGGTAGTGGTTTCTTTTTCTGAATTACACGACATATAGGATGCAGCGGTGAGCGCTATCGGAAGGTGGAACAAAAGTTTTTTCATAGGGTCGGGTTTCGGTGACCGAATATAGGAAAAACTGCCAGCCGATCACTTTCAAGACGCTGCCGTTGGAATAATTTTTTCGCGGTTCGCATAACCGCAGCACTCTTTAAAGTTGTTAAACCTAAAACAATACACTTATGAACGCGCGAACTACAATGGCCATCGCCAACACAATCCTGTTCCTTGCTGTGCTGGTGGTGAACTTCCTTGCGAATGCGTTACCCATAAACGGAATGAACACGGGGGAGGTCTCAGATCTTTATCCCAGCTTGTTCACACCTTCCGGTGTTACCTTTTCTATCTGGTCGATTATTTACCTTCTGCTTTTTGCCTTCGTTATTTATCAATGGAAACTCCGGGACCGAAGTTACTTCAGCCTTCTATCGAAATTATTCATGCTCTCGTGTCTCCTTAACGCGAGCTGGATCCTAGTATGGCACAATTTACTTCCTGCCGTTTCAGTGCTCATCATGGTGTTGTTCCTTCTTGTGCTGATCAGACTTTTTCGACTGGTCCATCACATTCAGTTGGAGTCTCAGCAAGAATATTATATGATCCGACTGCCGTTCACACTATACCTGTCATGGATTTGTGTCGCAACGATTGCCAACCTCGCAGCGTGGCTCACAAGCTTACAAATTGTTGATTCCATTTTGACGCAGGAAGTCCTCACGGTGGTGATGATGCTCGTTGCCGCGGCACTTGCGATTGTGGTCGTGCTTCGGTTCCGTGATTATGCTTTCCCTGCCGTCACAATTTGGGCGCTGGCTGGCATCGCTTTGAAGCGCCTTGAAGTTATCACACCCGCAGCGATAGCAATTGCATTGGCGCTGGCGGGTGTAATATTATTCCACGGTGTGCGGTCAAAAGGGGCCCGAAAGTCCGCTAGTTGATCATGTCGAAGCCTGTGTATTTCACCAGCACTTTCGGAATTCTGATGCCTTCTGGCGTTTGATTGTTTTCAAGTATCCCGGCAACAATGCGAGGAAGCGCAAGTGCACTTCCGTTCAGCGTGTGCAGGAGTTGAGTCTTGCCCTCCTTGTTTTTGTAGCGAAGCTTCAGTCGGTTTGCCTGAAACGTTTCGAAGTTACTGACTGAGCTCACTTCGAGCCAGCGTTGCTGAGCGGCTGCGTATACTTCCATGTCGAAAGTGAGTGCAGCGTTTACACCCATATCACCGCCACACAACAGAAGTTTTCGGTATGGCAACTCAAGTTTCTCGAGAAGGCTTTGCACGTAAGCGCACATCTCATCAAGTGCCTTGTACGATTCTTCCGGTTTCCGGATTTGTACAATCTCAACTTTGTCGAACTGGTGTAAACGATTCAACCCCCGAACATGCGCTCCCCAGCTTCCGGCTTCTCTTCGAAAGCATGGCGTATAGCCTACATTCTTGATCGGTAATTCGTCTTCACCAACCATTACGTCACGGTAAAGGTTAGTGATTGGCACTTCGGCAGTTGGAATCAGGAACAGATTGTCGATCTGCATGTGATACATTTGCCCCTCCTTGTCGGGGAGCTGGCCCGTCCCATATCCCGAAGCTTCGTTAACAACAATCGGAGGCTGGATTTCCCGGTAGTTTTGCTTTTCAGCTTCGTCAAGGAAAAAGTTGATCAAGGCGCGTTGAAGTTTTGCGCCCTTGCCTTTATAAACCGGAAACCCCGCACCGGATATCTTATTTCCAAGATCAAAGTCGATGATGTCATATTTCTTGATGAGATCCCAGTGCGGCACCGCATCTTTACCCAGTGTCGGTATTGTACCCCATTCATGAACTTTAATGTTATCATCTGGGCCGCTACCATCAGGGACACTTTCGTGAGGTACATTTGGAATAGTGTACAGCAGCTTCTGAAGCTCTTCCTCCGTTTGGGTGAGGGCAGGACCGAGCTCACCGATTTGCTTCTTAAGTTCAGCGGTGCGCGTCTTCATAGCTTCAGCGTCATCCTTTTTACCGGCTTTCATAAGCGCGCCAATCTCCTTCGCCAGGGAGTTACTTTCCGCCAATAAGGCATCCTGCTGTTGCTGGGTTTGCCTGCGTTTTTGATCAAGCGACAGTATGCTGTCCAGCGACTCTTCGATAGACTTTAGACGCCTCTTTTTCAATCCTTTGATAACCTTTTCGCGATCTTCCCGAATAGCGGAAACCTGTAGCATACTTTTTTTGTTTAAATAAACGAGCTCAAAAATAAATCTTTTGACTTGCCAGCCCCGGCTGGAGCCGAAGAAAATATTTTCCCCCGTTTGATTATGTCGATTTTTAGCCTATAATTGCATGATCATTCGGCTTATCTCGAGCCCTCTGAATATAATCCGATTTTTGCTTTCAAACTTTTTACCTCAACACTTTCCGTTTTGATGAATTAGTTTTCAGGCCTTCTGATTTAACAACTCACAATTTTATATCAAAAACAATCATTTTTTTAATAACACATGTACACTATTGATGATCTGAACGTCAGACTTCTTTCTGAATTGAAAGAGATCGCTGAGGGGATGGGCGTGAAAAATGCCAAGAAGCTTGCCAAGCAGGATCTTATCTACAAGATTCTCGACCAACAGGCTGTGTCCGGTGGTGACGCAGCTCCCGCACCAAAGAAAAGCTCCCCAAACGAAGGCGAACAAACCGAACGCAAGATGCGTCCTCGCAGACGCGAAAATGTTGCGCCCGCTGCTCCCAAAGCAGAGACCGAATTGTCTTCCGATGAATTATTGGATTCGATAAATGTTGGTTTCGATTCACCTTCACCCAAGTTCGAGGACAAGGATGAGGACGAAGAATCAAATGAGCCGAAAAATGACAACGATGGTCCGTTGTTCGAAGCACCCGCAAGAGAGCGTGAAGCTCGCGAACCTCGTGAAGGTCGTGAGGGCCGTGAAAATCGAGAGCCGCGCGAAGAGCGTGGGCAGCAGCAGCCTCGCCCGAACATCCGCGACTTCGATGGCGCCATCAGCAATGAAGGCGCGCTCGAAATCATGCAGGATGGTTACGGCTTCCTCCGCTCGTCCGACTACAACTACCTTGCAAGTCCTGACGATATCTATGTGTCTCCTTCCCAGATTAAATTGTTTGGTTTGAAGACCGGAGATACCGTGAAAGGTTTGATCCGTCCTCCGAAAGAAGGTGAGAAGTATTTCGCTTTGCTGAAGGTTGAATCTGTTAACGGAAAAACAACCGAGGAAATCCGTGACCGGGTTGCGTTCGAATACCTGACACCGTTGTTCCCGGAAGAAAAATTGAAACTCAGCACCACGCCTGATAATATGTCGACCCGTATCCTCGATCTGTTTGCACCGATCGGTAAAGGACAACGTGGTATGATCGTAGCACAACCAAAAACCGGTAAGACAGTATTGCTGAAGCAGATTGCAAACGCTATTGCCGAAAACCATCCGGAAGTTTACCTGATTGTGTTGCTCATCGATGAACGTCCTGAAGAAGTTACAGACATGGCCCGCAGCGTTAGAGCTGAGGTGATCGCGTCAACCTTCGATGAACAGGCAGAGCGCCACGTAAAAGTGTCGAGCATCGTTCTTGAAAAAGCCAAGCGCATGGTAGAGTGCGGCCACGATGTGGTGATCCTCCTTGATTCGATTACACGTCTTGCACGTGCTTATAATACTGTTGTTCCTTCTTCCGGTAAGATTCTTTCCGGTGGTGTGGATGCGAACGCACTTCACAAACCAAAACGTTTCTTCGGTGCTGCCCGTAATGTTGAGAACGGTGGCTCACTGACCATCATTGCCACAGCATTGATCGACACGGGTTCGAAGATGGATGAAGTGATCTTCGAAGAATTCAAAGGAACAGGTAACATGGAATTGCAGTTGGATCGCAAGTTGTCGAACAAACGCGTGTATCCAGCCATCGATGTTCCAGCTTCAGGTACTCGCAGAGAAGACTTGTTGATGCGCGAAGACGAACTCCAGCGTGTATGGATCCTGCGCAAGTTCATGAGCGATATGAATTCAAACGAAGCGATGGAATTCCTCCTGAGCAAAATGAAAGGCACAAGAAACAACGAAGAATTCTTGTTGTCGATGAATGGGTAACTAGCTGCGGGCTGCGAGCTTTGAGTTTCGAGCCGAATACAGCGAATATAAGAGAAGCCGTCCTTTTGGGCGGCTTTTCTCTTTTATACAGGTTACAAGCCGCAAGCTGCAAGCTTCAAGTTTGCATCACACTGACAACTCATTGCACAGACTTGTAGCGTGAAGCTTGTAGCTTGCAGCCTATTTTTCCGGTGCGTTGGGCAACGGATTCACAATGTTCTCTGCCGGAACAAGCTTAAAATACCCGTTTGAATTTTGCTTCGTTCGGCCTGCGGGATTCGGATCGTACGGGTCGCCTGCGCTTTGCCAAACCACGAGGCAAGTTGAGTACCAATAGCTTTCATCATTGGCATAGTGAAAGAATTGAAAACTAGGGCATGACGAACGGTCGGCTTCGAAGTCACCGCTTGCCACAGTTGAACATGCAATATCCTGGCTGTCGTGATACGTGTCTGCAGGGAGGACATCGATTTCTGCAAGCCACTCGTGCCATACAGATTCGGGATCACCGGTTTGATCGTTCTTCCAGGATTTTATATACGCGAAGTACGGACTCGTTTTTAACGTGACTATGGTGACCTCAGGGGAGCAAAAATTATTGGAGAGCATCAGGTGATAATTACCGGCATGATCCAGGAGATGGCTGTTGTATTGCCATTGGACATCCAGATCCTCATGTCCTTCATTGGTATGAAATTTAATTCCGTCAGTCCGAACGGCAATCATTTCCAGTTCCTCCTGCTGTTCAGGTGTAATTTCTTTTTCGAAAGACACTTCGATGGTGTGATCGATGTTCGGAACCTCGTCAATCGATTCATGATAAGCAAGCAGCTTTATTGTATAAGGCTCGTCCATGCTTATTTCGTTTTCAATGAGCTTTCCAACGGCTTCAACCGGAGAAATAATCTGGAGGTTCTTCACCACCTCAACCCCACCCTGAATGAACATCAT
The DNA here is from genome assembly GCA_036402075.1 of Chryseosolibacter sp. GTDB lineage: Bacteria > Bacteroidota > Bacteroidia > Cytophagales > Cyclobacteriaceae > Chryseosolibacter. The sequence goes on along the minus strand of DASWTP010000253.1, from coordinate 20,615 downwards.
ACGAACAGAGTCGTAGCCTTCTGTTTCGAAATGTGATTGTGGAGCGACAAGGAAACTAAGGTGAATCTCGTTCGGAAGGTCAATAATTTCAAATCCGAAATTTGCGTAGCCATAGTCCTCAGGTTCGCCTTCCACCGGCACGACCTGAAGTGCAAGTGTTGTAGATTGCTCTGCCACCACGACAAAGTCTATCGGCAGTGGCGAATTTACCAGCGAAGCATGTTCAGATCCGCTGACGGGGCAAACGTATAAAACTTGCTGAGCAGCATTCAATACCAGGAATTCGAGAAGCTTGTAATTGCCTTCGGGTAGTTGAATACTTTCGCTGACAAATCCGCCCGAACCAAATGCGTAGAGGTCAATTTCACGTTCTTCTTCCTGCAACGTTGACTGGGATTGGAATCGCAAAAAAACCTTAGTGGGCTGCTGTTCATTTTTCACACGACCACCGGAAATGTCTTTTGCTCCGATGGAAAATTTTACAAGCCCTGGAACAACTGGATTTTCTTCTGTGCACTGCGTAAAGGCAACACACATTACAATGAGACACGCGATCGACTTTTTCATACTGGTATTTTTTATACCAGGAAAAACAACTTCGCCTCGAATTGATCTTAAATGGGGAGGATCAAAGATAATGAACTCAAACCGTGCAATGAACGGATTGACTTGAGTTTATTTTTTGCACAACACCATTTCCCGGGTAGCTGAAAAAGCCTTATCCCTTAAGCCTCAACTTTGCATCGCACTTTGACCAACTCACTGCACGGGCTTGCAGCTTGCAGCTTGCAACCTATTTCCGCTCCCCAAACTGCTTTCCAAAAAAATCCCCCTCGTTCCATCGTGGTCTCCCGGTTTCCTGCGCCACCTGGTAGCTGATGAGAAAATTCAGCTGGACATATTTTTTACCCGCATTGAAATCAAAGACTCCTGTGTCAAGCTGGTCTTGGGGTTTGTGATAAGTGTCGGCACGCCAAACTTTAACATCGTCAGACAATTTTTTTCCAGGCTCAGAAGTTTTGTCGCCATACTTGATGTGCAGCGCAGGGATGCCTTGAATCACAAAACTGTATTGATCGCTTCGGATAAATCTGTTTTGTTCCGGTTCAGGATCTTGCTCAACATCCAGGCCGAGGAAGCCTGCAGCATTGTTAACCTGGTTGATGAGCGTTGAGTGAGGCGCACCCAACGGGACGACTGCCATCAATGGAGCGATGATCGTTGGCATATCCATGTTGACATTGGCGACAATGCTTTTCTTCGGAACTGTAGGGAAGTTTGAAAAGAATGAAGATCCGAGCATACCCATCTCTTCACCAGTTACCATGACAAAAATGATCGAACGCTTTGGCTTTGAGATGAGCTTGCTGTAAAGCCGGGCAACTTCGAGTGTGCTGGCAACACCTGACGCGTTGTCGTGAGCACCGTTGTAAATCGAATCGCCTTTCACCGCGGTGCCTACACCAACGTGATCGAGATGCGCAGTGTGCACCACATATTCATTCTTCAATTTTGAATCCGATCCTTCAATGATGCCAACCACATTATAGCTGTCAATGTCCGTATGATTTGACGTGTAGGTGACAGTTGCGTTGGTGTTTAGGTCGAATGAAGAAGGCGTTCCATTTTTCAGCCCGTTGAAGATGGCGGTCATCTGCCCTTCCGTTTGCCCAGCGATGCTGTTGAAAACTTCGTTACTGATATAGCCATAAACTTTCAAGCCCATGCCTGCTCCACCTGCATAGGACGGATAATACATTATTCCTTTTGGGCTGAGGGCAACGTGGGCGCCACTTTCTGTTGCCGCATAAGCAAGGTTTTTCAGGTTAACATTGGTTGAAGTCTTATATAATACTCCAACGGCTCCTTTGCTAATGGCTGTCTGAACAATAGTCGTCCTGCCCAGCGAATGCGAACGGATTGTGGAAGGAAAATTGTCAGGAGCACCAGACACGATCACAATGATTTTGCCTTTTACATCAATTCCCTTGAAATCATCATAATTCATATCAGGGGCACTGATACCATAGCCTGCGAAGACGAGCGGTGCTGTGATGCGAGTTGACTTTTCTTCGAAGTGCGGAAATAACACTACATCTTCTCCGAAGGTTAGCGCTTTAGTTGAGGCTCCTTTCAGCTCCATCGATATGCCCGCAGCGTTGATGCGTGCTTTTCGGAGCTTTACGGCTTGCATGAAGGAACCCTTATCACCACCAGGCTTCATTCCGAACATTTTGTAATGCTTGATGATGTAGTCGATCGCTACTTGAAACTCGGGTGTACCCGGAAGGCGTCCACGCATGCGATCGTCAGCGAGAAAGGCAATGTGACGCCTAATGCTATCGGGCTGAACCTGGTCGAGCAGCGGTTTAAGATTCTCGAAATTTGTTTGGGCTTGTGCACTAGCGGAAAGCAGAAAGAACAGGACTAGAATTTTTTTCATAGCGAAAATTTAATGCAAAACCGCAAAGATCGCAACGGATACACAGAGAACGCAGCGATAAAATACCATTGCACTCGTAGCGCCTTCTTTGCGCCCGTTGCGGTTATTGGATTTTTATTTTTTTCTTTTGGGCTTGTGCGTTAACGGAAAGCAGAAGGAACAGGACTAGGATCTTTTAATAGCGAAAATTTAATACCAAACCGCAAAGATCGCAACGGATACGCAAAGGACGCAATGATAAAATACCTTTGCGCTCGTAGCGCCTTCTTTGCGCCCGTTGCGGTTAATGTATTTTTATTTTTTCCGCTTACGCTCGTGGAACGCCCCTTGAAACGTTGGGTCTTCCTTTCGCTTTTGAGCATCGATTTCACGCGCCATGTCTTTTGCTTCAAACTTTGGCGTCTCTTCAACTTCAACATCGGACGGCAATTCCTTCACAGGAATCGTTTCGCGAATCAGCTTTTGAATTTTGTCAATGTGATAAAGTTCAGCATCCGTTGCAAACGTGATTGCTTTTCCTTCCTGGAAGGCTCTGCCGGTACGGCCGATTCGATGCACGTAGTCTTCGTATAGTATCGGCACATCAAAGTTGATAACGTGAGAAACTTTTGTCACGTCTATACCCCGGGCGGTCACATCAGTTGAAACAAGAATCCGAAGCTTGCCTTCTTTAAAATCATTTACGGCATTGATTCGTGTGTTTTGATCTTTGTTGGAGTGAATCGCTTTTACCGGACCAAACCCTTTTCGCTCCAGGTACTTGAATACATTGTTGGCAGCTTCTTTTGTTCGCGTAAAAATCAAAACACGGTTGAATGCCTCCTCGTTTCGCAGCAGGTATTCGAGGAAGTTGATTTTCGTTTTCAGGTTCGGGACCTTGTACAGAACCTGTTCGACTTTTGAGGCGGTGGTTGCCTGCGGTGTCACCTCGATCTTAACTGGAAATTCTAAGAACTCTTTTGAAAGACTTTCAATGCGGTCTGAGAATGTCGCGGAGAATAACAGGTTTTGACGTTTCGGGGGAATGACTTCGAAAATTTTCCGAAGCTGGCGCATAAAACCCATGTCCATCATTCGGTCGGCTTCATCGAGCACGAGCGTTTTTATGAGCTTGGTGGGAAGATCACCCTGAAGGTAAAGCTCCATAAACCGTCCGGGAGTGGCAATTAGGATATCAACTCCATTTTCAATCGCTTTGATTTGCTGACTTGCTCCGACACCTCCGTAGAGCGCAAAGATTCTCAGGTCGGTATATTTTGCGAGCTGAGCAATGTGCTCCGAGATTTGAATTGTTAACTCTTTTGTAGGAGCCAGGATGAGTGCTCTTGGATCTTTGCCTTGCGCGTACTTAACTTTCATCAATACAGGTAACGCATAGGCTGCGGTCTTTCCGGTGCCAGTCTGGGCTATGCCAATCACTTCCTGGCCGCCAAGGATCAATGGAATCGCTTTTAGCTGAATTTCAGTCGGGGTTTCAAAGCCGGCTTCCGAAACAGCATTTAACAGCTGACGGTTAAGATTAAAATTTTCAAAAGAAGGAGCGGCTGACACTTTACAAGTTATTTTTACCGAATGAAGAAATTCCTGATCAAGAACGCAAATATAGTCAATGAAGGAAAGGTCTCTCAGGGCGATGTGCTTATCAAGGGACAATTTATTGATCGGCTTGGCACCGATCTCTCCGATGCGACCGCCACCATTATTGATGCGAAAGGCAAGTACCTTCTTCCTGGTGCGATTGACGACCAGGTTCACTTTCGCGAGCCGGGATTGACACATAAAGGAACAATCCAGACCGAAGCGCGCGCAGCGGTAGCGGGCGGTGTGACAACCTTCATGGAAATGCCTAACACCAATCCACCCACCTTCACACAAGAATTGCTCGAACAAAAGTATCAAGTTGCCTCACGGAACGCTCTGGCAAATTTTTCATTCTACATCGGTGCCTCCAATGACAATCTCGAGGAAGTACTGAAGACGGATGTCAACCAGGTTTGCGGCTTGAAAATTTTTATGGGGTCATCCACAGGAAACCTCCTGGTTGATAACGAAAAAACACTTGAAGGTTTCTTTTCAAAATTTCCGGCACTCATTGCAACGCATTGTGAGGATGAGCCTACCATCCGCAAGAACAACGAAATTTTCAAGGCGCGTTATGGTGAAGATGTCCCGGTAGAATGTCATCCGCAAATTCGTAATGAAGAAGCTTGTTATCTATCTTCTTCGTTTGCGGTTAACCTGGCGAAAAAACACGGCACAAAACTTCACATTCTTCACATCTCAACCGCCAAAGAAACCTCGCTCTTTGATAACTCAATTCCGTTGGCGAAGAAGAGAATTACCGCGGAAGCCTGCGTGCATCATTTGTGGTTTAATGATGCCGACTATGCATCAAAGGGAATGCTGATCAAATGGAACCCCGCGATCAAAACAAAGAACGATCAGCAGAACGTATTTCAGGCGCTGCTCGATGACCGCATTGATGTGATTGCCACCGATCATGCACCTCACACACTCGAGGAAAAAGCAAACACTTATTTCAAGGCGCCTTCTGGTGGACCATTAGTGCAGCACAGCGTGGTGGCCATGCTTGATTTCTTTCATGAAGGAAGAATTTCACTGGAAAAGATTGTCGAAAAAATGGCGCACAATCCAGCCATACTTTACCAAATTTCGAAAAGGGGATACATTCGTGAGGGATACTTTGCTGATTTGGTGTTGGTCGACCTTAATAGCCCTTGGAGAGTTGAGAAGTCAAATATTCTGGCAAAGTGCGGCTGGTCGCCTTTTGAAGGCCATGAATTTAAGACGAGGGTTACTCAAACCTTTGTTTCGGGTCATTTAGCGTATTCAGAAGGAACAATTGATGACTCCCAACTAGGTCAGCGACTGCTTTTTGAACGGTATTAATTTTTTAATGTTTGTAAATATGGCCCGTGTGGCTAAATTTGCAAACTCTTTCCGTCCCGATGCCCGAGCAGGAGGAGGTTGGAGCACCAAAGCCTCGTAAGAGGAAAACATGGTGGATGTAGCTCATCCCGATAGCTATCGGGAGGTTAGAGCACCAAAGCCTCGTAAGAGGAAAACATGGTGGATGTAGCTCAGTTGGTTAGAGCACCAGATTGTGATTCTGGGGGTCGTGGGTTCGAGCCCCATCTTTCACCCGAAAATGAAAAAGCTTCCCGAAAGGAAGCTTTTTTCATTTAGTCACTAGTCACTAGTCATTAGTCATAGGTTAAAAGATTTACCTCCGGCTAAAGCGACTAGTGACTTTTTCCAGTGACTAATGACTTTTCCCGTTAACCGGCAGTTCCTTTAAAGTTCAAGTCCAATATTGCAGAGCAAATAAAAAACGACAAGTAAGTCAATATTGACCTGGCGCTATTTTTTGTATACGTTGGGGTATGATTACGCGGGGAGAATTCAATAAACTAACACTCGATAAAAAAATCCGGACGCTCTATGAAAATGGAACATTCGTGATGGCAATTCGCTATTATGCCTATAAAGTAAACCTTTACCTGTTAGGGAATTTTTACCTGGAAGTTTTTGTGAACCATAAGATGGCATCGATCGAGAAAATTGTTCCTCTTGACACAGCTCACACCCGGATGAAATTTTATTCTGACCAGATCAAGCTTCCCGTGGATCTTTACGAAGTGTAGAACTATCGCATCAAGGTTATAAAACGAAAAAACCCGGCCTTAAACCGGGTTTTCTTCTATGAGATAAGCGTAACAGTTAGGCTGTTGCCGCTGTTGATTCTTCGAATTTCTGAGAAATGCGCAGAGTAACTGCTTTCTTCGCTTTGTAACCGCAGTAACCGCACTGGAAATGCTTGAGCAATTCTCCTTCTTCTGTTGGCGTTGCCGCCTTAAGGATTTCTTCACGAACAACCTTAAAGGTTTGATAGTTACATTCTGGGCACTGCAGGGCGTGAAGGTGACCGGAATATTTCTCGATCTTAACGTAACCAGTTTCTTCGTCTTTCCACACGTCATAGTCGATTGAGAACACATTCTCTTCAGCTTGCATACCTTCATCGAGGTAAGCATCTTCTTCATCTTCGCTCAACAGCTTCATTGCCTTACCGGTTTTCGGAGAAATCCGTGGCTTATAACGAAGCTCCTTCAATCTTTTTTCGATAAAGAACGGATAGTAGAACTTCAAGAGGTTTTGTACGATCAATCCTACGATCATACCCATGGAAATGGTTGTGAAAACACGAACAAAGATCCAAAGCGGGGTGAACTCTGTTACATTTGAATTTGCGAAAAAGCAGCAGCCTGTAATCAGGATTATTGATGCAATCCACAAGGTCATGATCTCACTCCTGTTGATAAAATCATACTTCGTCTTGGCATCACTCATCGTAGCCAGCCTGATTATGTGACCGATAACGATCAACACGGCAATCGCCCAAGCTCCATAAGCGATGTTTTTTGCCATTTCATTCCAAGTTGCGTAGTCCATGGTAGGGTATGGTAAGGTTATTTTTTGTCCACTGTAGCAAATATATAATCCTGTTTTAACTTAACCTACAGATCACTGAAGGAATAATCGATAAAACGAAGAACAAGGTAACAATTCTCCTGAAATTCTAAAAATCCAATTTCAGTTGAGGTGTTTAATACTTGCACTTATTTCGAAGTAACTCCATTTTTTTTAATAAATCTTCGGAGAATGTCAATGGTCTGGTCTTCACGTTCAACCATACCCATATGTGCGACATCCGGCAACACGTGAACTTCCGCCTCGGAGCTTAGCAGGGCTTGTTTTCGAATTGCATCCAGTGGAATGCCACCATCTTTTTCTCCTGCGATGAAGATCACTGGCTTCTTAAATTCGCTCAAAACACTTGTTAGGTCAGCGCGGTCGCGCATAGCAAGAGTATACGCCTTAACTGAATGCTCGCTTGCCTGTATTGCAATCGCCTGAATCGTTTTGATCGCGTTGTGGTTCTGATCAGCGAACAAGGGGCTTATGAAGTTCGATGTAAATCGTTCGACTCCGTTTTTATTTATGAACTCGATCACTTTGTTCCTTGATTCTTTCTTCTCAGCGGAATCCGCGAATGCAGTGGAATGAAATAACCCAATGGCGGCAAACACTTCGGGCGCTTTTTTAGCCATGGCAAGCGTAACGTATCCTCCCAGCGAATGGCCAATCACAACAGCATCAGACACCTTCTTTTCACGAAGCCAACCAATCAAAATTTCGGCTACCAAATCAATGGATAGCCTGTCAACCGGCAGTGGCGACTTACCGAAACCCGGGAGGTCGGGGGTAATCACATGAAAATTTTGGGAAAGCTTCTGTGCAAATGAGTCCCAGATCTGGTGTGTAAATGGAAATCCATGGAGCAGTAGCACGGGAATCCCGGTGCCAAGTTCCCGGAAATACGGAGTGTTCATTGAAGTTTGGTGACGGATTCCATCAGCTCGACTACAGTTCTTTCGATGCCTTCCGGATCGAAACCGCATTCACGGTGCAATTCAATCTGCTCCCCGTGCTCCACCACGCGATCAGGAATTCCAAGGCGTTTCACCTCTGCTGAGTAATTATTGTCAGCCATAAATTCAAGTACCGCAGAACCAAATCCTCCCTGAATACATCCATCCTCAATGGTGATGATCTTCTTGAATCGGCCGAACACTTCATGCAGCATCTCTTCATCGATCGGCTTGACAAAGCGCATGTCGAAGTGCGCAATTTCAATGTTTCGTTTCGACAACTTTTCCGTCACTTCCACCGCATAGTTCCCAATGTGGCCAATTGTAAGAATGGCAATATCTTCCCCTTCGCGGATCTTTCGGCCTGTACCAATCTTAATTTCTTCCATTGGTGTTCGCCATTGCGGCATCACACCTTGCCCACGAGGATACCGGATGCTGAATGCCTTGCTTTTCCGTGGCAGTTGTGCCGTAAACATGAGATTTCTTAGCTCGGCCTCATTCATGGGTGACGCCACAATCATATTCGGTATGCATCGGAAATAAGAAATATCGTAGGCACCGTGGTGCGTTGGCCCATCCGCCCCAGCGAAACCGGCTCGGTCAAGGCAAAAGTTGACAGGCAGATCCTGGATGCAAACATCATGAATTACCTGGTCGTATGCCCGCTGCATAAACGAACTGTAAATATTACAAAATGGGACCAATCCTTGTGTGGCAAGCCCAGCAGAGAAGGTCACAGCGTGTTGTTCGGCAATGCCTACATCGAATGCGCGATCGGGCATTTCCTTCATCATAATGTTAAGGGAAGAACCGGAAGGCATGGCTGGGGTTATACCAACAATCTTATCGTTCGTTTTCGCGAGCTCGACCAGGGTATGACCAAACACGTCCTGGTACTTCGGTGCTTGTGGAGTGTCGTGAACCTTCTTATGGATTTCTCCAGAGATCTTGTCGAACGTCCCGGGTGCGTGCCAGGTGGTCGCGTTGCCTTTTTCCGCAGGACCATAACCCTTTCCTTTCACGGTAACGCAGTGAAGAATTTTCGGCCCCTTTATGTTTTTTAAATCGTTGAGGATAGTAACCAGGTGGTCTACATCATGTCCGTCTACCGGACCAAAGTAGCGAAGGTTAAGCGACTCGAAAAAGTTGCTTTGGCTTAATAAGGTTGACTTAATACCTGTTTCAACTTTTGACACAATTTCCTGTGCACTCTTTCCGAAGGTTGAAAGTTTGCCCAACAATTTCCAGACATCGTCTTTCAGCTTATTGTATGTGCGAGACGTAGTGATATCGGTAAGATAATCTTTGAGGGCACCTACGTTCGGGTCAATCGACATACAATTGTCGTTGAGGATGATAAGCAGGTTTGTGTCGGAAACGCCTGCATGGTTCATTCCCTCAAAGGCAATTCCACCGGTCATAGCGCCATCACCAATGACCGCGATGTGCTGCTTTTGTTCGTCTTTTTGATACTTCGAAGCCACCGCCATTCCAAGCGCGGCTGATACGGAGGTAGATGAGTGTCCAACGCCAAAAGCATCGTACGGGCTTTCCTTCATTTTTGGAAAACCTGACAACCCATTATATAAACGATTGGTGTGAAAAAGCTCTTTTCGGCCGGTAAGAATTTTATGGCCGTATGCCTGGTGACCCACATCCCAAACGAGTTGGTCTTTGGGCGTGTTAAAAACGTAGTGCAATGCCACAGTTAATTCCACAACCCCCAGACTGGCACCGAAATGGCCCCCGTAAACCGAAACATTGTCGATAATGAATTGACGCAGTTCTTCACAAAGTTGAACGAGCTGGACCTGGTCAAGCTTCTTAATATCGTCAGGACTGTTGATCTGGGCCAAAAGTTTACCCGGGGTAATAAGCATGGTCGATTTCCTTTATTTTAAATAAACAGCAAATTAAGGTAAGTGTTTCCTGACAGCCTGCAAGCCCCACTGATCAACAAAATTACTTATTTCCCGCGTGTCTGAGGATATTGGAAGATTATAAATAAATTTGTGCCTCCTATGGTGTCACAAGAAAATTTTGAGGTAAAACTGCCGCTTTTTGAAGGTCCATTCGACCTGCTGTTGTTCTTTATTGAGCGCGATGAGTTGGACATTTATGACATTCCGATTGCAACCATTACAAACGATTTTCTGAGCTACGTGCACCATATGGAAACGCTGAATATCGAGGTTGCCAGCGAATTCATCTTGGTGGCAGCCACGCTCATGCGTATTAAGTCGAAGATGTTGCTGCCGCGCCCGCAGTTGGACGAGCAGGGCAACGAAATTGACCCACGCGAAGAATTAGTAAAACACCTCCTGGAATACAAGAAATATAAATCAGTGGTGGAAAACTTCCACAAAATGGAAGAGAACGAGCTGATGAAGGAGAAGCGTGGTAACCTCATGAAGGAATTGAAAGCCCTGGCTGAGAGCACCAACGTTGAAGCAGAACTTCAGGATGTAACGGTGTTCAAGCTGATGACGGTTTTCGAAAAGTGCATGAAACGTTTTGAAGCGGAGAAGAATAAACCGGTTCACCAGGTTATCACGTATCCCTATACCGTTGATGGTCAAAAAAAATACCTTGTCAGCGAATTAGCAAAGCGCAACCGAATTGCATTTTCGGAACTCCTTGAGTTATACCCGACAAGATTAGGTTTGATCTTTAATTTCCTGGCCATCCTCGAAATGCTTGCGCTTCAGCAAATCAGCGTGCAGATCGGTGAAGGCTACAACAACTTCTGGGTAACCAAACATCAGGCCGAGACTGCTCCGGCAGAATCGAACCCAGCCACTCAAGAGTAAAGATCACTGTTGTCTGTTGTGGCAACTTCCACAAAAAAGTTTGCGACCTTTTCCGTTACCGCCTTGAAATAGCGCTGACCTTTTTCAGCAGAGGCTTTTCGCGGATCACCTACGCCCGTGTCTTTCGTTACTTGCATCCATTTACGTTCCGCCCAGGCCCACCCTTCACGTATTGCACTGATGCGAAATTTTTTTGCCGCACCGTCTCCTGCTTCAGAAAGGGGCCGGACTAAATTTGGTGTAAGGTGCATCATCACACTGGTTTCCATTTCGCCCGCGTGATCGTCTTTGTTTTCGAAAAATTCCTTTTGGTCGACTGACTGATACCAGTTGCAGGAACACAAAAACATCTTTGGAAATAGCAGTCCGAGCTCGCGAATCATTTGACGGAAGTCGTTGCCTCCATGGCTATTCAGGATGACGAGCTTATAGATCCCCTGACGGTTCAAAACATCGATAACATCGCGAAGCACCGCAAACTGCGTGCTTGGATTCATATTCATATCGAGCTTCACATCAAACTGGCCGGTGTTAACACCAAAGGGAATTGCCGGCAGCACCGTAAGCTTTATTCCTTTCTCCCATGCGATTCGCGCCCCTTCGGCAGCTACTTCCTGTGCTTCAATAATATCTGTGCCGTAAGGCAAGTGATAATTGTGCGCCTCTGTAGCACCCCATGGAAGAATGGCGAGCTTGTAATCGGTTTCTTTAACAGTTTTCCAGGTGTTTTCCGCAAGTATGTAAGGCCTCATGAGAAGATTTATGATTTTAGAATTAAGATTTCAGATTTATGATTTTAGATTTATGAATTTAGATTTCAATTCCGGTGAGTAAGAGTCACACACCTAAATCTAAATTCTTAAATCTAAAATCTAAAATTTAACTTGCGGGAATCGCAATCCTGTACCGTTTCCCTTTCTTAACGGTTAATCGATCGTCCCTCAGCCACGGATTGTGTCTTTTGATGAGCTTGTAATTCGTTCCGTTTTGTTTTGCAAAGTCCACCAGGTCTTTCACCGTCTGGTCAACGTCAACATAGCGCAATGGTTCTTCTTCGTACAGGTGTTTTCGGTTCACCTTAAAGCCGTAGCGTGACGGATTTTCAATTATTTCCTTGATCGCAACAATTCGGAAAACATAACGGGAGGTTTCTTCATTGAGGAAAAGGTCATAGTAATTTTTTTCCCCCTGATTTTCAATGGCGCGTTCAATTCCTCCCATGCCACGGTTGTATGACGCTGCTACCAACGTCCAGCTGCCGAATTTCCGGTACGCCTGATTCAGATACTTACACGCGGCAACAGTGGCCTTGAGCGGATCGTATCGCTCGTCTACTTCATCAGAGATCTCGAGCCCGAATTCCTTGCCGGATGTTTTGAGAATTTGCCAGTAGCCTACTGCTTCGGCAGGCGAAACCACATTCATCAAATTACTTTCAATAAGCGGAAGGTATTTGAAGTCTTCGGGAATGTTATGCTCTTTCAGAATCTTTTCGATCTGTGGCAGCCACCGGTTGGCGCGCTTGATCAGGAAAATCGTATTGCTGTGAAAGTAAGTGTTGATCTGCAACTCCTTGTCCAATCGCTCTTTTACATCGGGCAGATCCAACGGCATTGGTTCGCCAGCAAACGTTGCCTTCCGCGGAACATCGAATGAAATAGCAGGCAGTGGCGAGTCATCCATCACGAACTGCGGTTCGGCAACGTCTTCATCTGACATTGTTGTGCGTGGCGTACGCTCCCGGCTTTCATTAAAAATAATATAAGCGAACAAAATTATGAGGCACGAAATCCCCAAAAAGGTGCTCAGATCTTTCATCGGACAAATGTATCTTAGGTGGAATGGCTATGCGCCAATCATTGTGCCAGTTGATCAAGGTAACATGTCGAACCCGATCAGAAGTTCGGGGAGAGCAAGTATTTTGAATAGAATTCGTCAATCACTTTCACCGCGTCTTCAGGCGTATCGACAACGCTGAATAAATGCATGTCTTCTGCATTGATCATTTTTTCCGTGATCAATACTTTCTTGATCCAGTCGACAAGTCCTTTCCAGTATTCCTTTCCGACCATCACAATCGGAAATCGTCCGATTTTTTTTGTTTGAATCAGTGTTAACGCTTCCGTCAGTTCATCGAGTGTTCCAAATCCACCGGGCATGACAATAAATCCTTGCGAATATTTTACGAACATCACTTTGCGCACAAAAAAGTAGTCGAATGTGATGAGTTTGTCTTTGTCAATGTATATGTTCCCCGCCTGTTCAAATGGAAGGAAAATGTTTAGTCCAACAGACTTTCCACCTGCACGATGCGCTCCTTTATTTCCCGCCTCCATGATACCGGGGCCGCCACCCGTGATCACGCCATAACCATGCTGGACAAGTTTGAAGGCAATCTCTTCCGCCATTTTGTAATAGACGTTTGAAGGCTTAGTGCGGGCCGATCCGAAAATCGTAACACAAGGTCCGATTTTGGCAAGTTTCTCCATGCCTTCCACGAATTCCGACATCACCTTAAAGATCATCCAACTGTTGGCGCCTTTGATCTCTGCCCAGTCTTTGTCTTTGAAAGCCGTGCGAATCCTGTTTTCTTCTTCTAACGCTTTTTGTAAGAGATCTTCGTCTATTTTCTTCTTTTTTGGTTTCATACTAAAAATTGGGTCTGCTTGTAAGTCCAAGCTTGGTTGTTCGTAATTCTATTCTAACTTGTGAAGCTGTACATGACACAAACTTAACTGCGAAATATACAAATCATGGTTCGATTTACTAGTCAGATTTTACTGGTGATTTTTTCGGTCACAATTTTCGGGTGTCAGACCAGGAAAGCTGCTGATGAAGCTACCCTCGCGGTGCGGGACACCTCATGGGCGTTGTTACCCTTTGTAAAAGTTGACAGTGTGAACCCGGTGTTGCTCCCGGGCAACAACTCGTTTCGTGACCCGATCTGGCGCAAAGAAATTAAATGGGATGAGAAGGATGTCTTCAACCCGGCAGCCATTGTTCGCGACAATAAAATTTATCTCTTGTTCAGAGCGGAAGACAAGGTTGGAAAGTTTGCCGGCACGTCACGTCTCGGCCTGGCTGTAAGTGATGATGGACTTCATTTCACCAAAATGAAAGAGCCTGTGTTTTTTCCGGATAACGACAGCTTAAAAATTTACGAATGGGAGGGAGGTGTTGAAGACCCGCGGGTAGTTGAGGGCGAGGATGGCAAGTACATTCTGACATACACGGCATACGATGGGAAAGTGGCACGTCTACTGGTAGCCTCGTCCACCGATCTGCAACACTGGACAAAGCATGGGCTCGTGCTGCGTGGAAAATATAAAGACACGTGGAGCAAGTCGGGAGCCATTGTAGCTGAGCAGGACGGATCGCGCATCGTGGCGAAAAAAGTGAATGGAAAATACTGGATGTATTTTGGCGACACAGATCTCTTTATGGCTACGTCCGATGATCTCATCAACTGGATGCCCGTGGAGCGGGACGATAAACTTTTGTCGGTTCTTAAGCCGCGCGAAAGATACTTTGATAGTCGCCTGGTGGAGAGCGGACCCTATGCCTTAATTCAAGAAAAAGGGATTTTGATGATTTACAACAGTATGAACCATGATTCCCTTGGCGATCCCGCAGTTCCTAAAGGCGCTTATTGTGCAGGCCAGGCGCTGTTCGACAAGAATGATCCTACCAAATTGATCGATAGGCTGGAGACAAATTTTATGAGGCCTGAGAAAGAATACGAGATCACGGGCCAGATCAACCAGGTGTGTTTTCTCGAGGGGCTGGTGCCGTTTAATGGAAAGTGGTTCTTGTATTATGGTACCGCGGATTCGAAGATAGCAGTGGCAGTGAAGGAGTAGCTCCGGGCTTTGAGCCGCGAGCTTCGAGCAATGCAATCTCAGATTAATATTGTTGTGCCATTGACGTAGCACACACGCTCGTAGCTCGTGGCTGGCAGCTCGCAGCTACTTCAGTACCAACTCAATCATCTCCTTCTGCACGTTCCAGTCTTTGGCGAGTTTTAACATCGCTGTTGCCTCCATTTCAGTTACATAACCTTTCAGGTTGTTGGCCTCCCAAACCATGTGAATAAGTTCAATTCGTTTGTTCTTAGGATAGTCGCCAATGATGTTGTTAAGATATTCGCGTGCGCGGTCGAAGGCGGTCAGGTAGTCTTCCGAAATAAAATCCAGCGCCCATTTGTGCTCTGACCTTGCATCAAGCTCTTCTGCCGTTTTCTCGAGATCGATTTTTTCGGCCTCGTCAAGCCCGTGATAGTGGAAGATCACGGACTTTAAAAGCATATAGACCTTTTTTTCTTCGGCCGTCTTCATGGGGTTGTTTTGGGGTTCGAAAAATACGAAAAGGAAGACGAAACAGCGGTGCTTTACGAAATTAAAAATAGATCGGACGAGATTTTGTCAGCCATCATTTTTCCTTTTTGTGTGAGTTTCAATACGTGCTCATCCAGCGTAGCGAGCCCATTGCTAAGCAGATACTGGATATAGGTTTTCTGGTCGTTTAGTAAATCATAACCGTAATCATCGCGCATCACCTGCAGGTTGGCACCCCACACCGTTCGCAGTGTTGTGAGAAGATATTCATTCACCTGGTCATCGCGCTTCAACTCCTCGCGCTCAAAGGGAACCGTGCCCGATCTAAGTGCTTTTACGTAGGCGTGATTATTTCGCACGTTATATTGACGTGTCGCTCTGTTATACGAATGCGCGCTTGGCCCAATGCCAAGGTAAGCTTTCCGCTGCCAGTAGCTGCTGTTATGACGTGACTCAAAACCAGGTTTGCAAAAATTCGACACCTCATACTGCTGGTAGCCAGCTTCTGCGAGGATACTCACCAGGGCTTCGAGTTGTGCGGCAGCAGCGTCATCCACTACAGGTTGAAGCTTTCCTCGTTTGCTCCAGTTGCCGAAAACAGTCTGTGGTTCGATCGTGAGATTGTACGCTGAGATGTGTTCAGGATTCAGATCAATTGCCCGCTTGATGTTTTGAAGCCAGTCACCCTGCGTCTGTCCCGGGATCGCATAGATTAAATCAATGCTGATGTTGGTAAACCCGGCCTGCCTGCTTCGGATAACGGCTTCGGTGGCCTCAATTGCAGTATGCGCGCGGTTAAGGAAACGAAGCACCTCATCATCGAATGTCTGAATACCGATGCTGAGTCGGTTAACCCCAATGCGAAAGAATTCGTCAAGATGAGCAGTCGATAAGTCATCAGGGTTGCATTCCAGTGTTATTTCAGCATCTTCCTTGACGTTGAATTGGTCTTTGACAGTAGCGATCAGCGAGCGCAGGTTGGAAACCGGTATCAAGGAAGGTGTCCCACCCCCAAAATATATCGTTTCAATTTGCTCACCGGTCAGGTAATGTTGCTGCAGGTGGAGCTCTTTCACCATGGCCTCAACCAAATCCTCGCGAATGGACAGGTTGGTTGAAAAATGAAAGTCACAATAATGACAGGCTTGCTTACAAAACGGGATATGAAAATAAATTCCTGCCATAAAATCGACTGCAAACTTACGTCCATTTCAACAATGAATACAATTCAATTAGTTTTGCAGTAATGAACAGAGTATTTTTTCTCCTACTGTGCCTGATGGCTCTTTCCCACAGCTCGCAGTCGCAGCCCTATTCAGTTGATCTACAACCTTCCTGGTTGGTGTTCGAAGACGGCAAATACTCGCCCTACAGCCATCGGTCAGTCAACGCCATCTATTTTAATCTTGAAACGCCACTGTTTCCAGGCAGCGACCTGCGCATTCACTCGTCACGCCCTTATTTTGTGTTCGTCAGCGGTAAGCTGTCGGGCGAATTCAACGGAACAGCGGTATTAAAAATCGACAGCCTTGGCGCGCGACATTCATCTACACAACTCATTGTAGGTATTTATCAAAAAGATATAAATCCCCGTGAACTGAAAACCGCTATCCTTAAAATCAATGGACGACCGACTGAAGCTGGTATAGCTGCGAAGCCGTCAAGTTTCTTTAAAGACTTTGTAATTGTCTCGGGTCTGATCATCATTATTTTCTTCTTAGTAATCGGGCAGATTAATCCGAAGCTGGCGTCAGATTATTTCTCGGTGATCAAAATATTTTCTCCTCGTGAGGCCGATGATGCCCAATCCAACGCGCGTCTGACAAGCAGCAATAACTTTCAGTTTTATATTGGATGCAGTTTGCTGCTCGCATTTTACCTGCTGATCATTTTGTTTCATCTGCCAGACGAGTATGCGCTGCCATTGTCTTTCCAGGCAAATGGATTTTGGGGTACGGTGGGGCAATGGCTTCGGCTGGCATTTGTTATCCTTCTTCTGTTCCTGGCGAAAATTGTTATCGTGTTTATGCTCACCCGCTTGTTTAACATGCGGGGGCTGGCACGTGTTCATTTCTTCAACTGGATCCGGCTTTTGCTCATCGTGATAGGCGGAGCAACGGTGATTGTGTTCACCTATTACATCACGCGTGGACAGAATGAAACCTTTTTTGTTGCCTTCCTGTCGCTGATCATTGCAACACTCATCGGCTGGGTATTTATTGTCTTCATGAAACTTAACGGGAAAACGGAGCACTCCATGTTTCATTTATTTTCGTACATTTGTGCGACTGAACTGATACCGTTGCTAATCACAATCAAGGTACTCTTCCAATAGAAAATTTTTTTGTTTTACGTGCTGATATGAGTGAAATCGCTACTGACAGGATGCGTAAGGTTAAGAGCATCCTGGTGACCCAAGAGGCTCCTACCGATGCTAATTCTCCTTACCTCAAACTCGCTGAAAAATTCAACCTCAAAATTGACTTTCGTCCATTCATTCAGGTCGAGCCGGTTCCGGTAAAAGAATTCCGTAAACAGAAAATTGAAATCCTCAATCACACGGCCGTCATCTTCACCAGCCGTAATGCAGTTGATCATTTCTTTCACATCTGTCAGGAGCTTAAACTTGAGATGCCACCAGAAATGAAATACTTCTGTATCTCCGAGCAGACTTCGAACTATCTCCAGAAATATATCGTGATCCGTAAACGCAAGATCTTTACAGGTTTGAAAACCGCGCAAGACCTGCTCGAGATTTTGAAAAAGCATAAGAATGAAAAGTATTTGTTTCCGTGCTCCGATATCCGTAAGAACGACATCCCCGATTTTTTAAAGGACAACGGCTTCCAATACACCGAGGCAATTATTTACCACACGGTGGCAGCAGATCTGTCGGACCTTAAGGAGGTTTTTTACGACATCCTGGCGTTCTTCAGTCCTTCCGGTATAAATTCTTTGTTAGTTAATTTCCCCGAATTCAAACAAAATAATACACGCATTGCAGCGTTCGGTCCTACAACGGCAAAGGCCGTTCGGGATGCAGGCTTAATCCTTGATATTGAAGCTCCATTGCCCAATGCACCATCCATGACGGGAGCGCTGGAGTTATACATTAAAAAGGCTAACGGGATAAAATAACGCCTTCATTCATTGGAGTTTAGCAAAGTGTTACATTAATTACACTTTAATTACATCGCCATTGATAGTCTCGAAAAAAAAGGCTTACTTTAAATCCTATTTTTTCACCTTAATGTTGAAACGCACTTTTTATACTGCACTGTTTCTTCTCTGCCTGACCCTGACTTCCCGAGCCCAGCAGGATCCACAGTTCACGCAGTACATGTTTAATAACCTTTTCCTAACCCCGGCCTACGCTGGCGTGGATGGTGTTACCCAAGTGACTGTTTTTCATCGCGCACAATGGCTCGGCTATCAGTCTAGCTTTGGCGATGGTGGAGCTCCTTCAACAAGTATGGTGAGCTTTAACACACCGATCTACAAATTGAAAAGCGGTTTTGGCGGATACATCACCTCCGACCGTCTCGGGCCACAAACAAACAACGAACTGCAGGCGATGTACGCCTACCACCTCGGCATTAAAGACTCAAAGCTTAGCTTCGGAATCAAAGTGGGTGCTTACTCACAGGCAATCGACTACGAAATGTACCGCGCCATCCAGCCAGACGACCCGTTGCTTGCTGGAAAATCCGGCAAAGATTCACAGATCCGTCCTGATTTTGGAGTTGGTGTTTTTTATCGTTCAGAAAAGTACTATGCAGGCATTGGAATGAATCACCTCACAAAAGCAGAATTTGATTTTGGGGTGAGTGAAGCCAGAAACGCGCTTCAAAATCACATGAACCTCACTGCGGGATACTACTACGAAGTCAACTTCGATCTGAAGATCAATCCAACCATCCTCGTAAAAACGGATTTCAAAGAGTATTCCTTCGATTTGGGAATAATTGCAACCCTGAAAGATAAGATGTGGGGCGGTCTGGCGTTTAGACAATCAGAGGCCGCAAACGTTTTATTAGGCTACAGCTTCCTTAAAGACCGTTCTTTGAAGTTTGGTTACGCAATCGATGTGGTGGTGAAAGACCAGGAAGCGAAAGAGAATTTTTCGCATGAGATGATGGTAAGCTATCAGTTGCCAACCATTGCAAACACCGGTAAAAAGGTCGTTCGGACGCCTCGATATCGTCACTAAACGGCCATTTGATTGATTTTTTTGGGATTTTGTGGAATTTGTTAAGCAATTTTTAAAAATATAGGTAATACCTTATCTTTCGAGTCTGAATCCTTACTTAGCACATAGTATATGAATAGATCGGTTTCTTTTAAACTAGTGATTGTCCTCGCAGGTGCTCTAGCAAGCGCCTGTGGTCTGCTCGGCCTGGGCGGCAAACGCGGAGGCGACCAGGGTGAACTGGTAGGCGTGCCAGGCAGAGAGGGATGGGTAATGACAATCCCTTATGGTATGGTACCAATTCCAGCCGGTACATTCCACATGGGTCAGGCGGATGAAGATCCTGCATCTACTCAGATCAACTATAATAAGCAGGTTACTATCGGTTCTTTCTTCATGGATGATACCGAAATCACGAACAACGAGTATCGTCAGTTCACGAATTTCTTCCTGGTGGATAACGGAACCATTGAAGGATTTGAAACTGTTGATCCTGAAACCTTCAGACAACTTTATTACCCTGATACAACGGTATGGGTAAAGGATTTCGCCCATCACATGGGTGATCCAATCCAGGATTATTACTACTGGCACCCAGGTTACGACATGTATCCTGTGGTAGGTGTTAATTGGGATGCTGCAGTGTTCTTTGGAAAATGGAGAACGGCTTATCTGAATGATTACAGAAAGAGTGTAGGTGACTTCCCGATGCCGGAGTTCCGTCTGCCTTCTGAAGCAGAGTGGGAATATGCCGCTCGTGGTGGCCGCGACCTCGCTAAGTACCCTTGGGGTAACCCGTACATCCGTAACTCAAAAGGATGTATGCTGGCAAACTTTAAGCCTGGAAGAGGAAACTTTTACGATGACGGATTTGCTTATACATCACCGATTCAGGCGTACTTCCCAAATGACTACGGCTTGTTCGACATGGCAGGTAACGTTTCTGAGTGGTGCCTTGATGATTTCAACCCGGCATCAGTTCCAACCGTTTGGGATTTGAACCCTCAGTACATCGATGAGAGAACAAATCCGGAAAGTGCACGCTACAACCCGAAGGTTCCACCTAAGAAAGTTGTTCGTGGCGGATCCTGGAAAGACGTTGCCTACTACCTTGAAACAGGTACACGTACCTACGAATTTAAAGATTCGACTCGTGCGTATATTGGTTTCCGTTGCGCCCTGACACACCTCGGTCGTTCATCCGGTCAGGAGTTCTGATAAATCATGAACAATATTTAAATTGTAACTACTAAGCAAAAAGGAATATAAACTTAAAACCTTACTAAAATGAGCAAGAAAAAAGGCGGATTTACTGCGCTTCTCTACAAAACCATCATGCCGAAAGTTTACGGTATTGGTGCTGCAGTCGTGATTATTGGTGCG
>DASWTP010000252.1:0-20259 GCA_036402075.1 Chryseosolibacter sp. | reverse complement strand
GTCAACTGAACTTGCGATTGGAAAGGAAAAACCTGCGCGCGTGAGTGGAATGCACTTAAGAGAATGCAAAACGTGAGCAACAGAAAACGGAATACAAAGAAGCGCTGCATGTCGATCCAATTGGTAACAGCATCTTTGGATGGACATCACACTAAACTTAAGAAGAGAATTCACTATCTCTTCAAAAAATCATACGGCATAGCATTCAAAAAATATCCTGTGGTGTCCAGGTCGGGCAAAAAGATTCAAAGAACGTTTGTGACTTTTTGTTGAATAAAGGTTACGCAGACCAGATCGAATCCATGCCTTGATTTGTTCATAAAAAAAAGCCTGACCCACTCGGGCCAGGCCAAAGGCAAAGCGAGGCCTACTTCACTTCTCCTTTTTGCCACCTAACATCAGCAGATCGTTCACATCTACTTCCGTTATATACTTTTTCTCACCGCTGCTCTCAAATACGCGGTGAACCAGCTTTCCTTCAACAGCAATCTCATCCCCTTTCTTTACATACTTTTCAACCACACCGGCAAGTTTGCCCCAGATCACCACGTTGTGCCATTGCGTGTCTTCGACCTTTTCACCTTTCTGGTTCTTGTACACATCGGTTGTCGCCAATGAGAACGTGGCGCGCTTCCGGTCGTTGTACGTCTTGATCTCAGGGTCTTTGCCGAGCCGTCCAATCAGGTGCACACTGTTTCGCATACTTTTCATAACAGTCTTTTGTTTTTTAGTTTGACTTAGTTTTTGCATCGGCTTTCATCACCGATCACACCACAAAGGTTGCGGCAGAAAATTTTTGCATCTATCTAATAAACGTGTACTTTCGATTATATTCGTATCGACCCGTTTATAAACGGCTTTCACAAATGGCATCTCCTGAAAACCAGACCTGCTATGAATGTGGCTCACGTCTTAAAGGACGGGTCGACAAGAAATTTTGCTCCGATCAATGCCGTGTTACCTTCAATAACAAACTCAAGCGAGAGGAAAACAAAGTGATCAACCAGGTAAACAACATCCTTCGCAAGAACCGGAACATCCTGCGCAAACTAAATCCGCAAGGCAAAAGCAAAGTGAACCGCGATCGCCTCAATGAAGCGGGATTCAACTTCACCTATTACACAAGCACATTCACCACCAAAGACGGGATGAAGTACATCTATTGCTACGACCAGGGATACCTGCCGATCGAAAAAGATGTATGCCTCCTCGTTGTTAAAAAAGACTACCAACCGTGATCCTCAACCTTATCTCCGGACCGCGCAACATTTCAACCGCGCTCATGTATTCATTCGCACAGCGGTCTGACACTGCCGTTTTTGATGAGCCATTTTACGCAGTCTACCTCGACAAGAGTGGCGCGCAACATCCTGGCCGTGATGAAGTATTGCAAACGCAGTCAACAGATGAACAGGTGGTGCATACCCTGATCGCGAATCACAAAAGTCGCCCGGTGCTCTTTATAAAAAATATGGCGCACCACATGGAAGTGATGAAGAAACCATTCTTCGACAACGGCATAAATATTTTTTTGATCCGAAATCCAAAGCAGATTATTGCGAGCTATGCGCAAGTGATCGAGAAACCCGTGATGCGCGACATCGGGATCGAATACCAATACACCTTGTTTGAGCAACTCGCAAAACAAAACAACAAAGTAGTAGTGCTCGATTCCGGCCTTTGCCTTCAAAATCCAGAGGCCGTGCTCACCCTGCTTTGTGAGGCATGCGGCATCAAGTTTGAGCGCGCTATGCTGACATGGCCAAAGGGGCCAAAACCCTATGATGGGGTATGGGCCAAACATTGGTATGCCAACGTGCATAACTCAACGGGCTTCGAAAAACAAAGCACCAGTGAGAGGCTTCTCCCAGCTAATCTTGAAAAACTGTATCAAGAGGCCAGGTATTATTATGAAAAACTGTTACCATTTTCGTTAAAAGCTTGATTCATAAGCGAAATTACCCTTACTTTTATATCTAACCCGCCCTCAAAAAGCAGCGTTAACCCACTTGAATCGCTCAGGAGTTGAGCTAAGTGCTATGCTACAGAAATTCAATCCGAAGAACAGTTCGATCTATGTCCATGTTGGTGGCAAATTATTGCCGCGGGAGGAGGCTAAAGTATCCGTTTTTGATAGCTCAGTACAGGGAGGAGATGCGGTATGGGAAGGGTTGCGCGTTTACCAGCAAGGCATTTTTTGCCTGACAAAACACCTCAATCGCCTTCAGGCATCAGCCCACGCGTTGGCCTTTTCACATGTTCCAACACACGATGAAATAAAGAAAGCCATAGCCGAAACGTTAAACGCCAATGGCATGACGCACGACACGCATATTCGCCTGACACTCACCCGGGGGGAAAAAATAACCTCGGGAATGGATCCACGCCTGAATACGAAAGGGTCATGTCTGATCGTGCTGGCAGAGTGGAAACCGCTTGTATACGACAACGACTCAGGCATCCGCGTGGTGACCTCTTCGCAACGAAGAAACTCACCTCAATTCTTAGATTCCAAAATTCACCACAATAATTTACTGAACAATATACTTGCGAAAATCCAGGCTAACGTAGCGGGTGTTGATGCTGCGGTGATGCTGGATGATCATGGATATGTGTCAGAGCTCAATGACGTCAACCTTTTCATGATAAAAGATGGCGTTGTTTATACTCCGCATGCTGACTCGTGCCTGCATGGCATCACACGTGGACTTACTCTAGAACTATGTCAGGAACTAACAATAGAAGCAGTCGAAAAAAATCTTTCGCTCACTGAATTTTATAATGCCGATGAAGTGTTTGGGAGCGGAACGATGGGAGAACTCACACCGGTTGTTGAAATGGATGGAAGGAAAATCGTAAACCGGTCGGGACAGAAAGTTTTGAAGCGGATCCAGGAAAAATTTCATGCTGTGATCCCGCGTTACGCAGAAACCCTTACCCACTAGCATATGGCAACAAAAAACAACTCCATTAAATTTCTTCCAGGTGAACGCTGGAAGGAGCTGCCGCTCAAGAAAGGTGTCACAACCAAGCGGTATGCCGTGTCGAACTTCGGACGCATCGTGAGCTTCAAAACAAAAATCGAAGAGGGCTACCTTCTTCGACCGCGCTTAACCCAGGGCTACCCATCGGTAACCATTGGGCGCGAATCAAACCGGCAAAATTATTACCTGCACAGGCTCGTAGCCGAACATTTTTCCAACAAGCCATCGAGCCGACATGAGTTTGTCATCCATCTCGATCACGTGAAAGACAACAACAAAGCTAACAACCTGCGCTGGGTGCGTCATGATGACCAGATCAAACACGCGCTAAAAGACCCCAACGTAAAGATGCGGCAAAATCCATCGGAAGGACCAAAGCTTACTGCCACCAAAGTTAAGATGATCAAACGCGCGCTGAAAGCAAAAGCCCAACCGACTCTTAAAGCACTGGCAAAACAGTTCAAAGTTTCCGACATGCAGATCCACAGAATCAAGACCGGAGAAAATTGGTCGCATGTGGAGGTTTAGAGATTTAAGATTTAAGATTTAAGATTTAAGATTTTAGAATTGGATTCATACAACCCAAAAAAGATTAGACCCTGGTGGCAACCGGGGTTTTCTTTTGGCAATGCCCTCCAACACACGGCAGCCAAGCTGATCTATCAGCTTGAGCGAAGGACCCTTATCAAGTCTTGATGATTCTCGAAGAAAGCTCGATCTTTTGGCAATGCTCTCCGTCACACAGAGTGCCGCTGGGCCCGCGCTTCCCAATGGCTATCGGGACGATGCAAGTCCTCGAGCCATCGCGCAAACCAAAGCTGCTGTGGGCTTTTCGCTACTATCGCCATT
This sequence comes from Chryseosolibacter sp., assembly GCA_036402075.1. Classification (GTDB taxonomy): domain Bacteria; phylum Bacteroidota; class Bacteroidia; order Cytophagales; family Cyclobacteriaceae; genus Chryseosolibacter. The sequence goes on along the minus strand of DASWTP010000252.1, from coordinate 16,426 downwards.
GCACGGGACAGGCAAAGTAATCCGTTCAGCAAGTGCTACCATTACCTTGCGGCTTAAGCCACATCACCGCTAATAATTACTATCTAACTCCTTCGAATAGCCCACGACTTAAGCCGGGATACAAGAGGTTTAAGCTCTCCGAGAATCTCAGAAAGCCGCGGTTTTTCCTTTTTAACACAAAATTTTTCGCGGCTCTTCGTATCCTTCGACACTTTGTGGACCAAAAAAGATTCTTCATTTGGTGACAAATAGTATATTTATCTCCTTCAATCCGGTTCAAAACTTATGAAACGATTACTCCCCCTCTTCCTTCTGATCATCGCGTTCAGCGTTATCGGCCAACCAGTAAAAACAATCGCCCCCGCTGCAAAACCGGAAGACGTGGGCTTTTCAACGTCACGGCTAAACAAAATCGACAACATGCTCGATGAATACGTGAAGAACCAGCAAATCCCTGGAGCAGTTGTCTACATTGTCCGCGATGGAAAAGTTGCCTACCACAAAGCATTCGGATACAGCGATGTAGAAAAGAAGACAGCACTCAAGAAAGATGACATCTTCAGAATTGCGTCACAAAGTAAAGCCATTACCAGTCTTGCCGTGATGATGCTTTGGGAAGAAGGGAAATTTTTATTAGACGAACCGGTATCGAAATACATTCCTGAATTCAAGTCGCCCAAGGTGCTGAAGACGTTCAATGCAGCCGACTCATCTTACACAACAGAGCCCGCCAAAAGTGAAATTACCATCCGCCAGCTGCTCACACATTCATCCGGCATCGACTACGCGGCCATCGGCAGCACGGAGTTTAAAAGCATCTATGCGAAGGCCAAAATTCCAAGTGGTATTGGCAACGACAAGGATATTCTCGGAGACAAAATGAAAGCGCTGGGGCAATTGCCAATCAAACACAATCCGGGCGACCGCTGGACCTACGGACTGAACCATGATGTGCTTGGCTACCTGGTGGAAGTCTGGTCGAAAATGACGTTCGATCAATTCCTCCGCACAAGAATTTTTGAACCGCTTGGAATGAAAGACACCTATTTCTACCTGCCGAAGGAAAAGCACGCGCGTGTTGTTTCACTTCACCAGGACAAAGAAGGTAAAGTTGTAGTAATGAAAGCCGGTGCATTCGATGCCGCAAATCCTGAGTACCCAAAACTGAATGGAACGTATTTCTCCGGGGGAGCGGGATTGTCATCAACAGTAGAAGACTACGCGAAATTTCTGCAGCTATTCTTAAACAAAGGTGAGTACAATGGCGTGCGGCTCCTCAGTCGTAAAACAGTGGAACTGATCATGACTGATCAACTACCAACGCTTGACAGTGAATATGGATTAGCCTTCGGGTTGGAAACATCAAAGAATGACCATCAATCGGTGTATTCGGTGGGAACATTCTCATGGGGCGGAGCTTTTAATACTCACTATTGGGCAGATCCAAAGGAAAGATTGATCGGATTGATCTACACAAATATTTTTGCAACACAGCAGTGGCAAATAGGCGAACGTTTCAGAACGCTCACCTATTCAGCCATTGCAGATTAGCTTTCGCTGACTTTTATTTCTTTATGATATCCGTTGGCAAGCCTGTTGAATGGCAGGTTCACCACGATCTCATCGTTTTCGAGCCGGGCTTTGATTTTGCTGATGTCTATATAATACGGAACATTGCGATTATACACGAATCTTGGAAGCTGCACCAGCTTGTCGTTACACACGATGTTGATGAAATAAAATATCGAAAGATTATTGTTATGTACTTCAACATGAATGTCATCAAGTTTGATTCCCGGAACCTTCAGCCGAATCTCCCGAAACTCCTCATAATGGTTCAAATTCAGCTGCGGTTCGCTGGTGCCCCCGTTCACTGTATTCAAAACATCTATTGACGTTATCAGATCTAAATAATTTGTACGTTTCATTTTCAATTTTCTCCTTCTCATACCAACTTCACAAGAGTGATACCAATTTTTAACCCACGACAAAACGGCAACGAAAGCGCCATTATGACCAACCCTTGATTCAGTTTTGCTGCCAGATTTTGAAAATATCGCCTACCTAAAGAGCGGATCCCCCATCCAGCTTCAAGTGTTTAACATATTGACGAATTCAAAAATTTTATACCACCTTCAGCCGTTTAAGCCGGTGCTCACGGGAACGTTGCCCCTTGACTTGTTCATTCCCGGAAAAAGCGATCTGGACATTATTATACAGTCAGACCGTTTGCAAATCATGGAGCAGAACCTGCTGTCAACGTTTGCAAACAAAAAGAAGCTGACCACAAAGTTTTCAATGATCCGCAAGCGGCCAACGCTTGTATGTAGATTTATTCAACAAGATTTTCCCATTGAGATTTTCTGTCAGCCGGTTCCGGTTAAGCAGCAGATGGCTTACCGGCACATGATTATCGAGCACTGGTTGTTGCACACGCGCGGACCAGCTTTCAGAAAGAAAATTCACGAGTTAAAAAAAGATGGCGTAAAAACCGAACCAGCCTTTGCCCAACTATTAAACCTGGAAGGCGACCCTTATGATGCCCTGCTTCGATTCGAAGAGGACGAGGCATTCAAAAGATTTATTCTTTAAACCGCAGTTTGAAAAACAGCAGCGTTGACGCCAGCATGAGCGTGAGCATATTGGCGGCAATTACAGGAATGTCTTTTACTATGATTCCGTAGACCAGCCAAAGAAATACACCCAGGCAGAATAGGGAGAACATTCCCAGTGAAAGATCTTTAGCCGAGCGCGACTTCCAGGTCTTGATCACCTGTGGGAGAAACGCTGTGGTGGTTAACCCACCTGCTATCAAACCTAGTAACTGAATGCTGTTCATAATACTGATAAAACTATTTTACTGTCACAAAGATAACGCAGCGCTCCAAACAAGGTTGCTAAATGTAGGTTTCGTTCATTTTTTGTCGATGCTATCGTTTGCAGAAAAAAGCTTTTGCAATTGGCTTTTAGCAGTTGACTAGAGCGCAGGCACTTCAACTGCATCTACCAAATCTTAACCGTTTGGAAGCCTATCTTCGAGAGACTGGCCAAAAACCAATAGCCAACAGCTCCCTTGGCACACCTTTTACACCCTCCTTTCTATGGCCAAGGACCGCCCTCCGTTAAAACATCGCGACTACCTCAAAATCGCGAACGACTACGAAGCAGCAGCTTCCGTGGCCAACTTGATTTACGTTAGCGACAAGGATAGCGGAATTACACGCATTAAGAAAGGGAAAGGTTTTTCCTACACGGTCAACGATGAAACCGTTGAAGACGAAGCAACGCTGGAACGGATCAAAAAACTTGTAATCCCTCCGGCCTGGACTAACGTCTGGATCTGCAAGTCACCCAATGGGCACATTCAGGCTACAGGCTTTGATGTACGCGGCCGAAAACAATATAAATATCATCCACGATGGACTTCGATTCAACAAGAGACAAAATTTCACCGCATGTTTCTCTTCGGAAAAGTTCTTCCGCAGATCAGAAAGAAAATGCAGAAAGACATTGCACAGGAAGGATTCCCGGAATCGAAAGTGCTCGCGAGCGTGGTGGGCGTGATGGAGCGAACCTTCATCCGGGTAGGCAACAATGGCTATGAAAAACTGTACGGCTCCTACGGACTGACAACATTAAAAAACAAGCACGTTGAAGTTAAAGGTGATACGGTTACATTTTCCTTCAAAGGAAAGAAAGGTGTGTATCACCGGATTTCACTAAAGAGCAAGAAATTTGCACGCCTTATTAAACAATGCAAAGCCATTCCGGGAAAGGAGTTGTTCCAGTACTACGACTCAAACGGGGAGATCAAAAAGATAGACTCAGGCCAGGTGAATCAATACCTGAAGGAGTGTGCGGGAGAAGAAGTAACTACCAAAGACTTTAGAACCTGGGCTGGCACGCTGATGATGATGCGCATACTGAAGGCAGCGCCTCCCTGCGAAAAGCAAGCAGAATTTCAAAAAATAATTGTCGAAGGATTTAAACAGGTGAGTCAAAAACTTGGTAACACCGTTGCCGTCTGCAAAAAATATTACGTTCATCCCCAGATGATCAACCTTTACCAGCAGAATCAGCTTGTCAAAATTTTTTCGAAAACGCTGAGTCCTTCTGACTCAGAGACTGGGCTGACTGCAGAAGAGAACATGCTCATGAAGATTTTGAAGATGATTCAAAAAGAGCAGTCCAATCCGAAGCTGACGGAGAAACTACTGAAAGAGTCTATTCGGAAAAACCTGCGCAAGCGGCAGAATGGCGCGATCGCAACCTAGCACTCCACTCCATATATATAGGTTGTTCTACGTGGTGCCATCCAGTGGTAAACCAATTTATATTTCTGCCGAGGTTTAGGAAATCAATGGCCGAAATCGTTTGTAATTTCAAAACAATTGGGTTACCTTCATTTACTCGCCTAAAAAACCAAAGTGCTATGGGAAAAGTCAGAAATATAATTCAGACGAAAGGCAACGCTGTTTTTTCCATTCCGTCCAGTACTACCGTATACAACGCACTCGAAACGATGCTTGAAAAAAGTATCGGTGCCCTCCTAGTCGTTGACAATGGAAAATTCGTTGGCATTTTTACGGAACGCGATTATGCCCGTAAACTGATCCTGAAAGGCAAAGCTTCGAAGGAAACCCTTATCCGTGAAGTTATGACCGAACATCCGATCACCGTTACTCCGGACTCGAGTATCGAGGATTGCATGAAGATTATGACCGACAAAAAAATCCGCCACCTTCCAGTTATGGAAAATGACAAACTCATCGGACTGATCTCTGTGGGAGACGTGGTGAAATTCATCATCGAAGAACAAAAGTTCATTATAGAGAACCTAGAACAATACATCACTCATTGAGTGATCGCATTGGAACCCAACTGTCTTCACGTAGACAGGCAAATCGTGCTCGGATAGCGTTGTGATTATTTTAAGATTCTAAATCGGGTTCGCTGGAGGCGGACATGTTTTGGAGGACTTAAAGGAAAACACGGAAATGATATGGCCTATACTGGTGTATGGTGCCATAGTTCTGAGCCTGGTATTAGCAATGCTGGGCCTTTCTTTTATATTGGGGCAGCGTCACAAAGAACGGGCGACCGATGAGCCGTACGAAGGCGGCATTCTCAGCACCGGCTCCGCACGACTTCGCTTCTCTTCCCAATTTTATCTTATTGCCATGCTCTTCGTCATCTTCGATGTCGAGACAATTTTTATTGTCTGCTGGGCCATTGCATTCAAACAACTCGGATGGTATGGTTACATCGGTGTAATGGTCTTTGTCATCTTACTCTTTGTTGTGCTCATCTACGAATGGAGAAATGGAGCGCTTGACTTCGGGCCTGACGGCAAAAAGATACTTCATGCGTATAAAAAAATTATTGCGAAGAGCACAACCAAAGAGACGATAGAGCGAAGCATGCGCGCGCCAGTGAAAACCGTGAAACCAAAAGAAGAAACAAAAAGCACAGTGTCGTGATCGGCAGGACCTGTGCATGAAAATAAGTGTCCACTTCTTAATCGACAACAAAATGAAATGGTGGCTGAGCAAACCGAATGAACAAACCATCAAGGGCACCAGCTCGATGGAAGAAAGCATTAAGCAGAGCATCATGCTGACCACCGTTCAGGATTTGCTGGCATGGGGAAGGCGAAACTCCATGTGGCCGTTTCACTTTGGGCTGTCATGTTGCTTTGTCGAGATGGCAACAAGCATGACACCGAAATATGATGTGGCCCGATTTGGAGCTGAAGTAATCAGAGGAACACCACGGGAAGCCGATGTAATGATCATTGCGGGAACGGTATTCATCAAAATGGCTCCCATCATCAAACGGCTTCATGAGCAAATGATGGAACCGCGATGGGTAATCTCGATGGGATCATGCGCAAACTCAGGTGGCATGTACGACATCTACAGTGTGGTTCAGGGTGTTGACAAATTTCTGCCGGTTGATGTATACGTTCCCGGGTGTCCACCAAGGCCTGATGCATTCATGGAAGGACTCACCCTCCTTGCTGCGTCTGTCGGAAAAGAGCGAAGACCCCTCAGCTGGACCATTGGCGATCAAGGCGTAATTAAACCCGAGAAGATAGATGTAAAAGTGAATCGCGTTGAAAAACGAAAAGCTATGACCACATTCAGGTCTCCGGATGAGATCTGAATGTTAACTCGAAATGATTAATAACGAATCGATGTCGTTAACAAGTACTTACACGACAGGGCGGAACCTAATAAGCCTGAATCTTGCGTCATGGTCCTATCAGGGATTAAACGGATGCGAAGTAAGTATGCGTGAAACAACGACATTGAATAAACGACTGAGGCTGATCTATTGATGTAGTGTCTTTTTAGAAAATGTAATCGCTGAACACCAGTTGTGTTTGGTATTATGTATGGAAAATAACAACCTGCTAACGGAACATTTGCGTTTGAAATTCGGTGAGATCTTCACTGAACAGCAAACCAAAGATGAGCTGCTCACCTTGTGGCTCCCGTTGGACCGCTTGAGAGAGGTGTTGGCCTACCTTAAGAATGAGCTGCCCCGCCCCTTCCGCCTTCTCTACGACCTTACCGCCATCGATGAACGCACGCGCAACCGAAGCAGCAACGGCTACCCCGCTTCCACCTTCACCATTGTCTATCATCTCTTTTCCTTTGAACGAAACAGCTTCATACGCATCAAGTGCGGATTGAAAGACGAATACCCAACTGTACCCAGCATTACAACGCTGTGGATGAACGCCAACTGGTACGAGAAAGAAGTGTTCGACATGTTCGGAATCCGCTTCGATGGACATAAGAATCTTCGCAGGCTCCTCATGCCATTGTCGTGGGAAGGACACCCGCTGCGAAAAGAACATCCTGCCCGCGCCACTGAGATGGGACCGTTCCGGCTCTTCGATGAAAAAGTGGATCATGAGCAGCAGGCGCTGCAATTCAAACCGGAAGACTGGGGCATGCAGCGCCAGAGTGAAGACTCCGATTTCATGTTCCTCAACATTGGTCCGCAACATCCGGGAACTCACGGAGTACTGCGACTAATTCTTCAGCTTGATGGAGAAGATATTGTCGACCTGGTTCCCGACATCGGTTTCCATCATCGTGGCGCGGAGAAGATGGCAGAACGCCAGTCATGGCACACATACATTCCATACACCGATCGCATCGATTACCTCGGTGGTGTAAACAATAACCTTGCTTACCTCCTGGCAGTAGAAAAACTTGCAGGGATCACGGTTCCCGCCAGGGCACAAATGATCCGGGTGATGATGTGCGAATTCTTCCGCATTGCCAGCCACCTTGTTTGGTATGGCACATTCTCACAAGACGTTGGACAACTTTCACCGGTGTTTTACATGTTCACCGACCGCGAAAAGATCTTCAACGTTGTAGAAGCTGTTTGTGGCGGACGAATGCACCCTAACTGGTTCCGCATTGGTGGCGTTGCACAAGATCTTCCAAAAGGATGGGAGACGCTGGTGCAGCAATTTTTGAACTACTTCCCAGCGAAGCTACGCGAGTACGACAAGCTCGTGATGGCGAACAGCCTTTTCAAAGCCAGAACAAAAGGTATCGGAATCTTTACACTTGATGAAGCGATTGAATGGGGTGCAACGGGGGCTAACCTCCGCGCATGCGGCCTCGAGTGGGACTTCCGGAAAAAACAACCGTATTCCGGCTATGATCAATTCACCTTCGAAGTGCCAACAGCGGTGAATGGAGACTGCTACGATCGTGCGGTGGTGCGAGTCGAAGAGATGCGCCAAAGTCTCCGCATCATCGAACAGTGCCTCAAAAACATGCCGGAAGGCGCCTACAAAGCCGACCACCCGCTCACCACCCCTCCTGTCAAGAAACATACAATGAAAGATATTGAAACGCTCATCACGCACTTCCTCGGTGTGAGTTGGGGACCCGTAATCCCTCCCGGAGAAGCGATGAGCTGCATCGAAGCAACAAAAGGAGCGAATAGTTTTTATGCGATCAGTGATGGCAACACCTCACCGTACCGCGTGCGAGTAAGAACTCCATCCTTCGCCCATATGCAAATGATTCCCTACATCAGCAGAGGCTACACCGTTGCTGATTTGCTCAGCATTTTAGGGGCGATGGATTATGTACTAGCGGACATTGATCGATAGAGCATTGGGCATTGGTCATTAGTCATTGGGCATTGGTCATTAGTCATTAGGCATTGGGCATTAGTCATTAGGCATTGGTCATTAGTCACTAGTCATTAGTCATTGGGAGGAAAGGGGAATTGGGAATTGGGAATTGGGAATTAGCCATTAGGAATTAGGAGTTGCCGACAAAATCAACTTCAACAAAATGCAGACCGTTGAGACCGAAACATGAGCACATGAACACATGAGAACGTGAGCACAACAACCTTAACACCTTAACACACCAACACCTTAACACACAGAAAATGCTTTCTACTATAGAAAAATCAGCGATAGACGAAGCCATCCGCATCATGCCGGTAAAAAAAGCCGCGTGCATTGAGGCGTTGAAAGTTGTGCAGGCACATCGCAGGTGGATCTCGGATGAGAGTTTGCAGGATGTGGCCACCTACATGGAGATGACAACAGAGGAGCTGGACTCCGTTGCGACATTTTACAACATGCTTTTCCGTAGGCCTGTCGGCCGTCATGTGATACTCGTGTGCGACAGCATCAGTTGCTGGGTGATGGGATATGAGGGCTTACGGGATGCGATTATGCAAAGGCTATCCATCCGGTATGGACAAACCACCCCGGACGATCGCTTCACCCTTCTTCCTAACTGTTGCCTGGGATGTTGCGACCGAGCCCCGGCTCTCATGATCGACAACGATTTGTACGCGGACGTCAAGCTTGACCAACTGGATTCAATACTTCAAAAATATGAATAGTATGGAACGGCCTCTCACGGAGCACCTGCGCGAAGACAAACGTCCACTTTCCCTGAAGGAATACGAGAAAGTTGGAGGATACAGTGCGCTTCGAAAAGTATTGAAAGGCATGACACCAAAAGATGTTCAGGATGTTGTGAAGGAATCAAACCTGCGCGGTCGCGGTGGTGCTGGCTTCGCTACCGGATTGAAATGGAGCTTCGTTCCAATGAATAATTCAAAGCCAAAGTATCTTATCGCGAATGCGGATGAAATGGAACCGGGCACATTTAAAGACCGGATCCTGCTCGAGCAAACGCCTCATCAGTTGATTGAAGGAATGATCCTTTCAGCTTACGCCATTCAGGCCGACCAGTCGTTTGTTTTTTTAAGGTGGGCTTACAAGGTTGCAGCACGCGAAATCGACAAAGCCATTCACGAAGCCTATGCTGCTGGCTATCTTGGCAAAAATATTCTAGGCTCCGGTTATGACCTCGACATGCACTTGCACACCGGGGTTGGGCGATACATGTGTGGCGAAGAAACAGCCCTTCTGAATTCACTTGAAGGCAAACGTGCAACTCCCCGCGCGAAACCGCCTTTCCCACAAATCAGCGGATTGTTTGGCAAACCTACCATCGTAAATAATGTAGAAACACTTTGCAACATTCCGCACATCGTCAACAAAGGTGGCGACTGGTTCCGAGCACTAAGTCGCACCGCAGATGCGGGGACAAAGATCTATGGCGTCAGCGGAAAAGTAAAAAAACCGGGTGCATGGGAATTGCCGATGGGTGTGACGATGCGTGAACTGATAGAAGAATATGCTGGCGGCATGCAGGACGGACTGAAATTCCGTGGCGCGCTTCCAGGCGGAGCATCTACTGATTTCCTTGTTGAAGAGCATCTCGATGTAAAACTGGATTATGCGAATGTTGCTGCAGCCGGAAGTCGCCTGGGAACTGGCACACTGATAATTCTGGATGATAAAACTTGTCCAGTGGGATTCGTGCAGAACCTTGAGCACTTCTTCGCGCAGGAATCCTGTGGATTCTGTACACCATGCCGTGAAGGCCTGCCATGGGTGGCAAAAATCCTTGCTTCGATTGAAGCTGGAGAAGGCCACGAAGAGGATATGGAGCTGTTGCAGTTCCATACAAGATACTTAGGTCCGGGAAATACTTTCTGCGCACTCGCACCTGGTGCAATGGAACCCCTCCAAAGTGCGCTGAAGTATTTCCGCCAGGACTTTGAACGACACATCCACGAGCAATGCTGCCCATGGAAAGAGAACGAAGCAAGGATGCGTGATCCGAAATTTATTAAGGAGGCTTTGCACGCGGCAGGAAATATAGCGATGAAGACGTAGGCTAAGATGCAGGCTGCAAGCTGCGTAGCGATGAAGGCGTAGCGCGGACGGGCTAAGATGCAGGCTGCAAGCTGCAAGCTACAAGCTGCAAGCAGTTTTGAAGCAGTCATAGGTGTGAATCTGTAGCGTAAAGTCTGGCTAAAACTGCAGCGAAGGTGTGCGCTCAAAGCTACAAACCGCAAGACCTCGGACGCACGGACGGGCTTGCAGCTTGAAGCTTGTAGCTTGAAGCCATTATCAAGCAACCCAATGAACAAAGAACTGTAAACATAACCATCATGGCTACCCTTTACATCGACAACAAGCCATACGAAGTCAAGCCGGGCAAGAATCTTCTGGAAACTTGCCTCAGTCTTGGACTGGACCTTCCGTATTTCTGCTGGCATCCTTCACTGGGGTCAGTGGGCGCATGTCGCCAGTGTGCTGTAAAGGTCTTTAAGGACGAAGAAGATAAGCGTGGCAGGATTGTCATGGCATGCATGGAACCGGTAACCGACAAACAACGAATCTCGCTGACGAACCCTGACGCAGTTGAATTCCGTGCGAATGTAATCGAGTCGTTGATGACCAACCATCCTCACGACTGCGCAGTATGTGACGAAGGTGGCTCGTGCCATCTGCAAGACATGACGGTAATGAGCGGTCATAACTACCGGAGATATCGTTACAACAAACGTACGCATCAAAATCAGGATCTCGGCCCGTTCATCAATCACGAAATGAACCGTTGCATCACGTGCTACCGCTGCGTTCGTTTCTATCGTGATTATGCTGGAGGAAGAGATCTTGACGCTTTTGCTTCGCGTAGCAACGTCTATTTCGGCCGGGAGCAGGATGGCCCACTGGAAAGTGAATTCAGCGGAAACCTCGCTGAGGTCTGCCCGACCGGAGTATTCACCGACAAAACATTAAAAGAACACTACACACGCAAATGGGATCTAACGATGGCGCCTTCCATTTGTCAGCATTGCAGCTTAGGCTGTAACACCATTGCGGGCGAACGCTATGGCGAATTACGAATGATTGCAAACCGATATAATGGTGAAGTGAATGGATATTTTCTTTGCGACAGGGGAAGATTCGGCTATGAATTTACGAACTCTGATCAACGCATCCGGCAACCGTTCATTTCGAAGTTTCCGGTATCCAAAGCGCAAGTACTCTCGGAGATAGGACTAAGTCTTCAAAAGGGAAAAGTGATTGGAATTGGATCTCCGCGGGCTTCACTGCAATCCAACTACGCCTTAAAGCAGTTAGTCGGGGCTGATCGGTTTTACCATGGTGTTGCCGATAACGAACACAATCTCGCTGAGTTGATCTTAAAAATTCTCCAGGAAGGTCCAACGCGGTCGGCAAGCATGCACGAAGTCGAAAAAGCCGATGCAGTCTTCATTTTAGGAGAAGATCTCACGAACACCGCCCCGATGCTTGCACTTGCTGTTCGCCAAGCCGCGAAACAACAACCGATGAAGGAAGTTGCCAAAGCTAACATTCCGCTGTGGCACGATGCGGCTGCTAAAGAATTATTGCAGGGAGCAAAAGGTCCGGTTTTCATCGCCAGCATCAATACAACGAAATTGGACGATGTTGCAACGCACACCTTGCATGCAGCTCCCGATGATTTGGCCCGGCTTGGTTTTGCCGTTGCAAACATCCTTGACCATTCGCTTCCGCAAGCCAATCTCCCAAAAGAACAACAGGCACTCGCCCAACAAGTAGCTGATGCGTTGTTAAGAGCAGAACGGCCCATGATCATTTCCGGAGCGTCTTGCGAAACACAGTCTGTGATAAAGGCGGCCGCAAATATTGCGTGGGCCTTACACAAAAAGAATAAGAATACAGGATTAACATATACTCTGCCAGAATGCAACTCCATGGGCCTGGCCATGATGGGCGGCCATCGCCTTAACTCTGCGTTTGATGCTGTGCTGAACGGCCATGCAGACACCGTGATCATCATGGAAAACGATTTGTATCGCCACGGAAAACCGAGTGATGTTGATGCATTCCTGAATAAAGCAAAACGGGTTATTGTGTTTGATCACATCGCCCACAACACCATTGAAAAGGCGCACATCGTAGTTCCGGCAGGAGCGTTTTCAGAATCTGATGGAATCATTGTAAACAACGAAGGCCGGGCACAGCGCTACTTCCAGGTGTACGAATGCCACGAGCTGATCCAGGAAAGCTGGCGGTGGATCCTCGACATTTCGAAACATGAGAAAACCTCATCGGTTGCCTGGACGAATTTCGAAAGCCTCACGCGAACGATTGCCGAAAATGAACCGTTGCTTGCCGAAATCAATAAAGTATCACCTCCGTCAGGCTTGCGAATCGCAGGACAAAAGATCCCACGCGAGCCTCATCGATACAGTGGGCGTACGGCAATGCTTGCAAACGTGAATGTCAGCGAACCGAAGCCACCTGTAGACCCTGATTCGCCATTGTCTTATACCATGGAAGGTTACAAAGGCCAGGCGCCATCTGCTGCGATCCCTTTCTTCTGGGCGCCTGGGTGGAACTCGGTGCAGAGTGTCAACAAATATCAGGAAGAAATTGGCGGCTCATTGAAAGGCGGTGATCCTGGAATCCGAATGATTCAACCAAAACCGAAAGGCGACACTCCGTACTTCACGCAGGTTCCCGAAGCATTCATTCCCATGAAAGATCACCTGTGGACGGTGCCACTCTATCACATCTACGGTTCAGAAGAACTGAGCGTGTTGGGAGATGCCGTTTCAAAACGAGTACCCAGGCATTACATCATGATCAACATTTCTGATGCCACAGAACAAAAGCTCTCGGAAGGACAGGAACTGACATTTGACGTTGAAGGTCAGTTGTATCGTTTGCCGGTAACGTTGAGCAACACGCTGCCTAAAGGTCTTGCCGGACTGCCATATGGTTTGCCTGGATTGCCTTATGTCGAGTTACCCGCCTGGCTCATCTATAAAAAATAACTTATGGAAGCAACGTCAATAAACCCAATGTTGATCATCGCTGGCGTGCTTGGTGGTGTGCTGCTGGTAGCCCCCGGGTTGATCTGGCTTGAACGAAGACTTTTGGCCCTTTGGCAGGATCGCTATGGACCAAACCGAGCTGGACCATTTGGACTACTTGTTGTGTTGGCAGACACGCTAAAACTCTTCTTCAAGGAAGACTGGATTCCGCCATTTGCGGACAAGTTTGTTTTTGTAATTGCCCCTGCGATCGTTGTAGTGACAGCCCTTTTGGGATTTGTTGTCATTCCGTTTTCACCTGGATTCATTGTCTCTGATATCAACATTGGCATCCTGTTCTTCCTGGCAACGTCATCGATGGGTGCTTATAGCATTATTCTCGGAGGCTGGGCCTCGAATAATAAATACGCGCTGTTAGGTGCCATGCGAGGCGCTGCACAGATGATCTCATATGAGGTGTTCATGGGGCTCTCCATGATGGGCGTTGTTCTCCTTACAGGGTCCTTCAGCCTGCATCGCATTGTTGAGGCGCAGGCGGATCTGTGGTTCGTTGTCCCACAGTTCATTGGGTTTGTTACATTCCTGATAGCCGGCATTGCCGAAACACACAGGCTTCCCTTTGACATCCCAGAATCAGAAAGTGAAATCATTGCAGGGTTTCACTCGGAGTACTCTGGAATGAAATTCGGACTCTTCTTCGTAGGCGAATACATTGGCATCATCCTGATCTCAGCGATTACCGTTTGTCTGTACTTCGGTGGATGGCTCGGCCCCGATTTCCTTCCACCGGTTGTGTGGTTTATTCTTAAAACATTTGTATTCATTATCCTTTTCATCTTGCTGCGCGCATCGTTGCCAAGACCTCGGTACGATCAGCTGATGGATTTCGGATGGAAGATTATCCTGCCTATTACCATCATCAACCTGATGGTGACAGCCGGAATAATATTGCTCAGAGAAAGTGATGGTAAGCTTCCGTTTTAAAGAAGCAATTTCATGTAAAGCAAACAAGTTATGTTCAGCATCATTCAAAGTATGTGGCTCACGTTCCTGCACATGTTTCATAAGCGGGAGACAATTCAATATCCGGAAGAGAAGGTGAAGCTGACCAGCCGCTGGCGTGGCCGGATCGTCCTTACCCGCGACCCCGATATGGGCGAACGTTGTGTGGGTTGCTACCTATGTGCCGCGGCATGCCCGGTCGATTGTATTTCATTGCAGGCAACGGAAGATGAAAACGGCAGACGCTACCCGGAGTTTTTCCGAATCAATTTTTCACGATGCATCTTCTGTGGGTACTGCGAAGAAGCTTGCCCAACGTATGCCATTCAGTTGATTCCCGACTTTGAAATGGCTGAATACGATCGGCAGAATCTCGTCTACGAAAAGAAAGACCTGCTGATCGACAGTGAAGGAAAATATCCTGGTTACAACTATTATAAAGTAGCCGGTCTTGCCATTGGTGGAAAGCAGAAAGGTGAAGCCATCAACGAGAATCCACCAGTCGATGTTAAAAGTTTATTGCCTTAGGTTATGGAACTGACATTTTATCTCGCCTCTGCTGTTGCCGTATTGTCTACGATCATGGTGATCACACGCTATAACATGGTGCATGCGCTGATCTACCTGATCATTTCATTCCTGGCCATTGCCATCGTCTTGTTTGTGTTGGGAGCCCCCTTCATTGCGGCACTCGAAGTAATCATCTACGCTGGCGCCATCGTTGTGCTGATCATTTTTGTGATCATGATGCTGAATTTACGAGACGAAACGGTACAGCAAGAAAAAAGCTGGCTTACGAAAGACATCTTCATTTTCCCGGCCATATTATCCGCAATCCTGCTGGCGGAAGTGATTTACATCATTACATCAGGTGAACAAGTGATGCTCGATCAGCCGAGCATTGACTCCACCGCGGTGGGCATGTCGCTTTACGGGCCGTATGTAATTGGTGTTGAGCTGTGCGGCATATTGCTCATGTCTGGCATCGTTGGCGCTTACCATCTTGGCCGGCAGAAAAAGAAAATTGTACACAGGTTTCTTGAACACGCTGAACAATGAAAGCAATACCAATAGAAGCGGGATTGATACTCGCAGGCACATTATTCATGCTTGGCCTCATCAGTGTTCTGATCAGGCGCAACATCATCTTCATGCTCATCTCGGTGGAGATCATGCTAAACGCAGCAGGACTCGCGTTCATCGTAGCGGGCGCTCGGTGGGGGCAACCGGATGGACAAGTGATGTTCATATTTATTCTGACCATGGCTGCAGCGGAAGTTTCGGTAGGACTTGCGCTGATCCTTCAGCTTTACCATCAGCTTCAAACACTCGATGGCGATGCTGCTAACAAAATGAAAGGTTGATTTTGTGGCATCCACACGGATGCTGACATTATAAAGTATTCACTATGGAAAATTATCTGTGGCTCGTTCCTGCGTTTCCATTGGCTGGCGCATTGATCCTGATCTTGCTCTCGGACAAGCTCTCTAAAACTCTTTCTGGCATTATCGGTGCGGGCAGTGTGGGACTTTCCGCCATGGTGTCAATTATCTTCGGGTTCAGCTTTCTCCGCGACTCCGGGCAAGTGATCGATCAACATCTCTGGACCTGGTTTAGCATTAACGGATTTGCCCCAGGCATTGCCTTTCACCTGGACGCCCTCTCCATGGTGTTTATTTTCGTGATCACCTTTGTAGGCTTCCTCATTCATCTCTATTCTATCGAGTTCATGCACGATGACGATGGCTTCACACGGTTCTTCGCATTCCTGAATTTGTTTGTATGTTCAATGCTGATTCTCGTGCTTGCCGACAACCTTGTACTGATATACCTCGGGTGGGAAGGCGTTGGGCTCTGCAGTTATCTGCTGATCGGCTTCTGGTACAAGGAAGAAAAAAACGGCTATGCCGCGCGCAAGGCTTTTATCATCACACGCGTTGGCGATACCGCAATGGCGATCGGATTGTTTATGTTGTTTCAAACATTCGGCACGTTAGCAATCCAGGAAATTTTAGATCAGGCACCCCAGGCGTTGCCTCTTGGATCCGACACTGGAACCCTCATCGCTTTTCTACTGCTGGGAGGCGCTGTGGGAAAGTCCGCACAACTTCCGCTTCAAACATGGCTGCCAGACGCGATGGCTGGCCCCTCACCTGTGAGTGCCTTGATCCACGCGGCAACAATGGTGACAGCAGGTGTCTACCTCATCACCCGAACA
>DASWTP010000251.1:0-22475 GCA_036402075.1 Chryseosolibacter sp. | reverse complement strand
CGATGACCTGACGTGGTGGTTCCGCGAACGAATCAAAGAGCTGAAGCTCGACACCTGGTTTCACCCATCCGTTTCAATTCAACGAAGCGAGCCGGACGTCATTTTTGTCAAACGGCCACAGCCTGTAATCATTATGCCGGGCGACCTGTTGCATGTTGATTTTGGAATTACCTACCTCCGATTAAACACTGACATCCAGCAGCATGCCTATGTGCTAAAACCTGGCGAAACTGCAGCTCCGCACTTTCTCACGGCTGCACTCGCCAAGGGAAACCAACTGCAGGATATTCTAACGGGGAATTTTAAAGTCGGTAAGTCGGGCAATGAAATCCTGGCGGAGTCGAGGAAAGAAGCGATCGAGGCTGACTTATCGCCATCGATCTATACGCACCCCATCGGATACCACGGGCACGCGGCTGGCACAACCATCGGCATGTGGGACATGCAGGGTGGCGTACCCTTTGACGGAGATTATGCTATGCACTACAACACCGCCTATTCAATCGAATTGAATACAACTGTATATTTGCCGGAGTGGAAGAAAGAGATCCTGATCAAACTGGAAGAAGATGGATATTTTGATCAGTCGGGATTCCGGTATATTGATGGAAGACAAACCGAACTCCTCTTGATTCCGTCAACGACAAAATGAACGCAACATCAACCTGGAATCAATCTTCGATACGGAATTCTGAAGCAATGAAAATTGTGCGGGCGATTTATACGGGCTATGGAATTGCGGTGTTCACAATTATCTTCATTGTCATCTTCCCGCTACTCCTGATTCCAATTCTTTTCCCTTCACAATTCAGGCTCATTGGAATTTTTAACCGGTGGTGGGCTAAACTTTTGTTCACTGGCATTGCGCTTCCATGGAAAGTGATCTACAAAACAAGGCTCGATAGGAAAAAACAATACATTTTTTGTCCCAATCATTTCTCCTACATGGACATCGCCACCATGGGTTTGAATGACCACAACACGATTTTCGTTGGTAAGAATGACATGGAGAATATACCGTTGTTCGGCTTCATGTATAGAAAGCTTCACATCACAGTCGATCGCTCGAAATTGAAGAGCCGTTATTCCACGATGCTTCGTACGCTGGCTGCCCTTGACGAAGGAAAGAGTCTTGTGATCTTTCCGGAAGGAGGAATTGTGACTGAAAAGGAACCCGTGATGGGGAAATTCAAGGATGGTGCGTTTCGCGCTTCGATTGAGAAAAAGATTCCGATAGTGCCGGTGACCATACCGTTTAATTGGATCATTTTGCCACCGGATCAATTTCTGCTCAACTGGAAGCCAATGAAAATTATCTTTCACGAGCCGATTGACCCCGCTGACTATACTCTCGACACCATTGAAAAGATGAAGGAGGATGTCAGACGAATAATCGACCACGATTTGCAACAGCATTTAACCAAATGAAGATAGATCGCGCCCATCTCGATAAAATTGCACACCTGGCCCGGCTCGAGTTTGACGAGAAGGATGCCGAGAAAATGATGCAGGATATGACTGCGATTGTGGACTGGGTTGAAAAATTAAGAGAAGTGGACACGGAGGGGGTGGAACCTCTCACCACCATGTCGTATGAAATTAACATGTTGCGTGAAGATGAAGTTAGAGAACATCTACCGCACGAGCGCGCTCTCGTCAATGCTCCAAAGAAAGACAAAGATTATTTTCGCGTTCCAAAAGTAATCGAATAATCCATTGAAGGTCGTCAATCTCATTTTCAGCACGCTGTACAAGGTCTGGGTGTTTCTGGTGTTTACTGTTTTTATGATCCTTTTTTTGCCCGGATTAGTACTCCCGTTTTTCTTTGGGATGAAGGCCGGGCGCGTGGGATATTTTTTTCTGTATATCTGGAGCTGGATTTTCAGTCAGCTGACCTTTATCCGGTACAAATTTTACGGCACAGAAAATTTCCGAAAAGGCCAGAGCTACATTTACGTAAGTAACCACACCTCGTTCCTCGATCTTCCGGGAATTCGCATGATCATCCCGGGGCAGTTTCGACCGCTGGCGAAAAAGGAATTGAAGAAGATCCCGATCTTCGGCTGGATCGCTCAAGCCGCAACAATTATTGTCGACCGCTCAAGTCCGGAAAGTAGAAAGAAAAGTATCGACCGACTGAAAGCTGCGTTGAAAGCAGGAATCTCTATTTTGATTTTTGTTGAAGGGACGCAGAACCGCACCAAAGAAATCCTCCAGCCTTTTCACGATGGTGCGTTCCGAATTGCCGTTGATACACAAGAGCCACTCTTGCCAATGGTTGTCGTTGGCGCTGGAAAATTAATGCCTCCTGGCACGATCAACCTTAAACCGGGTTTGATCAGGATCTATGTAGGGAAAGAAATTTCCACCGTTGGACTTACCTCGAAAGAGGTGCCGGAACTCAAGGCTAAGACCTTCGAGGTAATGAAACAATTGATTGAGAGCGCTGGCTAACCGATTAGTCAACGACCAAAAGATCGCGGGGATCCACTTTCAAAACTTTTCCAATTTCAAAAAGCATTTCGACTGTTGGCTGGCGTTTGTTCGTGCACCAAAAGGAAACGGTTTGTGCAGACACCTCTAGTAAATCGGCCAATTCCTTACTTGATTTTTGGCGCTCCGCCAGGGCAGCTTTGATCCTGTTGTATTGTTTGAATTTCCTTGCCATTTGAGTGTCCAGCAAAAATACCAAGGAAAAAAATACCCTATTTTCAGCATTTTAACAACAAAAAGGTCATTAACTATAACTTCTAGAAGTTATTATTAAATAACTAGTTTAATTTTAGGATTACAATATTTTTTCAAAAAAAATTACTCCGGGGATGAAAAACCTTCAAGCCAAAACGGTGGTAGTTTCGGTCCCCAGGCATGTTGAATTATTGTGTGAATTATTGGGGGTAGGAAGCCAGGAGCTGATGCAGGAATTTGCCAACACCCTGCTTTTTGATCACAGTACATCAAGCAGTAAGAACAATCTTTTGAACGACTTCATCCTTAGCAAAGGCTATGGCCGCGAAAAGTTTTGCGAAAGGGAAATCCTGCAGGCACTTGCGGACCTGCGGACTGTAGTTGGATTGTTTCCCAGTGAAAATGAAGATGAAAACGAGGAGTGGCGTGACAAACTTCTCGAATACTGGTTCGAGCAATGGAACGCTCGCCAAAAGGAGAATTAATTGCTATGCGCGCCTTAGTGAAAAAGTAAGCGCACAACAACTCATGCGCTTACTTTTCTTGTGTCCTGATTGTCTACTCTAGACACGGGCATGGTTACAGATTTAGTTTGCCCCATCCGTGAGCGCACTGTTGACGGTAAACCCGCCAATTACTTTTCCATGCGCAAGCCCCATTTCACAATCAGAGCGATAGTGAATGGCGCCATACAGCCTTGAGAGAGATGCCTCAGTTGCCTGCGCCTCAAAATCGGCTGTTGCCTGCGGGAACAAATAAGAAAGTACAGTTGCCGCAGCAGCTGAGAATGTTGAATGGCCCGAAGTATAGGCCGGGAAATTCGGCAGGCCGGTCAACGTTTTAATTCCGGGATTCATTTGTGAAGGGCGAGGGTTGAAGTAGAAAAATTTTGTATTCCAGCACCCGACCGCTGCATCATGCATTGCCATGTTCAGTAGTGCAAATGCGCGCGCTGCACGAACCTCGCTGAATTTCGCTTCAGCAATATATTCTTCGGCAATGTCATTCCAGTGGCCGGGAGGCGTATAGGTACCGGCACCATCGGCCCATTTGTGAACAATCGCCAAACGCTCGCGTGTCATATTTTGTGAATAGTAGAGCACCTCTGCAACTTCGGTTGCCATCTCTCCGGACGCGGTTGGCGGAGGTGCAGCGGGGCGGCTCGCTGTAATTTGTGCAGCACTCATATTCCAGGCCCTGACGTTGCCGAATGCCGGAAGCATCGGAGGACGCTTCGGAGTGTCCTGACTGATCCAAGGAGTCTCACCGCGACTTTCCGCGTTCGCAGCGAGGCCGTCCCACATCGCTTTATTACCACCGGCAGCGCCCATACCATCCGTACCTGCACGGGCAAGCATTTGCATAACAACTGCTTTTCCAAGAGCAAGACCAGCTGAAATGTCGCTGGCGGTAGCACGCCCAGACCACAACGCTGCATTTCGTTGGTCGGCTGCCCAAAGTGTAATTTTTCTTACCGCAGCAGGAAAGAGAGCTTTCAACATGTCCGCGGCCGCACCAGACATTACTGCATCCTCCGATGGATACGCAGAGACACCCGTGACAGGCATTAAGTTTTCTATACTGCTATCAACCTGGTAGGGTGCAGGTCTGTTGTACAAACTTTTATAATGCCACGCAGCTTTTAGTGCTTCGTATTGCGCAACGCTTACATAGCTGTAGGCGCGGGCGGCATAAGGCGGATTGGCAAATGGGAAGTTGGGATCACCGAAAGGATTTTCCGCGTTTGGAACGGGATACGTGTTGTCAGCTTTCGGAGCTGGGGGCAAATTGTATTCGGCCACAAGATCCCTGAACAGTTGATTCCATCTCAGGATGCCTCCGGCACTCCAATACTTGATGATCGACTTTTGCTCTTTGGTAAGTTGCTTCTGGGCGTCTTTAACTGCGGCAAGTTCTGCCACGTATGCATCAGAGGTTACCGATGCAGGCGGAGCTACAGCAATAGAGTTTGCGGCCGGAAGTACGATCATGCGCCATGTACCAGCATTCGCATCAGGTGATGTCGGAGTATTATCTGCAAGATTCCCGTGAATCTCAATCGACTTATCGCAACTTGTTAGTCCAACGGCAAGCACAAAGAACAAACTCAGTGCTGATTTCAAAAATATGGTAGAGTTTTTCATTTTATTTCTTATTCAGGTTGTGGGGCGAAACGAATAGTATAAAGAAGTCCGCCCATGAGGCTTGATGATTGTCCTACATTCCGTCCGGCAACGGTTGTCATACCACCGGCACGTACAGCAAGTCCTTTCGGTGCCGCCAGGTAATACATGACGAACAGTCCTGTTTTAGCAGCGTTCATTCGATTCGAAACGAACGGCATATCTTGTCTTCGAATATCACCGCCACCCAATGTATTTTGTTGCATGTAGTTGAGGTCTACCTGGAGAGGTCCTTTGTGATAGCCAACATTCACGATGTAGTCGAACACGTTTGGCATCCGGACTTCGTTTGTAAAATATATCTGTCCCCCGGTGAAATACGAAGGACGATCAAGCTCAACATTGCCTCGCCAGGTGTATGCGGCTGAAGCATTCACATAAATTTTGTGGGCAAAGTTGTAATTCGCGGTAAGGCGATATGAAAGATTCTGTGATCCCATTCCGATCGATAACGGTAGAAAGTCTGCGCTGTAGTCGGTGAGTGGACGCGAGTACGTTAATGCCCCAAATGCTTTGAATTTGTCCTCACCGAATTCCTTTGTGAAGAAGTTGTACTTCACTGCCAGGGTAAGGTCTTGAATGCCTTCCATTGGTGTAAGTGTTCCTCCACTGGCTTTCGTCCAGATGTGCGGCACCATAGCAATCACATTGATTTTGTCGGTGACGCCATAGGCTGCCATCCAAGTCACAGCAGTTGTTGTGAGTGTTCCGATGTTTCCGTTCTCACGTTTCAGCTCGCCTTCCCAGTAGCTGGTCCATTGGTCATGGGTATAAACAAATCCTGTACACACGGTTTTCGCTGGCATCATTAAGCCATCGTTTATTGTTTGACCAAAAAGTAACGCTGGTGCACAGATACTGAACAACAGTAAAAGTTTTTTCATAGTAATAAGTATGATTAGAGAATGTTTGCCTTCTACAGGCAATTAAAAAGTGGAAGAGACTTCCTAACCCAAACCAACGAGAAGGAAGCTCTATCAGGAAATTGAAATCCTGCTAGGCCTCAGGTGGTGGGGAAATAGTGGTGAGCGGAATATTGTTGACCTTTTGCACCGTTAACCCAAACGGTATGTCCTGGTTCCATCCCGAACTGGAGGATGAAAATGCAAATCCTGGAGTGATGTATTCTTTAATAAATGAAGGGACAGTCTTGAAAGCGTTATCGCTGGAATGCTCACTAAAGTTTTTTACATAATCCGCAAGGGCTTGCTTGATCCGTTTGCTTTCAAAATCCCTGATACAAACTATATAGAGCGTATCCTTTTCGTATTTCTGTTTTACCAGGCGGTAAACCTCACCTTCGTGTTCAATTTCCCCGTTAACGCGCTGATATTCTGTGTCGCCATAGTAGGGAATCGATAATGGAACTTTGAGGGTGACAGTATGGGAATCCAGGTATTGGAAATCGTCCAGGCGTTGATCGAACGCGGATGAATGAGAATATTTTAAGCCGATAAAAATCCCATAGTATCCCATTACATTGAGCAACAGGAGCAGAACAAGCACATATGTCGCGAGCTTCTTCATGGGCTAGGTAGGAACAAGGTAGGTAAAAAAGCCGAAAGCAAAAAGCCGAAAGCCGAAAGCAGAAAGCCGAAAGCAAAAAGCGGAAAGCGGAAAGCCGAAAGCGGAAAGGTGCTTTTAAGCTAACGGTACATAAACCACCTTCTTGGTCTGAAAAAATTCTTCTTCAAAGAAAGTCGAAAGATCCGTGAGCTGGTAGGGTCGCTTTAATTCAGCAAGCTCTTCATCGAGATCACCGCCTTTTAGATAGAGGATGCCATTGAACAGATCATGTTTTGAATCCTTCTTAGCTTTCTTGTTGATCCAGCCGTAAAACTCTTTCAAGCGCGTTACTGCCCGACTCACGATAAAGTCGTATTCACCCTTGATCTGCTCGGCCCGGATCTGCTCGGCTTTCACGTTCTTGATTCCCGCGCCTTCGGCCACGTTCTTCACTACCGTAATTTTCTTTCCGATTGAATCAACCAGGTGGAATTGAGTCTCCGGAAACATGATCGCCAGCGGAATTCCAGGAAAACCGCCTCCGGTTCCAACGTCAAGAACGGAAGTTCCTGGCTTGAACTGGCAAACTTTGGCGATGCCTAATGAATGCAGCACGTGGTTGACATAGAGGTTTTCAATATCCTTGCGGGAAATCACATTGATCTTGTCGTTCCATTCGCTGTATAGCGCAAAAAGTTTCTTAAACTGATCCTGCTGCGTGGCAGTCAGGTTTGGAAAGTATTTGAAAATGATGCTTACGTCTTGCACAGCGCGTGATTTTGAGGCTGAAAGCTACCAAATCCTTTTGATTCCTGTGATGTCGTCAAACTTTTCATCACTTGAAATAACCGACACACCAAGGTGAACAGCTGTCGCCAAAATTAACCGGTCGTGCATTTCATAAAACGGAATATCTTTAGCGACTTTCACGATTGGGACAGTTAAATCGACTACTTTGAAACAAGTTTTTGATTCAATCATCGAGATGGCAATTGGCAACGAAATCAGAATTCGTTGCCGTTCAAAAAGATAGATGATCTCAAATAGCGAAACAACAGAAACAAAGAGCGTATGATTTCCAAAGCGCTCTGCGTGATCGATAATTTTAGTGGCTCTTTGACCGATCTTGCCTTTTGATGAGAAATGTCTGGTTACTGTTACTGTGTCAAGAAGATAATTCATTAATACTCTTTGTTAAGGGTTCCCTGGAGCATAGCATCTCTGGCTTCCTTTAACGCTTTTTCTATATCGATATTCTCAAACCCTTTCCCGGCCCAAATTCCCCGAAGTGACTTTGGTTCGTTCCGTGGGCCGGTTGCAAGAATCTCGTTGATTTTATCTTCAACCTCTGACAATCTCTCCGGTGGAATTTTTGAGATCGAATTTTGAAGACTTTTTCTTCTTTCGGCTATTGAATTTTTATCAGGCGATCGCTTCGGCTGAACAGCTTTGCGCGCAGTTTTAGAAGCCGATTTATGCAATCGTTTCTTTTTCTTCGCCAACGTCTTTTTTACAGCCATACGATATTCTAAATGTGATCCCGCTTATTCTTCACCATCTCAAACATCAATTCACGAGCCCTGTGCAGTTGCGCTTTTACGGTGCCAAGCGGGGCATCCAGCTCCTCAGCAATCTCCTCGTAACTTAGTTCGTGGAAATAACGCAGCCTCACCAGCTTTTGATATTTTGACGGAAGCTTATCGACAAATACCTGGATGAGCTCCGCCTTTTGCGATCGGATCGTTTCTTCCTGTGGATCGAGGTTTTCGTCTTCCACGTCTATAGAAACGGATTGACCATCGTCATCCGTGAAGGTATTCTCAATACTAAGCGTGTTCAGCTTTTTCTTACGTATGAAGTCGATGGTGTTATTGGTCGCGATGCGAAACAGCCACGTACTGAACGTGAAATCTTTCTTGAACCGATGCAAGCTCCGGAACGCCTTGGCGAATGACTCAATGGTCAGGTCCTCGGCATCGTCTACATTGCGGACCATTTTCAGGATCATGTGGTAAACGGGGCGCTTGTAACGCTGGAGAAGACGGGCATAGGCGGCATCGTCACCGGATACGGCCATATCAATGAGCCGAAAGTCCTCGATCGCTTTATCAGAAAAATCCCTTTTCAGTTCCTCCATCGAATCTTCTTGGTTAACAGGGCCACCGGGCCCGTTGAAAGATAATAAATCGAGTAAAGAAAATCTAAAATGGGCACAGTCCAAAGCTCAAATGTGAGTTGAGCCTGTTTAGCCGTGGTTTTAATGGTGAACATCAAAAGAATAATTCTCGTCAGCAGGATGGGCGCTACCCACCAATAGGTTAAGAAGTCAAGGGCCAATACAGCAACTCCCGTAAACCACGCGATCAACCATGTTGTTGTAAAGACACCCAGCAGTATACGGTGTTTCAGCTTATAACGTTTCCCCACGGACAAATGTCTGACCTTCTGACGGTAAAATGAGCGCAGGCTTTTTTCCGGGATCGAAAGCATTTGACTCTCCGGTCGCAACTCGGCAAACGTGGTCTCACCCTTTGCATGGCGGTTTACAAAAAGATCATCGTCACCGCCAGTCACGTTTAAAAAAGTATTGAATCCTTTTTTCTCCATGAACAGTGACTTGCGATAGGCAAGATTTCGCCCAACCCCCATGTACGGATTACCAAGCCACGCAAAGGAAAAGTACTGAATAGCCGTAACAAGCGATTCGAAACGGATAAACTTATTGAGAAAGCCGGCTGTTGCCTGGTAGGGAGAAAAACCGAGCACAAAATGCGACTCGTCTGAAAAGTGGCTGCTCATGCTGGCGATCCATTTAGTGGAAGCAGGCCTGCAGTCGGCATCCGTTAACAAAATCCATTCATGCGAAGCGGCTTTAATGCCGAGTGTGAGTGCATATTTTTTTCCGTTCACATGAACCGGCAACGACTCCACGGTCACCATCTTGACGCGTGGGTCTAGTTTCGTTTGTTCGAGCAAAAAATCATACGTGCCATCATTCGACCGGTCGTTTACAATTACTATTTCGAATGTATCGTAATCCTGGGCAAGGAGCTGGGGCAGCAGCTCACGAAGGTTTTGTTCTTCATCGTGGGCACACACAATCACGGACACGGGGAATGAAGCTTTCATTTTTGATTCGCGCTTTCGATTGAGCACAGACAAAAAGGTTACGAAGAAGATGATCTGAATACCAACTGCGGCACAAAAGACAACAAATAAGATCAGCAAGGAAGTGAGGTTTTAGAATTACAAAGATAAGTTTTGGATACGCTTCCCAAAGGCGAAATCGTGCGCGCGATTCAAAAAACCGACATGAAACATGAATTACTGGATTTGAAATATTCCTGAAAAACAAAAGAGGCTTCAGCGGGGAAGCCTCTTTATTCAATTAACCCTACTTTATAAACCAATCATTAACAAAGTAGTCGTGTTGATGCCTTCAAAGATCGAGGGGAACATTTAAAGACAAGTTCATTAACCGTTAGTAAATTTAAAAAGTATGCGGAAAAATCAAAAGAAAAAAGTAAAATTGTGTGCGCACACATAACACGTGTGCACGCAAACATTGGTTTTTAAGCTGGAAATGGCCTTTCCTTGACCAAACGCTATACCTATGAATACCAAGAATATTCGCATTAAAGATATCGCCCAGCTGGCCGGGGTTTCTGTGGGTACGGTTGACCGCGTATTGCACAACCGGGGTCGTGTCTCAGATGACGCTCTAAAAAAAGTGCTGTCGGTGCTGGACCAGATCGACTACAAACCGAACCTGATAGCCCGAACTCTTGGTGCAAACAAAACCTATCGAATCGCTGCACTCGTCCCGAATCCTGATCAGGACCCGTATTGGGCTTCGTCAAAATCCGGTATCAATCAGGCGGAAGCGGAATGGTTGCGTTATGGTGTTACTGTTCAGCCGTTCTTCTTTAATCTTTACGACAAACACACCTTTACCGAAGTAGCCACGCGCGTAACCGAAAGCGAGCCGGATGGGATCCTCGTAGCTCCGATCTTCTATCACGAAACACTTCCGTTCTTTGAACAATTCAAGGCGAAAGGAATTCCCTTCGTGCTTTTCAATACAAATATTCATGAAATTCAACCGCTATGCTTCATTGGCCAGGATCTCTACCAGAGCGGCCGGCTTGGCGCAGAACTCATGCACCTCTCACAAAATGGTAAGGCAGGCGTGCTGGCTGTATTGCATGTGAACGAAGATCTTGGAAACTCCGTCCATCTTGCCGAGAAAGAAAAAGGCTTCCGTGAATACTTTGATGACAAAGAGACAAAAGTCTTTAAGATTCAAACCTTGAACCTGACCAGCCCCGACAATCCATCTTTCGAGAAAGAACTTCTCCAGCTTATCAACAGCCATGACGTTCGCGGCCTGTTCGTGAGCACATCAAAAGCTACTGCCATCATTGCAGCATTCCTGGAAAAGCATAATCGAAAAGACCTGAAGCTCATCGGATACGATATGCTTGAGGAGAACATCGCGTACATGAAAAAAGGGATCATTGATTTCCTTATTAACCAAAATCCAAAACGCCAGGCCTTTCTCGGTATCAACCATCTTGTGGGCCAGCTGATCCTGCACAAAAACCCTCCGGCAAACGAACTTCTTCCACTGGAAATTATTTCGCGTGAAAATCTGGCGTCATACCTGAGCTCTGGAATCCACTAGCCGCGAGCTGCGAGCTTTGAGTTCCGAGCTGTATACAGGTAAAATAACTTTTCAACAAGGAGAACAAATTTATCCGCGTCAAACCGTCTCGAAGCTCGTAGCTGGAAGCTGGCAGCTAATTCGTATTTTTGCCCCCTTATGAAATTTAAGGTTACGGCAAACGACCCGCAATCGAAAGCCCGGGCTGCGCATCTGGTGACTGACCACGGTACTATTCACACTCCGATCTTTATGCCGGTAGGCACCGCGGGTTCAGTGAAAGCAGTTCATCAACGTGAATTGAAGGATGATATCAATGCGGAAATCATCCTTGGAAATACCTACCACCTTTACCTGCGGCCGGGAATTGAGTTGCTTGAAAAAGCAGGCGGCCTCCACAAATTCAATGGATGGGACAGACCGATACTAACAGACAGCGGGGGCTACCAGGTTTATTCGCTATCTGAGAACCGAAAAATCGTGGAGGAAGGGGTCACTTTTAAGTCTCATATTGATGGATCTCGTCATCTTTTTACACCGGAATCTGTGATGGATATCCAGCGCACAATTGGGGCTGATATCATCATGGCCTTCGATGAATGCACGCCCTATCCATGTGAATACAACTACGCTAAATCGTCCATGCACCTTACGCACCAGTGGCTGAAGCGTTGCGTTAACCGGATCGATTCCACGGAACCGAAGTACGGATATGAGCAGGCGCTGTTTCCGATAGTTCAGGGAAGTACATACAAAGATCTTCGTGAGCAATCAGCCGAGTTCATCGCCTCCCAGAACCAGCAAGGCAATGCGATTGGCGGGTTGTCCGTAGGTGAGCCGCACGAAGACATGTACGCCATGACGAGCCTGGTATGCTCCATCCTTCCAGCCGACAAACCCAGGTACTTGATGGGTGTTGGTACACCTGAAAATATACTTGAATGCATCGCCCTCGGGGTGGATATGTTTGATTGCGTGATGCCCACGCGAAACGCCCGGAATGGAATGCTCTTCACCACGCAAGGAATCATCAATATCAGGAATGAAAAGTGGAAAGACGACCTTTCTGCTATTGATGCTCAACTGGGAGGATACGTCAGCACATTCTATTCAAAAGCGTATCTTCGCCACTTGATTATCAATAAAGAAATTTTGGGCGCACAAATTGCTACGATTCAAAACCTTACCTTCTACCTGTGGTTGGTACGTGAGGCTCGAAAGCAGATCGAAAACGGAACGTTTGCGTCATGGAAAAATAGAATGGTAGGAATTGTTTCTCAACGATTATAAAGCTTCAAACAGGCGACAGTCCACGACCGCATAGAAAGCAGTGGATTGCTGACTGATGACTGCGGACAGCAAATGAAATTACTCGATCTCCATATTATCAAACGTTTTCTTAGCACTTTCTTTTTCGTGGTGCTGATCCTGATGTCTGTGATCACGGTAATCGACCTCACTGACAAGATGGACAAGTTCGCAAAAGCGGGCGTTTCCGGCATGCAGATCGCATCCTACTATGTTGACTATATTTATTGGATCGGAAGTCTCATCACGCCCATTACGATCTTCATTGCCACGGTATATGTTTGCGCACAGATGGCAGGGCGAACAGAGATCATTGCCATCCTGAGTGCGGGTGTAAGTTTCCGCAGATTTCTCGTTCCATTCTTCGTTGGTGCCAGTATCGTAGCGGTGCTCATGTTTATTCTAACAGGCTGGGTGATTCCGAACTCAAATAAAACCCGACTTGCCTTTGAAGTACAGTACTTGAAAACCCGATTCTACTTCGATAAGCGGAACATTCACATCCAGGTGGCCCCGGATGTTTATCTGTACATGCAGAGCTACAACAACACTTCAAACATTGGCTATCATTTTACCCTTGAGCGTTTCGAAAACAAGAAGCTGGTGGAAAAGCTGACTGCCAACCGGATTGAATGGGATACCACGAAGCAGAAATGGACGTTACGCGATTACAAGATCAGGAAGATTGACCGCATTTTCGAGAGCAAGTCGCACCCCGAGTCTATTCCAGGCTTTGAAACAACCAAGACCGCGCTCTCCGCTGACAGCCTCGTACAGGGCGCATCGCTTGACACTGCGTTGGTGATTCATCCGAAAGAGTTTGAGAGTGACTATCGTAAATATGACGGGATGACGATCACCGAACTTAACAATTACATTAACACGCTTAAGGCCCGTGGTTCATCTGGCATTGAGGCCTACCAGGTAGAGAAGTTCACCCGATACTCATCTCCGTTCACAATTTTTATTCTTGTCTTTATGGGTTGTATTGTGGCATCGCGCAAGAGCCGCGGAGGAACTGGTTTGCAGATTGCGCTCGGATTCGGTCTGTCGTTTGTCTTTATCTTATTCTTTACGCTCTTTCGGACGTATGCCGAAGCAGGAGCAGCGCCTGCATGGATTGCCGTGTGGATTCCTAACATTATATTCGCGCTGATTTCCCTGGGCATGTATAAATACGTTCCGCGCTGATGGCATCTTCTACCGATTATTTTAAGCTTCACTTCATTGTTTTTCTCTGGGGATTTTCCGCCATTCTTGGGAAACTCGTCACAGTACCGGCTGTGGAGCTGGTCTTCTACCGGTCTATCTTTGCGGCCATCGGCATGGCCGGGGTGATCCTGGCAACCCGCGGATCCTTCCGGGTCTCATCTAACGATTTTGGTTACCTCATCCTTATCGGATTTATCGTAGCGTTGCACTGGCTAACCTTCTTCGGATCCGCCCGTGTCTCCAACGTATCGGTGAGCCTTGTGGGATTCGCCACAAACTCGTTATGGGCTGCGTTGCTCGAGCCGTGGTTTAACAAAACCAAATTGAAAAAATATGAAGTCGTGCTTGGACTTGTGGTGCTCATCGGGCTGTACGTGATCTTCTCATTCGACTTCCAATATAAATGGGGATTGTTCCTCGGTGTGATGGCCGGCTTCACATCCGCGCTTTTCTCCGTCTTTAACTCACGTCTTGTAAAACGAATCCCCGCTCGAAGCATCACCTTCTACGAGATGGTTGGTGTATTTATCGGAACCGGAATATTTTTGCCAGTATATCAGTTTTCAGGCGCTACCGAAGAGCTTCATCTCATTCCTTCAGGCATGGACCTGTTATACATCGCTATCCTTGCGGGCGTCTGTTCGGTCTATGCGTACACCGTTGCCGTTGAGTTGATGAAACGCGTTTCTGTTTTTATGATCCAGCTGACGCTCAACCTCGAACCTGTGTATGGGATTATCATGGCGGTCATCATTTTTGGACAGCAAGAAAAGATGAATGCAAACTTCTACATCGGCACGTTGATTATAATGGGTGCTGTAGCAGCTTATCCGCTGGTGAAGAAGCGATTTGAGCCAAAAGTTTTGATCGATTGATCCCCAACCTTCCTAAAGTAGGACACACAGTGCCCGGTTTGAGGCCGAGCTTGGATGAAGTCAGTGCTTGAATTGATCCTAACTCTTACTTTGGGGTGTTGTATGCAATTCTGTGGTTCTCCGCGGCTTTGCGACATGAAAGGAGGATATGAAAGTTCCAAGCGAACGCAATGTTCCACTATAAGTTCATCACCGGTTCGAGAAATGTGTCCGGACAGAAATGTGGGTTTACCACATTTTGCGCCTTAGAGCAATGCCTGAAAAAATGACAATCCGGAAAATTCGTTCTTCAAGTCAACACCGTTTTCAAAAATTCCAAAAACACTTGACCCGGATCCGCTCATCGATGCGTAGGCCGCACCCCTCGCGTAAAGCGTCTCTTTTATTTCGCGAATGACACTGTATCTTCTGAAAACAGTTTCCTCAAAATCATTTTTCAAAAGAGCTTTCCATTCAGTAACCGGTTTGCTTTCGACAACGTCTTTCAGGTTCAGGTTATTTTCCCGCGGCACAATCCCTGCAAACGCATCAACCGTTGAAACGTGAATAGGAGGTTTGACCAACACAAGCCATTTGCCTTTTAAAGTGATAGAGGTTGCCGATAAGATTTCACCGCGTCCTGTTCCGATCTTAGGTTCGTCTGAAACAAAGAACGCGCAATCGCTGCCCAGCCTGGCTGCGTAATCGATAAGTTTTTGACGGGGGATTTTTAACTCAAACATGTCGTTCAACATGCGCAAGGTGAAAGCACCATCGGAAGAGCCTCCACCGAGACCTGCACCCATCGGAATCACCTTGTGTAAGTGAATTTGCACCGGTGGAAGGTTGAAATCTTTCTGCAACAGTTGA
Source organism: Chryseosolibacter sp. (assembly GCA_036402075.1). Classification (GTDB taxonomy): domain Bacteria; phylum Bacteroidota; class Bacteroidia; order Cytophagales; family Cyclobacteriaceae; genus Chryseosolibacter. The sequence continues at coordinate 7,191 of DASWTP010000251.1, read as the reverse complement.
AAAGCCTTAACGCAAAGGTTATTCGCAGCAATGCCGTCAATCATTAATCCGCTTGAGGAAAATTGAAACTCTTTTGCGGGGATGATTTCAAGAACATCTGTCCAGGGAACCGGATAGAAACAGGTTTCGAGATCGTGAAACCCATCGGCCCTTTTTCTGAGCACATTGAGGCCGAGGTTGATCTTGGCGTGAGCAAAAGAAACCATAAAGGAGCTTTGAGCCAGGAGCTTCGAGCTTCGAGCAAAACTACGCCCGAAGCCGAAGCTTAAGCTCGGAACTTATTTCGTAAGACGTTCGATCAAGTCTTCAGTGATACCCGTTGACGAGAAACCACCATCATGCATGAGGTTCTGCATCGTTACCATGCGCGTGAAGTCTGAGAAAAGGCTAACGATGTAATTGGCGCAATCTTCGCCTGAAGCATTTCCGAGTGGCGACATCATTTGCGCGTAGTCAAAGAACACATCAAAGCCTGTGATTCCGGCACCTGCAGTTGTTTTTGTCGGAGATTGTGAAATGGTATTCACCCTCACTTTCTTTAGCTTTCCAAAACGGTAGCCATAGCTTCTGGCGATGGATTCGAGGACCGCCTTCGCCTGCGCCATATCAGAGTAATCAGGGAACGTGCGTTGTGCGGCAATGTACGTCAAGGCCACGATTGAACCCCACTCGTTCATGGCATCAAGCTTTTCTGCAGTCTGCAATACCTTATGGAAGGAAACGCCAGAGATATCGAGGGTTTTCAGGAACCAATCGTAGTTAAGATCGCCATACGGTCTGTCTTTTCTGACGTTTGGACTCATTCCGATTGAATGGAGCACGAAGTCGAGCTTGCCGCCCAGTACTTCCTGCGACTTCGTAAATAAGGTTTGAAGGTCGGCTTCCGAAGTTGCATCAGCAGGGATGATTTCCGCATTACACGCTTTTGCAAGTTCATTGATCTTCCCCATCCGCATCGCAATTGGCGCGTTGGTGAGGGTGAAGGTTCCGCCTTCTTCTTTTACTTTCAACGCGGTTTTCCAGGCGATCGAATTTTCATCGAGGGCCCCGAAAATGATACCTCGTTTTCCTTTCAATAGGTTGTTTGTCATAGTTTATGCCTTTCGTTGGCGCCACAATATTACGAATCTCAAGGTAAGGTGAAAACCAGCCTGAAAATTTCCCTTGGAAGATGTAAGAAAACAGCCTGGGAATTGATAAATTGTTGTCCCTAACCAATCTTTCACCTATGGAAAACGTGCCTCATTTTGTTGAAGCCCTTGACGCCTACCTCGTGCCCGGAGCCTACGTGTGTGCTGCTATTGCCGGTTTGATACTGCTCTACCATGAATTTAAAATCTTTCTGATCAAGGATTTAAAGGAAAAATACGACTATGTAAATCTTCATGAAATCAGATATTTCTGGTATGCCGTTGTTGCCGTCATTCTGGCGGTTGCTCTTTACATTAATCACCTGGCCGCTGGAATTTCCATGGATATTTTCGGCAGTAAAGAGACGTGGTTCTATGTAAGAACTTTTATGACTTTGTGCTTTTTGGTCGTTATGTATTTTCTTTTCAACAGCCTTGTCCGGATCTATTATCCACGCTTTGTTGAGAAACGACTTGCAAAACTCAGAACAAAACCAAGAATCTCCCCGACTGGCAATGTGATGCGCAGATTAGCGGAGCATGAAGAGGAAGCACACCTTGAAGCCAGCCAGTTTGCGGAGCAGAAGGAAATACACACAGTCGATTATGATGTTTGGCTTGACGAGGTGACCGGTTATAAAAAGATTGAAAAATATCACTCATACCAGCACGCCATTGAGTGTCCGGAGTGCGGATATGTTACTTTCAAAATTGCATCGGAAGAAGTTGAAAAAGCACCTGGCAACATGGAGACCGGTCTTATCATCAAACATTATAAGTGTTCGTATTGTGGTCACCGGGAAGCGAAAGAAGTTGTTGTAGCCGCTTTGTCAGAAAACGTTGCTTAGCGTCTTTAGCAAACTACCCATTTTTGAATCCTGACCGATGGTCAGGATTTTTTTTATCTATTCCACTTGCAAGAAGTTTATTTTGATAAACTTGGCAGCGCAAATTTCAGATCATGAGTGTGTCACCTCAACAGCCCATTGGCATTTTTGACAGCGGCATTGGCGGCCTTACGGTTGCTCACGCCATTAAAAAACTGCTTCCGAATGAAGACATGATCTACTTTGGCGACACGGCTCATTTGCCTTACGGTGATAAGTCTGAGGCAGCAATCCAGGCTTACTCCGTCCGAATTGCCAACATTCTCCTGAAAAAAGGCTGCAAAGTCATTGTGATCGCGTGCAACTCGGCCAGTTCGGCCGCGTATGAACTTCTCAAAGAATATGTGAGTAAAGACACGCACATTATTAACGTGATCGATCCGATGGTCGCACTTGTCGCCAATGAATTTCCGGGTAAAAGCGTTGGACTCATCGGCACAAAACGAACGGTGCAATCCGGTGTTTACAATCGGAAGATCGAGGAGGCGAACAAGTCGATCACTGTGCACTCCCTGGCCACGCCCTTGCTCGCCCCCATGATCGAAGAGGGTTTTTTCAACAACCAGATCAGTCATGAAATCATTGCGCAGTACCTGTCTGACCCTACGCTGGCAGACATCGAAGCACTGATCCTTGCCTGCACACACTATCCGCTGATCAAAAAAGAAATCAGCCAATACTACGAGGGTAAAATGAAAATCCTCGACTCATCAGAAGTCGTTGCTCAGGCGCTCCTGACCCATCTTGCGTCAAAAAAATTATTGAATACTCAGCCCGAAGCCAAGGATCACTTCCTGGTGTCCGACTACACCGAATCGTTTGAGAATTCTGCGCGGATGTTTTTTCACGATGCCGTCCAGTTGGAGAAGCATCAGCTTTGGGAAAGTTGAGATGTGGTCAGGTGCTCAGGTGCTCGTGTGCTCGTGTGGTGTATCCGCTATCACTTATTGACACAATTAAATGACGAGACGAACTGGTATTTTCATCACAAATACAGTCTTCTAAACCGATTTAACATGAGCACATGAACACCTGAGCACCTGGGCACATTTTTCTCTGGCTTTCCAACCCAATATTTATCATCTTTCGGTCGTTTTTAAATGGCTTGACAACGCTCGTATTCATCCTACCCTTCCTGTTGATCTATACGATCGTGGCCATCTATGCCGAACGAAAAATTTCGGCTTTTATTCAGGATCGTCTCGGCCCAATGGAAGTTGGTTACTACGGCTTTGCGCAAACGATCGCGGACTTGCTGAAGCTCATCCAGAAGGAGGATATTGTTCCCGCGAAGGCAGACCGCATTCTCTTTAAACTTGCACCTCTTGTAATCTTTACTTCCGTATTTGCTGGTTTTGTGGTTTTGCCCCTCACACCCTCCTGGACTGGCGCGAGCATTACCTCGGGAGTTTTTTTCCTGCTGGCAATCGTGTCCCTGGATGTAATCGGCATATTGGTGGCAGGCTGGAGTTCGAACACTAAATACAGTGTGCTGGGCACAATGCGGGCAGCTGCCCAGATCGTTTCCTACGAAGTACCGCTCGGTCTGGCCGTACTCACGGTATGTATGGTTTCTGGATCAATTGATTTGCAGACGATTTCCATGCAGCAGAGTGTCTTGTCACCTGAGTCGAAATTTTTTCTTGAGATGCCTGCGCTCGGAATCCGCACCGATGTTGTTGGCGGATTTGTGAACTGGAATATCGTGCGGATGCCACTCTTGTTCATAAGTTGGATAATCTTCTTTATTGCATCACTGGCGGAGTCGAATCGCGCTCCCTTTGACTTACCTGAGGCGGAATCGGAGCTGGTGGCAGGGTTTCATACCGAATACTCAGGCTTCCGCTGGGCGGTAATTATGCTTGCCGAGTATGCAATGATGCTTTTAGTCAGTATATTAGGGGCAGTGTTATTTTTTGGAAGCTGGAGTTCACCCTTACCAAACATTGGTTCAATCCAGTTGGCAACCTGGACCACTGGCGAGCCTGGTACATTGGCTTTAACCTTATGGGGTATTTTTTGGTTGTTGAGTAAGTCTTTGATCTTTGTAGCTGTGCAAATGTGGGTTCGCTGGACTTATCCTCGACTTCGGGTCGACCAACTCATGAGTTTAAGTTGGAAATACCTGACACCTGCAGCTCTTTGCTTAGTCATTATTATTGCTTTTTGGAAAATACTATTCATATAAATACTGTGCGCCACCTAGCTGTTTTAGTTTTTGTTATTCTTAGCTCTGCATCTGCCTTCAGTCAAAACAAGATTGATAGCCTTGAAGCTGAACTAAAGAAAACTAATCCCGACACCACCCGGGTAAAACTTTACGTTAAACTATCCGAGGAATACCAGTACACCAACTACGCGAAGAGCCGGGAATTTGCGCAGCAGGCGGTAGACCTGGCAGAAGAAAAGAACCTTGCCACGTCCAAGAATCTCGCCTACCGCAACATTGGCCTACTGTTTGCCATCAGCGGAGATTACAGCACAGCATTGCGGTATGATAACCAGGCCTTGCAACAAAGCCTCTTCAACAATGATAGTTCCACGCTGGCGATAGACTACAACAACATTGCTAATGACTACTACGACCTCGGAGAATATGACGAGGCCTACAACTATTTCACCCAATCCTACCGTGTCGCGAAGGCAAAAAACGATTCACTGCGAATGACCGTGGCGCTCCATAATGTTGGTCGCGTGTTTAAAGAGCTGAGCCAATACGACCGCGCGCTTGACCACATTAAGATCTCGCTTCAAATGAGCGAAAAAATCAACGATCGGGAAGGCGTGCCCTACGCCTACGATGAAATTGGCGATGTGATGATCCGCCAGGGTAAATATGATTCTGCGCTCCTGGCATTGACACGTTCCCTGAAACTCACACGTGAACAGAATCTTCATGTGCTCGAACCGAAAACATTGGCAAAACTGGCTACCGTTTACCTCCATAACGACAATCCGCGAACCGCACTTGCTTACTACGATACAACGTATCAGTTGCACGCGAAAACGAACAATCGGTTCGGGATTGCAGAAGTTAACCTGGGGCGTGGTGTTGTGTTTTTCAACCAAAAGCAATATGACGAAGCGCTGGAATTCGTAAATGGAAGTCTGGCTATTGCGCGTGAATCAAATGCCCGTATCCTTGAGATCCGATGCTTTGCCATGCTCTCGCAGATCTGGGAAGCGAAAGGCGACTTCAAAAAATCGCTCGGGTATTTCAAACAGTATAAGCAGCTTGAAGATTCCCTGTTCAGTCAGGATATGCAGTCCAAGCTTTTCCGTGATCAAATGCGTTTCGCTACAGAAGCGAAAGACTCTCAAATCGCGGCATTGAGTCGTGCCCGCGACATCAAAGACGACCAGATCAAACGCCAGGAATTTATTCGTAACATACTGGTGGTGGTGATGGCGCTGAGCGTTATTCTGCTGGCCACCGTTTATCGCAGCGGTCAGCGCAGACGCCAGATCAACACGCTGTTGCTCCAGCACCAGGAAGACATGGAAAAACGGAGCGAAGAGCTCGAGCGACTGAACCAGGTGAAAGACAAATTCTTCTCAATCATTTCGCACGACCTGCGCTCACCGATCAATGCGCTGGCCGGGCTGCTCGACCTGCTTGACAAAGGAGCTGTGAAACCGGAAGAACTTCCGAACCACGTCCGAGAACTTAAGAGCCGTTTCAACCACACCCGCACCCTGCTCAATAACCTGCTCGACTGGACACTGCTCCAAATGGACAAACTAAACCTCCAGGCCAGCAAGATCGACCTGCGAAAAATTGTTGAAGAAAATATCCAACTGCTTGCTTCCGTGCAAAATAAGCAAATCCAGCTGCTCAACACCATCCCTGAAAATGCACTCGCATTTGCCGACTCCAATACGGTTAACCTCGTGATTCGCAATCTCATGACCAACGCCATAAAGTTCACCAATGACGGTGGCACAGTTGTTATCGCTGCAGACGAGAAACCAAATGAGTGGCAAATCTCGGTAAAGGACAACGGCATTGGTATGAACGCAGATGTACTGAAAATCCTGTTCGATAAAACTGCTCCCTACACCACGCGTGGCACGGCCAATGAAAAAGGAACCGGGTTGGGGCTGATCCTGTGCAAAGAATTTGTTGAGAAGAACGGTGGCAAGATCTGGGTCGACAGCAGACCTGGTGAAGGCAGTAAATTCACGTTTACGCTGCCGAAACCAAATTAATAACGCCACCGCCTGTTGGGACTTGGGTTGAATCATGCAGCAAAAAGAAAACTCATATTGGCAAAACATAACAAGCTCTGTTGACTCACTATTGACGGGCCTGAAACTCACCTTTCGCCATCTGAAAAATGCGCGAAAGTCCCGAAAGCCAGTTGCCATTTTCGATTCCGCCTATTTTGAACAGCCTGATGGTATTGCTACGATTCAATACCCACACGAAATATTGCCGGTGCCTGTTAACGGTCGTTATCGCCTCCACAACGAAATTGACGATTGTATTGTGTGCGACAAGTGTGCAAAGATCTGTCCTGTCAATTGCATTACCATCGAGCCGATCCGGGCAGTTGAAGAGATCGGCAAGACTTCAGATGGCACATCAAAGCGAATTTACGCGGCAACCTTCGACATCAACATGTCGCAGTGCTGTTTCTGCGGATTATGTACAACCGTTTGCCCAACCGAGTGTCTCACGATGACTAAGGTTTACGATTTCAGTGTCACCAACATCCAGGAGCACACTTATGCATTCGCGGAAATGACTCCGGCCGAGATACAGGAAAAGAAGTTGGTATTTGAAGAATATCAGAAAAGCAAAGTGAAACCCGCAGTGGCTCAACCTCCATCGCCATCGGATGCACCTACTGCAGCCGATGCTCCGAAACCTGCTGCCGCTAAACCGGTTTTCAGGCCAAAGATAAAGCCAGCAGGCCCACCACCTGCCCCAACCGATACATGAAAGTTCAGGCGATCATCTTCTGCGCATTCCTGTTGGCAGCGTTTGGTTCTGCTTTCGCGATACTTTTGGCCAGGAATATTTTCAAAGCCGTGCTATGGCTCCTGGCGTGTTTACTGAGCATTGCCGCCTTGTTCATTATGTCGTTCGCGGAATTTGTGGCCGTTGCGCAAATCCTGATTTACGCGGGAGGGATTTTAGTTGTGATCTTGTTTGGAATCATGTTCACGTC
>DASWTP010000250.1:0-32194 GCA_036402075.1 Chryseosolibacter sp. | reverse complement strand
TCGGACCAAATGATGGCGGCTTGTTCCGCATCGACAAAGAGATAATTCGTCTCAAGACCAGCGACATGACAGCCCACGTTCCCAAGACAGTTTAAACACAAGGTATTTAAGGCTCGCATCAACGAGACAAAGAGATTTTTTCCACCGGAAAGAATCTCTTTGCATTTATAACGATGGTACACCACAATTTTTTTTGACCAATTCCAGAGGGTATGCATGGTGTGAAATCCACCGCGTCAAAAAAAACGGTCAAAAGTCAAATCTTAAACTTCACCAAGTCGGTTAATTTCATACATTCGATTTGCAAATACGTTAACGTTTTATGGCCAAAGTCAACTGGAGCAAGGAGATCAAACCATTACTTAAGAAATACAAGGGCAAGAAACATCCACTGGAATACGGGAACACGTATGAACTGCTTGTGATGGTTGTGTTGTCCGCCCAGGATTCGGATGCACACATCAATAAAATAGCGCCCGACTTCTTCAAGGCTTTTCCGGACATGAAGGCACTCGCGAAAGCCGATGAAGATTCGCTGCACGCGCAGATCAGCAAAGTGCGCAACTTTGGCAACAAGACGAAGTGGCTGATGAAGATCGCCTCCGAGATCAAAACGGACAAAAAGATTCCGATGACGATGGAAGAGCTCACCGCACTTCCCGGCATCGGCAGAAAATCAGCCAATGTAATCATGCGCGAGTCTGGCGTAAAGGCTGAGGGCGTTATTGTTGACCTGCACGTTGTGCGCGTAGCACCGCGACTTGGCATTGCCACCGGAACGGACCCGAAAAAAATCGAGAAGCAGCTTATGGAAGCCCTCGATGAAAAAGACTGGGGCGAAGCCGGCATGGCGATCTCCTTCCTCGGAAGAGAAACCTGTCGTCCTTCAAACCCGAAGCACGCAGAGTGTATAATGAAAAAGGTGTGCGCGTACTATAAGTCGTTGACATAAACAGGGCTGCAATCTGCAAGCTTCAAGCCAGGCTGGGGACTTCTATTTTTGAAAGAATAGTTAAGACGATCTATAACCTCATGCATGAGGCTGAAGCGTGCATTTCTGCGGTGGTTTTTTTGAAAAATTTAATGTAGACTTTCCTGAGATACTTCTTTCACATCGCCTACCACGGTACCCGCTACAACGGATGGCAGAAGCTTCCGCATAATACCAGTGTGCAGCACGTTATCGAGACCCAGCTTTCGAATGTTGTCAAGTTACCCGTGACAATTGTCGGATGCGGACGCACAGACTCACGGGTGCATGCCAGCCAATATTTCTTTCATGCCGATCTACCCACTATCTCAATTTCTGAATTGCTATTTCGGCTCAATAAAATGTTGCCGGATGACATCGCGGTTTTTGACATCCTTCCGGTTGACGATCAGGCCCACGCACGGCTTAGCGCCATCGAACGCACCTACACCTATTACCTTCATCGCAGCAAAGATCCATTCCTCAACATTGTGAGCGCCCTCTACCCACACAACTTTGATCTGTCGGTGATTAAAAAGGCGTTGACCTTGCTCCCAACCCATAACGACTACCGCTTCTTTCACCGCACAGCCTCCCATCCAAAAACAACCATCTGCCACGTCACCCATGCAAAATTATTTGTTGACGAATCCGGGGACCGGCTAAAGTTTATAATCTCAGCAAACCGATTTCTCAGCGGCATGGTCCGAATCATCGTTCACCGCCTCCTGCAAGCCGGAAGACAAAAACTTACGATAACCCAATTCGAAGATTATCTTAACGGCACACAAACTCCTGCAAATATAAAATCGGCTCATCCCCAGGGGTTATACCTTTCCCGGGTTAAATATCCTTTTATCGAGCTGCCCGTGAAATCGAAATTCGACTTGTTCGTAGACAAAGGGAGTAGATGGCAAGAAGTAGATTAAGTCAATTTCGATCTTGAATTTCAGATTTTAGATTTGAGATTTTAGCATTCAAGAATCCACGGCAGACTTAAATCTAAAATCTTAAATCTAACCTTAACTTCTTTCCCCTTCAATCTTCTGGCTGATAGCCAGGCTAAAAATGGCGAATGCCGTAAAGAAGAAAAATCCCGTGAGCAAACTTGATTGGTTGGTCGTTAGTATCTCCACGGAGGTGGCAATACGCTGGATCTGATTCAGCTGCTCGGTGATGATGCCTGAGAAGCCGATGTATGACATGAAGATGGCGATCACCATCACATCGGCCATCGACCACTTGCCAGTCTTAAAAACCATAAACCTGACAAGCCTGTTTGCGCGTAACTTCGAACTGAACACGTAAAGCAACGAGGCCATTTGCTTCATGAGCGGAAAAAGCACGCTGAACACCAGCACGAGCCCGCCCACGATCATCACATCCACCCGCGACTGCCTGAACATAAGCCACACCACTTCGAGGATGCTTTTGCTTTTGTAATAGAGCACCTGGTCGGTAAACGTAATTGACTCGCCCAACAAAGTGAACTGCATCCGGGAGATCCGCGCATCAATTTCAATCATCGGAAGTATTAAGCCGGTGACCAGCAGGATCAGGCTGATGGTTACCAACAACACATAATCGAACTTTGACAGCGATCTTAACAGGAACACTGCTGCTATCATGGTGAGCGCCAGCGCGAGGATCGTCACTTTGTAAGGTTTGCTTTGTTCTGTGAGGTCATCGATCCTCATCGACAGGCCCTGGATCGCTTCCTCACGCGTTGCGAAGCCATGCCTGGCGAGGATGGCATCGTGATCCGCGTAATCAATTTTTGAGAACGTATTGTCTGCATATTCATTGAGCTTCGTAATGATGTACGCCCGAATCGCTTTCTTATTCTGCGGGTTGTTTAGAAAATCCATAATCTCCTCCGTAAAGTGCGGCACATTCTTACGGATGTCTTTAAACGCGCCCAGGCTTTGCGTGGCAAGGTTCTTGAACAAACCTGAAATGGAGGTTGAGTTCTGCTCGTAGTACCGCCTCTCGTACTCATCGATCACCTTGTAGAGAAACGTTGAGATTTTGGAGCGCATCGAGGCCTTATTCTCGCCTGTAAAGTTCAGCTCCTCAACTTTTTTACTGATGATGTTGGCCAGGATCTTTTTCCACTCGTCAACACTGAAAATGCCATACTTTACTTTCGAAAGTTCGATCACATCTTCCTTGAGGATCCTCCTCTGATTTTCAATGGAGTGGATGGTGACAGACAAAAAGCCGATCACCCCGATCAACCCTACCAAAAAAAACGTTCTTAATCGTTTCATTTTACCCAATGCTTTTGCGCCATATGCCAGCAGTAGCGTTTCACCCTTATAACCTCACCAGCGGGAACAAAATAGCAGGAATCTCCCAGGAACTAAACAGAAACAACACAATCTGCAACGCTTAAAGCTAAACCTGAACCTTACATATGCCTGCATACTCCCTTTTTACGATGTTGCTAAAAAAAAGAATTCCCATCATCTTTCGCTCTTAAACCTAACTACCCGATGGTACGCTATACTCTACTAGTCCTTTTTTCTTTATTTATTTATCATTCATCCGTTGGGCAGGCCAAAATCACGGTCGGCCCGCCATATGATGTTATTGACGCTGACTCGAAATATTACTTCGCTTATAAAGGCGATATTATTACGCTGAAAGTTGTAAAGAGGTCGGTGGTCCTTCAAAAGCTCAATGCCGGAACACTCAAATTTCAGCAAACGCGTCTGCACGATGACTTTCCGAAAGGCTACCAGATCGAAAAGATCACCCGCTTTAAAGACAGGTTCTATCTTTTCTACTCCTATTGGGAAAATGAGCAGGAACAACTCTTCGCGCGTGAAATTGACATTGCGGGGTGTTCTCTGAAGCCTGCAAAAAAAATAATCACAGTGAATGAGAAGATCACGGGCAGCCTGGTAAGAACTGGATGGATGTCGGCAGGCGTGGCCGACAAATATGACTTCTATTTTTCGCACGATTCGACAAACATGGTTGTCCAATATCGCGTGAAGCCCGACAAACGTGATGATAGCAAGAGTTACGATGTAATTGGGATGCACGTGTTCAATTCGGCATTGACAGAAAAGTGGGGCGGCAAGATCACCATGCCGTATACCGAGAAAAAAATGGACAACCTTGACTACTCGCTGGACTCCAAAGGAAACGCTTACATTGTAACCCGCGTGTATAACGATGACTCCACGGACAAGAAGAAGCGTGGCGAGGACGAGGCCAACTACACGCTGGAAATACTGAAGATCACCGATCCCAAAACACCGGTAACAACAGCTAAGGTCGAGCTGGGTGATAAGTTTGTTAAAACGCTCTGGCTGCATGAAAATCCGAAGTCCGGAATGATCGCGGCTGGGTACTACAACATGGGCAAATCAGGAAGAAAAGCTGCCGGCAATGTTGACGGGGTGCTGATGTTTAAACTTGATGCCGCAGGGAAGCCATCAACTGTGAGCACCTACGAAATTCCCGTTGATGTGCTCAATCAATACGCAAGCGGAAAAGACAAGCGTAAGAATGAGCGAAAAGAAGACGATGACGATGCGGAGGCCACCAACATGGTATTGCAGCACGTATACATCCACCCGGATGGCAGTGTGATGCTGGTGGGTGAGCAATATTACGAGAAAATGCATTCTTCCTATGCCAATGGCGGAAGCACGGTTTATTACACCTATCACTATAACGATATCCTCGTTACCATGATCGACCCGGCAGGCAAACTGGCATGGATGAAAAAACTACCCAAACGTCAGCGCGGCAGCAACGGACGCGGAGGAATGTCGTTCGCGCACATTAACATGAAAGACAATCATTATTTTGTCTTCCTCGACAATGTGAAGAACAAGGATCTGCCCATCACCGAACTCCCTGCGCAGCACCTGGATACACAGGGCGGATTTCTGACGGCTTATCATGTTGAAAGCAAGACCGGCAATGTGAAAAAGCTCACGCTGCTCGACACGCGTAATGTCAACGGCCTCGAAGTGTTTCAATTCAACCCCGACCGCATCCTTGGAATTACAAAGAATACCTTTGTATGCGAAGTGTATAAGAAAAAGAAAGAAGATGTTCTGATCAAGGTAGAGTTGGAAGGTAAGCGATAGCGGCTTCGCGGGCAGAATGCTCAAAGTGGCTGGTCGCGTTGTTCGGCCAGCCACTTTTTAGACATTGACATGTAAATCCCAATTCACCGCAAGATCTTTTTCCGCCTCGCGATGTTGCAGCTCGATGCGATGCAATTTTACGTGAAAGCCAGCTGACTAAAATTCAAAAAGTCTGCTCGCATCCACACCTAACGCCCTTGCCACTTCAAAGCAGGTTGCAATTGTAGTATTAAGTTTCCCGGCCTCCAGCGTTACGATTGTATTTTCCGAAACCCCCGCGCGGGCTGCCAGCTTTTCCTGCGACCACCCTTTTTCTGTACGCAACGCTTTCAGTCTCTTCCCGAAAGCCTTAAGCTTCTTAGAATTCCTCGCCTTTACCTGATGAGTCGCCATGTTATCAAAAATCCAGGTAAAATCGTTCCGTTATCCTACTAACTTTAGTAGCTTTGAGTAAATCGTCATTTCAATGTCCACGAACATTCGCAACAAGGGGATGAAGCCTATCTATGTGCCACTGGAATCCGTCCTAAACGAAGACGTTGTAAAAGGCCTGGACCTTGTATTTTCGCTCGCCTCCCCTGGCCAATACCGCGATGCGCTGGTTGAGATCTACCATACCTACATGGTACATGAGCACAAACACCTTCCGGCCCACTTTACCGACATCGCTGAAAGGATCAGGGTGTTAGTAGAGTTTCTCCGAAGGGCTGAGGAAAGCGTGAGTGCTCATTCGTGATGTGCTTAACCGCAAGAGCAGAGAAAGCGGTCCAGCGGATTATTTTTTCCGTTTCCTCCCGACAATGCTTGCACCAGCTTCTATCCTTTACGATCTTGTGAAACATGTTTCGCAAAAAGACCTACACCACCCACCTTTCTCCAGACCAGGTTAAGTCGGCCATTCTCGAGCTGCTTGCCACCAAAAGCACTTTTATTTTTTCCTGGCCCGAATATCCAGGCAAGCTTCAGGGGTTAGACTTCTCAATCAGTAACAATATCCTTTTAGCTACCAAATCTACACCCAGGCCGGGTGTTAAAGGAAAAATTATTCCCAGCGAGACTGCCACGGTCGTGGAACTCAGGCCGCGCATTCCTATTCTAGAGACCTTTTTGTGTTGCATATTTCCAATCATTTTCATTTCAGTGATGATAACAACTGATGAAATGACAATCAACGGAGTTGTTCGCGAACCAACATTAGTCGAACGGATCTTCTTTTCTTTTTTCTCCATAGCAATTCCGGGAATAGTGTTCGGTCTCATCATTCTGTTACCTATCTCAAGCATGACCCGTACACTGATGCAAAAACTGCAGCTTCAGGAAACAATAGTAGGTAAATGAGGTAGCCCGTTGACTGGCACTATTATGGAGTCATCAGGTAGGAGAGCAAAATAAAACCGATGATTACAAGAAATCCGAATGCAAGTGCGCCCCAGAAAAAACCCCAGCCTATGGCACGGAGTCTCCGGCTTTCTTTCCCGGGAAGAAAATTAAGGAGAATACCGAGCATGAGAACAATTCCGTAGGTCGCCAGTACATAGCCTGCTTCACCTCGAAAAATCCGCATCGCGAGAAAAAACAAACCCCAGCAAACAAAGAAGAAAAAGTATTTCACCTGGATTGACTTATGCTGTTCCAATAATGTATTGCTCCCGTCTTGCATCGAATCCCTCTTGAAAACGAAATGCAGTGATTCGAGACAAATCGTTCCCGAACAAACCGTTTTTCAAGATAAGATAAATAACCAATCCCAATATCGATCCAGGCCATTCCCAAACCAACAAATTGTGAGTAAACCGAAAAGAACTTCTGGTTAAATTCTAACTATCTTTAATAAGAAACCAAACAGCACCATTATGAACCCCTCAAAACCTATTGATCGCAGGAATTTTCTAAAATCTTCCGCATTTGTAACCTCAGGCACCCTTGGTCTTTCCCTTGCTTCTGAAGCAATGCACGGCAGTGCCGATGAAAGGCCCAATGTGATCGGACCTCGTGACGGATTCTCGCCACAAATTGGAACCCTTCTTTCCATGATGACATGGATGCGTGGTGTAATTCTGAGCCCTGTGCGTGGAATGACAACGGAGCAACTCGACTACATCCATGACGCTGACTCAAATTCCATCGGCTCCATGCTCCTGCACCTGGCGGCAACTGAACGCTACTACCAGATTCACACCTTCGAAGGCAAGGAATGGGGGAACTTCAGCGAGCAGGACAAAAAGCGGTTCGATGCCGCCATGAATCTGGGTGACGAAGGCAGAAAATCCATCAAAGGCAACTCCCTGGATTTCTACATGAGCACGTTGGAGGAAGTTCGAAACAACACGATCACCGAATTCAAAAAACGTGACGACAAGTGGCTGCTCACCGTTGACGAGAAATGGTTCTGGGGTCCGACCAACAACTATTGCAAATGGTTCCACGTCTGCGAGCACGAGTCAAACCACAACGGGCAAATCAAGTATATTAAGAGCCGGATAAAATGATGGGCAAATAATCCAAGCGCAGTCGAACGTTGAATCTACCAGCAGGAGCAATAAAGAACCAATAATCAATAATCAAATTCCAAAACAATTCAGTAAGGATGGCGTATTTCGGTCTTTAGCATTTGGTTTTTTTGTTATTTCGCTTTTGTCTTTTTGGCTTGGTCTTTGGTTTTTGGTTTTTGCTTTTTGCTTTTTGTTTTTTGGTTTTTGGTTTTTTTTAAATTCTCATCCCATCGCTGGATCGCTCACGCCCTCCTTACCCGTCTCCACCCTGCCTGCAAACCGATGTTCGAACATTGCACTACCCACTATTGTAACGGAGGTATCGTACCAGCCAAGTGATTTTGATGTGTCGACCGGTACGGTAACTTTTGCGCCAGCCTCAATTTTCCTGGTTGTGCTTTTTTGACTGTAGGATTTGTCAGCAACCACGAACGTAACAGACGCTGCACTGCGGTTGATGATGGTTAGCTCCACGTTTCCCGTAAAATTTTTCTTCCCTCCTTTTTCATACGAGCATGTTATTTCAAGAGTTGTTTCATTGGTGTGGCCTTTAAACTCGCGGAAGAACCCATTTGGACCATGAACCCTGAAATGATATTGACCGCCCAAATCGTTCCAGGTATCCGTCAGCGAGTCGCCTGCAGCAACGGCATAGGCGCGGTTCGTGAACGCTGGTCCGTAGCTGTAAACATGAAAAGGCGCTCCGAGCGATGCTGCGCCAAAACCAGCGGTACCTGCCTCGAACCTGATCTCGAATTTATTACCGGATGTAACTTTGCCATTAGCATAGAGCTCATAAGGAAGTGCCCGCGAAGGGCGCGTTCCTTTTTCCTGGCGCGGAAGAACTGAAGAAGAAGGCGATGCATTTGCCAGCTGAATCTCTGTTGCACTCAACGCATGAAATCCGGCAGGCAAACCTTTGAATTGGGCTTTATGAATGCTCTTAACGAAGGAATCGTGCTCTACAGACTTTGGAAGCTCATACTTCTCGCCATTATACTGAGTGAACGTTGATGTAAGATCACCACAGATTGTTCGCCTCCACGCGCTGATGTTTGTTTCTTTAATTTCCTTTCCGGTCTTGTGACTCAAAAATTTTTCAAGAAACATCAGGATGGAAGTATGATCAAACACCTGCGAGCACACGGCACCACCGCGACTCCAGGGCGAAGCGATCACCAGCGGAACCCTGTAGCCCAACCCGATCGGACCACCACGGGCGTGGGAAGCAGGCTTACGTTTCAGATCTTCTTCCAACGAAACATATTCGGTATTTAAATCAATTCCCGCAGACGCTTTACCCGAAAGCGAATCGTTCGGGACAGGCGGAACGAACGGGGGAACATGGTCGAAGTATCCGTCATTCTCATCGTAGCAAAGGATGAAGATGGTTTTCTTCCAGACTTCCGCGTTCTCAGTAAGAATATCCACCACCTCCGACAGGTACCACGCTCCATACCATGGTGCACCCGGATGATCTGAGAAGTTCTCGGGCGCCACCAGCCATGATACCGTGGGAAGTTTTCCTTCTTCCACATCCTTCCGGAATTGATGCAACACATCACCTTTCGGCACGCTCATCTCGCGTTCCGTGCCGTTGTCATTGTACTTCAGTGATTCAAGCTTGTGATAATCGGGGTCGTTGACATTGGTGACAAAAGCTTTCTCGTGCAAATTCTTTTCATACTGCGATAGCTTTGCATAATTTTCAACGGTATATTCTTTCAGGTGCTGTAACGAAGTCTCGAGTTCCCTCTTCCGGTTGTCAAGCGTTCTCTTCAACCGCTGGAGATCATCTCCTTCGGAAAGCGCCTTCGCGCGTTCCTCACCATTTGCAATGTCGTTGCGGAGCGATTCTATCTTGCTGGGAAGATGCTGCATGTGGGCAGGTAAATAACCAACATTATACTGCGAAAAGAACTCAATGGGGTTATCAGTAAAGTTAGACAGCCATGAATCCTCTTCTCCCTTGAAGCCTACACCAACGCTAAGCTCATTCTGGTAGATCTTCCATGAGATTTGATTTTCCTCCAAACGCTCAGGAAACGTTTTCCAGCTTGCCTGGGTATCGTAATCAGTTTCTTCGTTCCGGACACGTGCTGCCTTGCTCGGGTCATCGTCCCGGGTCTTACCCGTCCACAGGTATAGGCGATTGGGAGTTGTTCCGGTAAGGCTCGAGCAGAAATTCTGATCGCAGATGGTAAAGGCATCGGCAAGCGAATAATAGAAAGAAAGATCTTCGCGCGAATAATAGCCTAACGTGAGCGGCATGTGCTTGTAATCTTTGTGCCCTGATCGTTTTGCCTCGAGCCACTTGTCACAGGCTCCATTATTACGCGCATCGGTTTGGTCTGTCCAGCCGTGAGGCAGCGACCCCATCCATGTTGCATTTGTGTCTTTGATGTTCAGCCGGAATGGAGCGAACGTCTCTCCTTTCTCGTTGGTCTGCAGAAACACGCAATTCTTATTCGGCAGCATCATGGCGCGTGGATCGTTGAAGCCCCGCACACCGCGCAAGACTCCGAAGCAATGATCGAACGAACGATTTTCCTGCATCAGGATTACAACATGCTCCGCATCTTTCCAACTGGTGCCTGGCGCGGGGTTGATCGAAAACGCTTTCGCCACGGAAGCAGGCAACACACTGGCCATTGTTGCCGCACCGGAAAGCATTGCGGCTTTTTTTAGAAAGTCTCTGCGGGAGTCCATTGATTGTTAGGGTTCAAGTAAATGTATGAAAACGCACCCGGTTTGAGGACGATTCTAAATTTGAAATTTGAAATTTGACATTCAGATCATATACCCGTGATGCAGCTCCAATTGCACAGCCCTGGCCATTGATCCACCCTTTGCACCTTGCCGAAGGGCATGATTGCGCGTGAAAAACGACATACATAACGAACTTCTATCTACGATCGAATTTGGCGGTCCAATTGACGTGATCTTTCGATGAACTGTATGATGTAAGTTTGATGCATGTTTTTTGCCTGCCGTTATGACCGGACATCTGGCTTCGAAATGGACTAGTTGATCGACCGCTGATGCGGATGGCAGGTTCGGAACGCATTTTCATCTTTGTTACTCAGATTTTAGCATCAGGAAATGGGCGGATTTCTGACAAACAAAACTTGAATGCATATGAAACTCATGAAAGCTGTAATTCTTGTTGTTGCGCTCTTCATTATTCTAGCGCTTGCTACGCAGGCAAGAAGTCAGGGACAACCTGAGATGAACCGTGTGGTTGAAACAGCGATTGCCCACGCAAAAGAACTGTCTGTCAATTCAGCGGAAGTAGATTGGGAAAACCTTTCGTTGGCTATGCGCGAGGCTGCGAAAGGAGCGAAATCCGTGGCGGAGCTCAAGCGAACCTTTGATATACTCTTTGCAGAATTGAAAGATCGAAACGCTTTATTCTATCAGACCTCCACAAAAACGATCATCGCCAAGGCTGAAAGCCAAAGCACTACTGCGTCAGATGCAAAGTTTTATTTTACCATGCTTGACAACAACGTGTGTTACCTGCGCCTGGTCGCGATGGAGCCCGGAACCTCCATTCAGAAACAAGTAGCGGAGGTAAGACAAGCCATCGATTCATTGGCTAAAGATGATGCATTGCAATGGATAGTCGATTTACGCTATGCAACAGGCGGAGACAACCAAACACTTCTCGCTTCGGTGGCGCCTCTCCTGGACGAAGGACTTGTCGTAACTGCTGTAGACAATCACAAGAAGATCAAGAATATGTACACCGTTCACAACGGCAACTTATATGTTGATCAGAAAGCCATCACGCGGTTTCCGCTGTGGACCAAAGACATGCGAAAAGCCCGCATTGCTGTTCTTACAAGTCAACAGACCAGTGGTGCTGCTGAACTTCTTGCGGTGGGATTAAAAGGAAGAAAGCATTCAAGGATTTTTGGCGAGGCAACCGCAGGCTACAATTATGGGTTGATTGACACAGAGGTTGCTTCAAACATCAGCATGCGACTTTCGCACCTGCGTTACGTTGATCGAAAGGGAAATGATTACAGAGAACGCATCACGCCAGACGTTGAAGTAAAGGCAACACACAGCAACAACTTATCTGACGACCGAGTTGTTGCGGAAGCGAAAAGCTGGCTCGTAGGTGTGCAGGATTCACCAATTGCCCTGGGAATGAACTAGCGAAGTGTTCCGACCACGGAATGCCTTCAGGACAGATCGCGGTTACTCCGACCTCAGTGATTTCACAGGGTTGGTACTCGCTGCTTTCACGGACTCAAAACTTACGGTGAGCCACGCGATCAGCAAGGCTGCAACGAAAGCCACCACAAAAATTGTCCAGTCAATAGAGATGTGGTAAGCAAACCCGCTAAGCCATTGATTCATTCCATACCAGGCTAACGGAACAGCAATTGCTGTGGCGATGAGCACCGGTCGTGTGAACGTGGCCGATAGCAAATACACGAGCTGGAATCCTGAAGCGCCAAGCACTTTGCGAATGCCAAGCTCTCGTGTGCGTCTTTCTGCGAGGTAAGCAGACAAACCGTACAACCCCAGGCATGAGATCACGATGGCGAGCACAGCAAACACGTTGAACAGTTGTCCGAGCCGCTGCTCCGACTTATAGAGGTTGGCAATCTCCTGGTCCAGGAAGTTGAATTCAAAAGGATAGCTCGGGTTGAGTTCCTTGCAGATCTTTCCGAGCTCTTCGATCGTGCCTTTCGTTTCGCCAGGTTGTGTGCGAACGATCGCGTATCCACCCCATGTATTTCGATACAAGAACATAGGACCGATCGGCTCCTGGATTGGCCTGAAATTAAAATCCTTTACAACGGCAATGATAGTAGCTTCTTCACCCCACACTGTCAACTTTGTGCCTACTGCCTCTGTGAGCGGAATGTCCATCGTTTTAAGAGCGCTTTCATTCACAATGATATTCGCGGTATCGGCCTGCGCATTTTCGGTATAGCCTTCACCTTCAATAATCGTTGTCTTAAAGACTTCCTCAAAATTCTGATCAACGGCAAAATTATAGAACAACGGTTGCGTGTTCGGATCCTTGCCTTTCCAATCCACACTAATGGTTGCACCACCCGATTTAGTCGGAATCTCGTTGATGAAAGTGAACTGATTCGTCAGGCGGTTGTTACCTAGGCTGGTGCGGAAAGCTTCATACTTCGACCAAAGATCGCCCGACATCCGCACGTACAGCAGGTTTTCTTTATCATACCCAAGGTTCAGTTGCTGGATGTAATTCAACTGGCGATAAACGATCATTGTTCCCACGATCAATGAAATTGACACAGCAAACTGAATCACCACCATTGTGTTTCTGAAAAGACTGCCGGATGTACCCCCGGTTACGTTTCCTTTCAAGACCGTAGCCGGAAGGAATCCCGACAGGTAAAACGCAGGATAGCTGCCCGCGAGCAAACCAGTGATCACCGTAATTGCCAACAATCCCAGCACGATCTTTATGTTCGTAAAGTCGAGTGCAAGCTCTTTGCCCCCGAGTGTATTGAAGTAGGGCAAAGCTATATATATGATGAGCAAGGCAAATACCAGCGACAGCAAGGCTACCACGATCGACTCAGCCAGGAACTGGCCCATCAGGTGAGGCCGCACAGCGCCAACTACCTTTCTCAGCCCCACTTCCTTCGCTCTTCGCGCGGCTCGCGCTGTTGCCAGGTTCATAAAATTGAGACATGCCACTACCAGAATGAAGATGGCGACAACGCCAAAGATGTAAACATTCTGGGCGTTGCCGTGCCCTGGAATGTCGGCAAGGAAGTTGGAGTGCAGGTGGACATCCGCGAGTGGCTGCAGCACAAATCCCAACTTAAGCACTGACTCGTTCTTCTTGTAGATGCCTTGCATTTGCTTCTCGATGTCCGCAATTGCCGCTTTTGACAGGTCAGCTTTTTCATGAAATTTCAGGTAGGTGTACCAGTTGAAGTTGTCCCAAACATTGTTCTTGAGGTCGTTGTTTGTGCGAGCGAGGTAACGCATGGGCTGTACGAAATCGAACTGCAAATGCGAATTCACCGGAACATTGGCGATCACACCCGTGACAGTAAAGTCCTCGGTGTTGTTCTTGCGGATAATCTTCTCCAGCACATCGGTAGTTCCGAAATACTTCATGGCCATCTCCTCTGTCAATATGATTCCTTCCGGATTTTCCAACGCATGCTGTGCATCGCCTTTGATGAACGGAAACGTGAAGACCCTGAAAAAATTCGAGTCGGCATAGATCATACCTTTCTCTTCAAACTTGACGTCACCAACCTGGATAAGATCACTCGATACGCTACTGATGCGGACAGCATCTTCAACCTGTGGAATCTCATTTTTGATCGCCATTGCCAGCGGAGCTGACGACACAGCCGCGTGCACCTTCAACTCCGGAAGCGTTGCTGTGATGCGGTAGATGCGATCGTAGTCCTCATGGAATCGATCGTAGCTCACTTCGTCATTGATCCACATGCCGATCAGGGCCGTACAGCTGATTCCCAGTGCGAGCCCAAAAATATTGATGAACGAAAATGCTTTCTGGCGAAGAAGATTGCGGATGGCGACTTTAAGGTAATTACTGAACATAAGAAGGCAGGTTATCCTAGCTAAGACGCCTGTCCCGTCCCCAGGGTTGCACTGCCGGGGTGCAATCTTTCACATTTGAAGGCGCTTCCTAAGAATTTCAAAGACACCGTCATCGCGGTAGAAGCCGTGCCCTTGCCCGTTGACCAGGTCGAGTTCCCGCCCGAGTTTCAAACTCCAGGTTTCGTTTGGACGATCCGGATCAAGCTCACCAAAGTACAAGTGGGTGGTACATTGTGGTGCGAGCGTCTCAAAACGGAGGCGCGTGGATGATAAGCACACCAGGTTATTGACTGGCAACCCCTTCAACGCTGCCCGCCACAGAATGGTGCCGCCAACGCTCAGGCCAAGGGCCACATCTACGCCCGATGGATACCTGCCCACCAACGCATTGGCTGCACGCTCAATTCCGCCAGAGACAAATTGCTCATGTCTTCTCCCGGGGTCGTTCTCACCATCTACCCCGGCCAGTCTCGATGCATCCAGTTCGATGACTTGATAACCCTCAAACAGGTCGTTCGCATGACGTGCTCTGGGCAAAAACATGCTATTGATGTCTGAAACAATCAACATTGTCCGGGTGCTCATGTTCAAAGATCCAAAAAAAAGAAGTCCGCGGTATCCACCACGAACTTCTTTGTTTCTTACGTCTGAACCGATTTCGCTGTGTCAGTTTGCCCATCCTTCGGTCAAAAGCACATCGTTCAATCGAGCACGGATCTCTTCCGAATAAGGACTAACTAAACTTCAAATCCTTTGCGGTACGTTCTTCCGACAAACTGGTTTGCTTCTTCGAGATTGGTGATCTTCATGTTTGCACCATCCCATAGCAACTTCTTGCGTCCATAGTATTCAACCTTTTCGCCTGTTTGCCTTCTGAGCATGTAGCTGCGAATAGCCAGGTTACCCATCAGCACCGTTTCGGTCATCGGGCCAGCATAGTCAAACGATGACGTGAGCGCTTTGTGCTCTTTGCTTCCGAAGCCTGCCTTGCACGCATCTACCCATTTGCGCTGGTGACCGTATTCCGGCTCTTCAGTTGAGCCGGTTTCAGGACCAAACTCAGTGGTACCATCATTCAGGAATAATTTCGGCATCATCGGTGAACTGTCGTTGATGTTGGTGGTGATCACACCTTTTTCTCCAACCATAAGCACACCGTTAGCACTGTTTGCTCCACCGAAATCTTTGTCGGCAGGAATAATCTCAGGGCGTGATGGTCGGATACCCCCATCGCTCCATGTCATCTCCAGCGGTGATTTACTTTTTTCAGTCGCTGCGAAGTGAAGCGTAATGAACGAAGAGGGGGGACAACCTTCCGGATGATAGTCAGGAGTCCACATCTGCGAATAGATTGAACTCACGCTGCACTCCGCGTCAGTCGGATAGTTGAGTCCGAGTGCGCGGAACGGAATATCGATCAGGTGGCAGCCGACATCACCGAGCGCGCCTGTTCCGTAGTCCCACCAGCCGCGCCAATTGAACGGGTGAAGGTTTGGGGTGTAGGGTTTATATTCTGCAGGGCCGAGCCAGAGATCCCAGTAGAGATCTTTTGGTTTTTTGCTTTCATCAGCGGCAGGCATGGCCCCACCCTGCGGCCACACCGGGCGATTTGTCCAGATGTGCACCTTCGAAATTTTGCCAAGCTTTCCGGAGTCGATCCAGCCTTGCACAAGCTTGTGCAGCGGGTTCGATCCTCCCTGGTTTCCCATTTGCGTCACCACTTTTTTATCGCGCGCCATTTGCGTTAACATCCGCGCCTCGCGAATATTGTGCGTCATCGGCTTCTGAACATACACGTGTTTTCCGCGCTGCATGGCGAAGGCCGCGGCCGGACCGTGCACGTGGTCAGGGGTTGAAATGGTGACGGCATCAATCTCTTTCATTTCTTCGAGCATGACACGGTAGTCATTGTAGAGCTTTGCTTTCGGGAAGTTCTCCACCGACTTTTTTGCCGAGCCGGAGAAATCAACATCACACAAGGCGGCCACACGTTCGCGGTCGTTTACCGAAGCATTCTTGATATCGCTTATACCCTTCCCCCCGGCACCAATGGCGGCAAGGACGAGCTGATCGCTGGGCGCAGTAAACCCTACGCCTCCGAGCACGTGTCGTGGCACAATCAGGATGGAAGAAGCAACTAAGCTTTGTTTGATGAATTTCCTTCTGGAAGATTCGGGTTTCGTGGTGTTCTGTTTACTCATGGGAGAAGGTTAAAAATTGATCAGAATGATTTAACCTCTGAATATAGAAAATTAAGGAATACCATGCATGCCCGATTCTGCCAGCGGTCATTGGCGGAAGTAAGCACACCGTTTCAACGTATGGTCAGCGATCTAAGTAACATGACGGCTAATCACGGATCGTAAATTTGCTGGCAACGAGAATATTCATTAAGATCTGCTTATTTTTCTCGTTAGTATAATTGAGATTCATCAGTAAGCCGATGCGCTTATTGATGTATCGGGTGCACATGAGCTGGTACCCTGCCACACGATTAGTTCCTTTCTCATACACTGTTATTTCGAGCGTGTTGAATTCGAGGCCGTTGATCATCATCGTTCCTTTTTTAAAATCGGCACGGACGCCCTGCAGCTCATACGTCTTCATCATTACGTCATAGATCTTCAGTATGTTGGCATTGTAGGCTTCAGCAGTAGCAAATTTGTAAACCATTTTGTTGGAATTGAAAGAGTCTCTACGTCCCTTCCTGATCCACAACAGGCGGGTATGAACATCATCAATTTTACGGGCTACCGTTGCCTCAATTTTTTTTTGACCTCGCGCGTCAATGGCCGCGGCTTCAGCGTCCGGCACAACTTCCCATGATGCCGGGTAAAGTGTAGACCACCCGGTTTCCTTGTCTTCAAATCGCACGTAATCGTCTGCTGTCTGAGTAGCACGGCAACCACTAAGCAACGTCACGACAGCAACCAGGTTGTATAGCAAAAACGTTGCACGGTGAAGATAATTTTTTGTCATGGGACTTCAGGATCTTTGCCCGCCAATCTACATTTTTTTCGCAAACGCCCCTTATTCTGTCGCAGTCATACCTTCCGTGCTCCTTGCGCTTTTGTCATATTTGTGAAAAACAAACAAACACCATGAGTAAGGTAAAAGTATCGGCATTTTCGGTCTCACTTGACGGATATGGGGCGGGTGTAAACCAAACGCAGCAGGAGCCGCTTGGCAAGCGCGGTGAGGAACTTCACCAGTGGTTTTTTCCCACCAGGACGTTCCAAAGTTTGTATGGGGCAGGACACGGTACCGAAGACACGGATAATGAATTTGCCTCAAAGTCCTTCGACAACCTTGGAGCGTGGATCATGGGACGAAATATGTTCGGACCGATTCGTGGGCCGTGGCCTGACAATAGCTGGAAGGGTTGGTGGGGCGACAATCCACCCTATCACGTGCCGGTCTTTGTGCTCACCCATCACGCACGAGAGCCGCTGGCCATGCAGGGTGGAACTGTTTTTCATTTCGTAACCGATGGAATTGAGTCTGCACTTGAAAAAGCGCGCAAGGCTGCCAACGGGAAAGATATACGCATTGGTGGCGGTGTGTCAACCATTCGCCAGTACCTTCAGGCGGGTCATATCGATGAGATGCATCTTGCCGTGTCCCCCGTGTTCCTTGGATCTGGCGAGCACCTCTTTGCCGGCATCGACTTGCCAAAACTCGGCTTCACCGACATACACACTTCGTATGGAAAAGGCGCGACACATGTGATGCTAAAGAAAGGCAAGTGAGCTGTCAGGCGGAGCGATCCGGGAATAAAGAGCCAAACGGCAAATACCAGGTTCCAACATCCAAGTTCTAAAATCCAAGATCCAAATGCAGAGACGAGTGTAAGAGAAATAAGCGCAACTTCCCCGCTACGCGTTGGACTTAGGTTTCTACCTCGGACGTTTGCTATTTGTTTTTTTGAATTTTGACTGTTGGAATTCTTTGGTCTTGAATCCGGAGGTGTCCTGCCTATTCAGCCTTCTTTCTATCACGTTGTTCCGTGGGAGTCTGCTCTAGCGTATCGAAGTGCGTTCCGTAGGCAATTTTGTTTGCTTTAAGAATCAGTAGAAACTCCATCAGCACACCCGGCTTTGGACTGAAAATATAGGCCTCGCTCACCTCCTGGATCTCATGCGCCATACGACCCAAGCGTTCCAATAGTGGCTCTTTACCTTCGAATTCTCCTTTAAAAATAGTCACAATAGCCTTCATATTCCCGTCAAGATACGATTACCGTTAAAGATAATCATGTTTTTAGCTCCCGAGGTGAAAATTTCGTTGGCACACTTTTTTTCAACGCAAAGTTATTCGACCCACTTTCAAAATGCTACCCCCTAAATCATTTCATTTAATGGAACAATCGAATCATGTGGATGTGCTCCAGCTGCGAGCGCTTCTGCACGATCTGCACGCCCACCGGAATGACATCATGATCAGATTTCGCACCCTGGGTTCGCTATGGCAACCCTCATTTTTGCGCATAAACAAGGTCACAGATAGCGGGGTAATCCTGGCAGACCCCCAAAACGATAAACCGGTGATTCTTTCCAACCTCGACTTTGTAGTACAATTTGAAATCGATACTGCCTTCAAACAATTTCAACCCAATAACCATTATGATGTTAAATCAAACTTGTTGTAGGATTATCTTTTGCGATAAGATTGTGGAAACGTCCTTCTCATAAAAAAAAATGTGGATGTCCATCCACAGCCAGCGAACAGCATAACAAGCTCATAGTATGAAAAGGCGCGCCACTCATAAAAAAATACAGAAAAAATAAAGCTCAATCAACTGAATAGAAGACTTGACTAAGCCAATAACAACTACACATGGATCTTTTTAAATTTTTCAAACACAATTCATCAGTCGTGCAAGAAGGCGAGCTCGAAATTCTGCGCAAGCGCAAAGAAATTGTCAAACAACTGAAGGTGGCGCAGCAGAGGCGCACCATTGTCGGAATTACGTCACCTAGCCTTGGCCTGGGGATGTTCCTTGTTGGTGTCGAGGAAGTGCACTCAGACGACCAGGTGGTGGACTTGTGTCCTTACGATGTCACCGGCACACTACTGGCATTGAGTTCAATCGAGGTCGCGAGCATAAAGAGCATCTGCGCTTTCAATTCACCGTACCGAAATCCATTTCTCGCAAGCCCGGTGGCTGCACGTTAGCCACTACCAAAGGACAAAGTCGCAGGCCCAAAATACTATTTTGTTTTTGTGGAACTTGCAACTTTGAAGTTCACTTGAAACCTGGAGCCTGAAACTTGCACCTGGTATTTTTAATCCCATCACTCTCCCTTCAACACACTTGCGGGGTTCTCCTGGGCCGCCTTCAGTGTCTGCGATCCGATCATTGCAACCGCTATTACCAACACCACCAGCGTTCCGAGCGACAACTCGAAAACTCCTACAGGTTCATGGAACGGAAACCGGGTGAGCACAACTTTTTCGAAGAACAGCCAGGTCACGGGCAGTGCGATAATCACAGAGATCGCGATCAACAAAATAAACGTTTTGCTTAGTAAGTAGACAAGGTTGGCCCCACTTGCACCAAGAACTTTCCGGATGCTGATTTCTTTGAGTCGTGTTTCGGTGGTAAACACCACCATGCCAAGCATTCCCAGCGAAGCAATGGAGATAGCAATAAACGAAAGAAAGCCGATAACCTTGATCATGGCAGAAAGCTGGTGATAAGCTTCCTCGATCGAATCTTCATAGAACTCTGCCTCAAATGGATGAACAGGGTCTACGCTTTTCCATACGTCTTTTATTTTTTCAAGGGTTCCAACAGGGTCACTGGTGTTCAGGCGCACATTCACCAGGCCATCTCTCCCATCGCGAGTAAGAAAGCCATCGGGCGTGAGGAAGGTAAAGGCCACTGGTTCGATCTTCGAGTCAAGCTTGCCATAGTGAAAATCTTTGATTACGCCCACAATCGTCAGCTTCTTATTATTGAAGAGCACTTCCTCACCAACGGCTTTTTGCGGGTCGCCATTGGCAATATTCAATTGCCGCACAGTCTTTTCATTAACGATGAGCTCGCTTGTCGCTTCTTTGGTAGCAGGACGGGAAATAAAATTCTGCCCTGCCACGAGTTTATATTCATGCAACGGAATATAGTTTTCATCGACAATATTGGTGAGCACGAGAGACGAGTCGGGCTGGCCGTTGTATTTTATGAACGCGCCCCAAGCATTGCCGACACTCGTTAACAATCGCGACTGCGAAACACCAACCACTTCGGGCATCGCCTCCAGCTTATTGATAAGCACCTCCGCGTTGTTCTTTTTCAGGTTAATGTTAAGAATGTTTGCCGTGTTAAACCCAAGATCAAAGGCAAGAATATTCTTGTATTGAACATACCCGATCACGGTGCTGGTGATGAAGATGAGCGTCAGCGTGTATTGAATCACGACCAGAGCTTTCCTAAGACTGAGGCCTTTGAAAGCCTTAATGGAAGACGCATCGCGGAGGGCATGGATCACGCCTACGTTGGCAAAGAACAGTGCTGGCAAAAGTCCGGCTACAATACCAACAAATATCGAGAACACTGCGAACATCAGCGCCATCGGCCAGGTAATTTCAAGTTTAATCATCTGCGCAAGTTCGGGTGCGATGCTCATGACCTGCGGACGAAGCAGGAGAAACACGCCAAATGCGAGAACCAGCGCAACCAGTGACACGATTACCGCCTCGGCAAGAAATTGATGTCGCACCTGCGCTTTTCCCGCACCGATCACTTTCCGCAAGCCAACTTCCTTGTAACGTCTCATCGCCCGCGCAATGGAAAGATTGGTATAGTTGGAGCATGCCGAGAGCATTACGATAAGCGCCAGACCAGTCACAATCCAGAGCACCACCCGTGGCATCACAGGGCCAAGCGAATTTTCTAGGTCGTCACCCAGCATAATTTCGTGCAGCGGGAGAAGCGTAGCCCGGATGCTAGCCTCGTCATTGAGCTTATTCTCGGCATCACACAGGACATCCAACTGCTGCTGCACATCATCCGGGGTAGCATTTTCCGCGAGCAGCACGTAAAGGTAGTGCCGTTGCCAGACATTGCCCCACCGCAGTGCCTGACGATCTTTGGCGATTTCCGGCTCAATGGAACTCAATGAAACCAGAGATTCAAATTTAAAATGTGAAAAGAATGGAACGTCTTGCAAGACACCCGTGACGTGGTAATCCGTTCCGTTGATGTGAATCGTTTTACCAAGCGCTTCCGCAGCACCGAATAGCTTTTTCGCTGACGACTCGGTAAGCACAATAGTGTTTGGATCACGAAGGGCTGTCACAGCATCACCTTTGACCATCGGAAGCGTAAATACCTGGAGCACCGAAGGCTCCGCATACATCCCTGTGAACGGAATTACCTTATCTCCAACGTGGGCGTCACCGGAAAACTCGGTGCGAAGCGTGGCGACCGCCTCTACTCCAATGACCTGCTCCCTGATCAGCCTGTCCACTTTCACAGAAGTTGTTGCAAAGCTCATCCGGTGTCCTTGCTTGAACCGCGCATGGGAAGTGATGCGATAGATACGTTTTTCATTTTTATGGAATTTATCATACGAAAGGAGGTCATGCGCAAATGCGATGAGTAGCAGGCCAACCGACATGCCAATGGCAAGGCCAACAATATTAATAATGGAAAAGAGTTTGTTGCGCCTGATGTTGCGCGCGGCAGTTTTGACGTAGTTTGCGATCATGTGAATGTTCGTTGAATTCAAGCCAACTTAGAGGATCTGACTGACTTGTGCTTGCCAGATTTTTTCAATGACGAAAGAAGGTTTGCGAATGACGCATTAGAATCGCCTAGTCGGAGCTCAACACCCATCCTAAAAATCGAAAAATATAGATCTCTCAATCCGCAGACAGGGTTGGATCTCAGACTAATCCTTTCCCAACCAATGCTTGAAGTCGGAGACCCGATCGCCACTAACAGAAACTTCCTGCTTTGTTTTGGGCAGCAAATCGAGCAACAGCTTTCCGCCCGAAAGTGTGTGCACCGACTGAATTGAATTCAACGATACAATGAATTGCCTGCTTACGCGAAAGAACAACCTCGGATCAAGCATCTGCATTAGCTTATCCAGGCTGTAGTCGGCCGGCAGGGTGGTGCCGTCTGTTGTCACAAGGAACACGGTTTTCTTTTCAAGATAAAAATAGGCAACGCTCTCGGTCTTGATTGATCGGATGCGGGTGCCCACTGTGATCATAAACCGGTTTTTGTAGTGCGCGCTTTGTTGATTCAGCTGCCGTATAAACGCACTAATATCAAATTGCATGGCTGGCTGCCGCAGTGACCTGAATTTTTCCAGCGCAGCAGCAAGTTCGTCAAAGCTGATCGGCTTCAGCAGGTAGTCGATGCTGTTTACCTTGAACGCTTTGATCATGTAGTCATCAAAGGCTGTTGTGAAAATGATCGGAGTCCTGAGGCTCAATTCGTTTATGATCTGGAAGCTATCGCCATCTTCGAGGTGAATGTCCATAAAGATCAGATCAACCCCGGCAGTTGAATTGTTCTTAAACCACGCGATCGCTTCTGCCACAGCGGTAATTTGTGCTACTACCCGAATGGATGCATCATACTTTTTCAGCTGGGCGACCAGGCGTTGTGCTGTGAGTCTTTCATCTTCAATGACAAGCACATTCATAGCAGCGGAATGTTTACGTTGAACACCTGGCTATTCTCCTCTATTCCAACCTGGGCCGTAGTAAGCAGCGCATATCGGTTTCTGATATTTGACAAACCAATTCCCATGGATGCCACACGTCCGGTATCCCTTCTGGGCTTGATGGGGTTACTCACGACCAGGTAGTTGTCTGCGATTGAGATCGAAACAACGAGCGGTTGGTTTTCAGACATGCCATTATGTTTTACGGCATTTTCAATGAGCAGTTGCAGGGTCAATGGCGCAATCCGGTAGCGTTCAGCATCCGCCTCGGTAACCGAGATGTTCACATCAAATTTATTTTCAAACCTGATCTTCAGCAGGAACGTGTAGGCCTCCAGGAAGTCAAGTTCGGTTTTTAGCGAAACGGTTTCGTTGTCTTTCTGCTCAAGAATGTAACGGTAAGCTTTGGAAAGCTGGTCGATAAACCTTTCGGAAAGATCGGCATCCACGTGGACGAGTGACGACAGGATGCTGAGGCTGTTAAAGAGAAAGTGCGGGCTCACCTGGCTCTTCAGCGCCTCAAACTGCGCAAGGGCATTTTCCTTCCTGAGCTTCTCCGCTTGCATTTCCATTGCGCGCATCCGGAAGTGCGACTTGCGATTCAGAATCAGATAGAATATAGAGATCGAGATTACAAGCGTCATCCCGAAGTTCGTTCTTCGAAGGGCTTGCCACCAGGCAAACTGGGGCGCTTCATTACCTGCATTGCGCATTTCTTCTCGCGTCATCAGCTCGGTGAGCATCGACCAGAATTTGTAATTGAGTTTGATGACGAGCTGCGACAATACAACGGCCACCACGCCCACTACGATCGACAACACAATGGTCGGCAGTCGCAATTCCAGTATACGCGGCCCTCTCCGTTTTTCAACGCTATCAATAATCCGGTCGATCGCGATGATCAGGAACACAAAAAATCCGAAGTGGAAAAAGGCTGGAATGGCAAGGAACTGGATGCTGCTCCAATGCTGAAGCGGAATATTTGCTGAAATAATGATCGGGTAATAAATACAGAGCGCGGTGAACGCCAGGTAGAGCGCCTGTTTAAAATTTATGGTAGCCTCGCCCGTATGGATCATAGAGATCTATAAATGTACGCCACGAAACGGTTTGATGCATGACCATGATCCCGAATGACAGATTTTTCATGGCGAATGCCTGTAAAGTAAGGTTGACGGAGCGGCTAACCTTTGCGGAATAAAAAGCGCCCTGTATAGATTGGGTAAAAAGAGTTGCGTCAAAACCGTAGCAAACGCAAAACTTGCCCGTTTACAATTCCGCCACTTCCCGGATATACAGCAAATAAGAAGGAAAGCCTTCCTGGTATTAAAAAAAATCCCTAACATTGAAAAAACCTCATTCTCTTGACTAGCCACGCCAAAGCTTCCGCAGACCTGGCCATTAAAAAACCTTCAGGTATTCCAGGAATCCATATTGTTGCAAACTTCAACGTTAAAAGCAGATCAAAACTTGAGACGTTCGAAGCATTCCGCGCCTTCATTCAGAAAGAAACTGAGCGCTTTCGCCTGACCTCCGTTGGAGAGGTTTATCATAATTTTCCCAACGGAGGGTATACTGGCGTAGTATGTCTTACTGAATCGCACCTTTCCATCCATACATGGCCGGAAAACAACTACCTCACTTTCGATATTTTCTTGTCCAACTACCTGAATGATAACCGACCGACAACGGCTCAGCTGTATGAAAACGTTAAGCGTTTCTTTGAGGCCACGGTAGTGTATGAAAAGATACTCAACCGCTAACGCATGACCCCGTATACCTGCAACGCTTGTAACGCCACTAATTCTTCGGTGCTATCGAAGCCTGCGTTGATCATCTGCCGTCAGTGCCGCGCGGTCGTTCATCGCGATGAGCAACTGAAAATGTTCGAACTTGACCTTGCACGGGTGCCCGATGACTGGAGTTTTGTCAGGATTGGAACTGAATTCTCCTACAATAACAACACACTAACGGTAGTAGGCCGCATCCGTTTTCAGTTACGCAATGACTACAAAAATTTCTGGTGCGCTGCATTAAGAGATGGCGCTTATATATGGATCATGGAGTCGTTCGCAAGCTTTTGTATCCTGGGGTCAACGTGGAAGGAGTTTAAGCAATCGTCCGAAAAACTCCGCGCGGGTCAACTGATTACCCTGGAGGGCAATTTGAAGATTCGAGGCGAATATGTTGAAAAATGTGAAGAAGTGACATTCGAAGGCGAACTGGGGCTCATGAAATTTCCCGAAGCCTCCTTCTTTTTCATCCAGTGCAGCAACAATCAAAATCAAACGGCTGTGTTCTTTATTAAACCATCCTATGACATTGAGTACCTGGAGGGTGGAAAGATCGATGTTGAAAAGTTGAATCTCAAAAACACCGTTACCTGGGATGAGTGGAAATAATTATACAGTGAGCTGTCCAACGTGCGGGAAGATCAATACCCTCCGTGGAAAGAGCATGACACGAGCCCTCACTTGTCAGCACTGCAAGATCTATTTTCGCACGGGCAACTGGGACACCTCGACTGTGGAGTTCGTATATGAGGAGCCCCAGGCATTGCCAATCGGAGCCCGAGGTCGGATCGATGGCTTCGTTTATGAAGTGATCGGGTTTACCATCAAACAGGAATACAAATATCACTTTCGGTGGAGGGAATACCTCGTCTTTAATCCTTTCCGCGGCTATGCATTTCTTTCGGAATACAATGGTCACTGGAATTTTGTGTGGCCGATTGAAGAAGACCCACTCGTGCATAAATCAGACGACACCATTCAATACGAGGGAGAAACTTTTCATCTCTATCAAATGTACTCCGCCAAGGTGGTTCACGCGCGGGGAGAGTTTTTCTTCGATGTCTTCGATATGACTGCTTCAACGACAAACAAAGAGTATATTGCCCCTCCGCACATGCTAGCACAGGAAAAGAGTGACGACAGCATTTTATGGTGCAAGGCCGAATATTTTAAACCCTCTGAAATTGCCGAAGCGTTCTCCGTACCGCTTTCATCACTGCCTTCCCGCGAGGGCATCGGATACACGCAGCCTTTCCAATCCCAATATTCAAAGAATGCGCTGCTGATTTTCACCGTGCTCATCATTCTTTTTACGTTCATCGTACACCTCACGGTAAACAACACGGCCAGTGACAAAGTGGTATACAGTGGAGTCTTCAGGAAGGAGGAAATGGCCGACCAGAAAATGATCGTCACGCCTTCATTTGAGTTAAAGGATGGTACTAAAAGCCTTGAAATCCTGATTAGCGCCCCACTGTCCAACGATTGGTTCTTCAGCGAATTCACCTTAGTGAACGAAACGAACGGAACGGAATACAACTTCGCAAAGGAAATCGAATATTATTATGGCACGGAAGACGGCTACGGCTGGAGCGAAGGATCAAGGAATGGCGAAGCTTTCCTTTCGCAAATTCCGGAGGGAAAATATCATTTGAATATTTACCCGGAGTTCAGCTTTACTACCGATACATTCGACCTTACGGTGAAGCGGGATGTTCCGATGAACGCGAACTTCTTCGTTACCCTGATTGGCCTGCTCATATTTCCGGCCTTTTACTTTATCAGGCATCACTACCGTGAGCAGCAACGCTGGAGTGAAAGTGACTATACACCGTATGAATAAAGAGTCAAACTATGAACTGGGAAGATATTAAGGGTTTGAAGTTCTACCTGCTTTACTGTCTTTTGCTGATTGGCTTCTTCGTATACTCCGGCATGACAGGCTGGAAGTGGTATAATGACACACCAACGGAATCGGAGCGCCCGGCTACGAGCGGACGTTCAGGACACATTTACCGATATCACAAATAACTAACACATATCTATGGAATTAAAATATGTACTTGCATCGCTCCTCTATTCATTCATCGGCATCGCGATCCTGGGAGTATGCTTCTGGGTTTTTGAAAAGATCACTCCGGAAAATATCTGGAAGGAGATTATTGAAAAGCAGAACGTAGCCATCGCCATCGTTTCCGCTGCGTTTATGATCGCCATTGCCATTATTATCTCCTCCGCAATACACAGCTGATCTATACAATGAGTGCCGGAGAAGGAAAGAAGGGTAGTTACCACCTGTTGTTACTCATTTCTGTATTTGTAGTAGCAACGTGCGGTCTGATCTATGAGTTGATTGCTGGAACCCTGGCCAGTTACCTGCTAGGCGATTCAGTTACGCAGTTCTCAACCATTATCGGCACTTACCTGTTCGCGATGGGGATCGGTTCCTATCTCTCGCGCTTCTTTAACAAAAATCTGCTCACCTGGTTTATCACCATCGAACTGCTTGTGGGAATGGTGGGCGGCTTCAGCGCAGGCATCCTGTTCATCGTTTTTGAGCACGTCATCTACTTCCGGCTCCTTCTTTACTCCATCGTGATCCTGACAGGAACGCTTGTCGGGCTTGAACTTCCTCTACTGATGCGAATCCTGAAGGACCGCATTGAATTCAGTGACCTCGTGTCACGGATTTTTACCTTCGATTATATCGGTGCCCTTTTTGCCTCGCTGCTGTTTCCCCTGATCTTCATTCCGCACCTCGGCCTGCTGCGGACCTCTTTTTTCTTTGGACTATTGAATGTAGTTGTGGCGTGGATTGTGGCGAACCGGTTTAAGAATGACATCCGTAGCTATCGCGCTATCACGCTCTCGGCCATCCTTTGTTCCAGCTGTCTTATTGCAGGGATCTTCCTGTCTGAACGAATGACTGCTTTCGCAGAAACGTCAACCTACCCGGACAAGATCGTTTATGCGAAGTCAAGCGTGTATCAGCGTATTGTGCTGACTAAAAGCGCCCTTGACTGGAGGCTATTCCTCAACGGAAATTTACAGTTTAGTTCAATGGATGAGTACCGCTATCATGAAGCCCTCGTTCATCCGGGACTCTCGCAGATCAGCGAGCCAAAAAAGATCCTCGTGCTGGGTGGCGGAGACGGCCTGGCCGTCAGAGAAATTCTAAAATATCCAACTGTTGAATCGATCACGCTCGTTGATCTGGATCAGGCCGTAACCGAAATGTTTCGTAACCATAAAGCATTGACGGAATTAAACGCCAATGCACTATCGTCAGCCAAAGTAAAGATCATCAATCACGATGCATTCATCTGGCTGCGCGACAACAAGGAGCTGTTCGATTTCATCGTCATCGATTTTCCAGACCCAAGCAATTATTCGCTGGGAAAACTCTACACTGCAAGCCTTTACCGCGAAATTCACCGTGCGCTCTCTCCAGGGGGTGCCATGGTGGTTCAGTCGACCTCACCGTATGTAGCGCGAAAGTCATTCTGGATCATTGCGGAAACCATCGCTCAATCGGGATTCACTACGCATCCATATCATTGCTACGTTCCATCATTTGGCGAATGGGGTTATGTATTGGCAGCAAAAGAACCGCTCCATGGGAAGGGAAATCTCCCCGAGGGACTTCGGTTCATCGATGAAAATGTTCTTCTCCAACTTTTTACATTTCCGCCAGATATGGGACCCGTTGAATCACCTGTCAATACACTGAATAACCAGGTGCTTGTAAACACGTTCGAGAAGGAGTGGGCAAACTATACGCGATGAGCTCAAGAAGGGAATTTTTAAAAATCTCTCAGGCGATCGGTTTGTCAATCGCAACGGCTCCTTTTATATCTTCCTGCCATGAAGAAAAAACAATCAACGGGAAAATCGTTGGTGGCAATGCTGCGCTGGGCCACCGCCTTCGCACGATGGACTTCCCTGCTCCTTCTGAAACCATCCGCAAAGAGGTGGTGATCGTAGGAGGTGGAATTGCCGGACTTTCCGCAGCTCGTTATCTCTCAAAGAAAAACATCGACTTCGCGTTACTTGAACTTGAAACCAATTCGGGTGGCAATTCCGCCAGCGGGAAAAATGCAACCTCAGCATTCCCCTGGGGGGCACATTACCTGCCGCTGCCGTCAAATGCTGACGAGGAATTAATTTCGTTCTTGC
The DNA here is from genome assembly GCA_036402075.1 of Chryseosolibacter sp. Classification (GTDB taxonomy): domain Bacteria; phylum Bacteroidota; class Bacteroidia; order Cytophagales; family Cyclobacteriaceae; genus Chryseosolibacter. Next base: position 3,394 of record DASWTP010000250.1, on the reverse strand, counting down.
AGGAGGAAAATGTGATCACCGGTGTGTCACACGGACTGCCCACCTACAACGAATATTACCTTTGTCATGATCCGAAGGAGCGCCTGTTCATCAATAACTTCTGGCAGGAAGGAATTGTGCCTCACGAAGGCGTTCCGAAGAAAGACCGCGAGGAAATTCAAAAGTTCCTCGAGATGATGAATACCTTCAAAAACAAAACTGGCACCGATGGAAAGCCGGCCTTCGCCATTCCCGTTGACACCAGTTCAACGGACCTTGCTTTCACATCACTCGATAAAATGTCAGCAAAAGCGTTCCTTTCAGCCAACGGCTTTTCATCTGAATACCTGCTCTGGTATGTTAGCTATTGCTGTGCCGATGACTTCGGGACTTCCCTGGAAACCACATCGGCCTGGGCGATGATCCATTACTTTGCGTCACGGAGAGGGAAGGCATCGAATGCAGGATTTGATACGGTACTGACGTGGCCGGAAGGCAACGCCTGGCTCGCAAAACAACTCATCAAAGGGTTTTCCGACAGAATCATCTGCAACACGCTGTGCTATAATATCTCAATGAAAGACCAGGGTGTTCAATGCCGGATCTTCGATGCACAGTCAGGCACCTCGAAAATTATCGAGGCTAAAAAAGTGATTTTGTGCACGCCCCAGTTCATAAACAAACGCCTGCTCACCGGTGTAACCCGAAGCATTGACTACAACAGTTTTCAATACGCTCCGTGGATGGTAGCCAACATCACTACAAATCATTCGCTTACCGAAAAACGAGGTGAGCCGCTTTGCTGGGACAACGTTTTCTATGGAAGCGATTCTCTTGGCTATGTCAATGCCACGCATCAGGAAGTTGGAATTCCATCCGGGAAAAAAGTAATCACCTACTACAAGCCCTTAGCCTCGACTACTCCCGCCATTGCACGGCAGCAGGCATACACAAAAGATTTTGCGCAATGGAGCACAGAGATCTTCGCAGACCTGACGCGTGCCCACAAGGATATTCGTGACTATGTTGAAGAAATGAACGTCTGGCTCTGGGGACATGGAATGATCACGCCTTCACCCGGATTTACGTGGAGTGATAACAGAAGGAATGCCGCAACACCATTGCACGACAAGATATTTTTTGCCCACTCAGACCTCAGCGGATTATCTATCTTTGAAGAAGCATTTTATCGAGGACATCAGGCAGCAAAAGCAGCATTGCAATATGGATAGACGCGCACAACCCTGGCTTGCAAATCCTTTCCTGGAAAGCATTTTCATCCTATCTCCAGCCATCCTGCCGGTAGCCGTTGTGATTTTTTTTCAAGACTATTTCCTGTCAACAGAAGTTAACACCGTGTGGTGGATTATTCTGGTGCTCTGCATCGATGTAAGCCACGTCTACAGCACACTCTTTCGCCTCTATTGGGACAAAACGTCCTTTCACCAATACAGATCGTTGCTGATTTCAATTCCGCTCATCGGGTTTATTGTGGGATTTGCATTGCACCTCTTAGACTCCGGTCTGTTCTGGCGAATCCTTGCGTATGTTGCTGTCTACCATTTCATCCGGCAACAATACGGTTTCATGCGATTGTATTCGCGTCATGAATCGCGGTATCGCCCGTTTCGCATCCTGGACGCCATCGCAATCTACAGTGCGACACTCTATCCCCTGCTTTACTGGCACGTTTCCGGAACCGACAAGATCGCCTGGTTTGTAAAGGGCGACTTCATAACCCTTGGACCAGACGTTCTCCCGTTCGTTACGCCTATATATTTTGCGATCATCGGTGCTTATGCTGTTAAAGAACTGTATGCGTCTATTTTGAACCGGTCTTTCAACGTTCCGAAAAACCTGATTGTGGCTGGCACCTTCCTGTCGTGGTATGTTGGCATAGTTGCCTTTCAGGCCGATCTCGTATTCACGCTGCTCAACGTGGTTGCTCATGGAATTCCCTACATGGCGCTCATCTGGATTTATGGCGAAAAGAAATCAACCACCACATTCAAGTTCAACTGGCAGGGTGTTTTGATTTTTGCAGGTGTCCTGCTTCTGCTCGCTTACGTGGAAGAAAATCTCTGGGACCGCTTGGTGTGGAATGACCACCAAAGTGTCTTCCCGCTATTTGCCGGTACTGCTATCGAAAACTCAACCATTCTTTCGTTCATTGTTGCATTGCTTGTCCTCCCGCAGGTAACACACTACGTCCTTGATGGCTACATCTGGCGGTTTAGTAAGGAGAAACAGGGATAAAGGATTTTAGATTTTAGATTTTAGATTTAAGAGACCAGATTGCATCTGCACCGCCCCAGTCCCGTCTTCTTCAAAGATGAGGCGTTTACTCGATTCCAAAGTTTTTAATGAGCCGCACTACGCGCACTTTTCTCAAAGAAAAATTTTATATCGAACATTCAAAATTCAATGTCGAATTTTGTGAGTGCACCATCCCTTTGGTGAGCACCTAAACCTGCAGCAGGCACGAGGTCATTTCCCTTCAACCAATTTCGAAACATATCCGTCCGAACGCGAACAAAGGCTTAGGCAATGATGGCCGTTTTCGCACCCGTATTTCGCTGTTTTCAACTGGCACGATTGCTGTCATGGCGTCAGCATGGCAAAGTGGCTTGCATATCTTACAATGGCACTTATAGTTCTCATGTACATTGAGCGGAAGTTGTTCGTGCGGTGCTGCAAGTGTTTTGCTGACAGGCCATTCGCAACCGTGAGCCCGGTAACCCGAGCTGACTTCGTTGAAACCATTCCGCAAACGGGTAAGGTGATAGACAGTAGCCGAATCGTGGTTCCGATTGATCAGCTATACAAGCTGAAAATAAAAAAGGGTATGCAAGCTATGGCCCAAATCAATGATGTGGATATACGTTTGCATATCTCAGCAACAGACACCGCAATGGTCAACGGAAGGTTCTCCGTGATCATGAACCTCGCTGATACCGTGATGACCCTTCCCCGCAACAAAGATATAAGATTGAGAATCGAGCTGAGCAAAATTCCCCAAGCTACGCTTGTTCCGGTAGGCGGTTTTTACAAAGACACTGGCGGCACCTGGATCTACGTAAAGACAAAGGAAAAACATTTCATAAAAAGAGCGATTAAGCTCGGTGTAAAGAACCCGGAACATTTTGTTGTGCTCGAAGGTCTTTCACCCGGTGAAGAAGTCCTCACCTCGAGCTATGAAAACTTTCTTGATAAAGAAACGCTGTCAGTTTGGGAAATTGAACGGAAACCGCTGAGACTGATGTGAGTTGGTGTCACTAGGCATAAGTCATTAGGCATTAGTCATTAGTCACTAGGTATTAAGCACCTTAGCAATCTTCCGCGCCACGCACTGACTCAAAAGTACAAGCCTTTGACTCGTTTGTGCCACGCTCTTCCGCGGTTGAAGAGTAGGTTA
>DASWTP010000249.1:0-15446 GCA_036402075.1 Chryseosolibacter sp. | reverse complement strand
CTGAAGGTGCCCGCTCTCCTGCATCGGTAAAATATTTTCCTTCAGGAAACTTGCCTTCTCGCGTGTATTCGGTTTGGTAGCGAGCTTCCAGTGCTCCTCGTTAGACCAGTATGTGGCGTTCTTAAATGTCAATGCCAGTTTTCCGTTCTCGTATTTTACTCCTCCCCCGCAGTGATCGAAGTGAAGGTGTGTCAGGAACATATCCGTGACGTCATCGGGGGAGAACCCGGCCGACTTCAGGGAGCTGATCAATGAGTCGTTACCATTGAGGTAGTAATGCGCGAAAAATTTGGCGTCTTGTTTGTCGCCCAGGCCATTGTCAATAAGAATGAGTTTGTTTCCGTCTTCGATCAACAGGCAACGCATGGCCCAGTTGCAGAGATTATTTTCGTCAGCGGGGTTTAATTTGTTCCAGATGGATTTTGGAACAACACCGTACATTGCGCCTCCATCAAGCTTAAAATTTCCGGTGTTTATAACGTGTAAATTCATTGCAAACGCATGTTTAGGCTGGAAAGTTAGTAGGTTTTAAACGACATAAAAAAAGCCACTGCGCGAAAGTGGCTTGTCGTTTTCTTGTCTCTAACGATGGCTATTCCTGTACAACTCCCATCCTGCAAAACTTATCAATTCGCTGCTCGATTCGTTGTTCAGGCGTTAAGGCTTCGAGTTCTTTTGTCAGTGTAAGGATAACTTTCTTCACCTCTCCCGCCATCCACTTCATGTCGGTATGAGCGCCACCTAATGGTTCTTTTACTATTCCATCGATGAGCTTTTGCTGCAGCATGTCCTTGCCGGTGAGCTTGAGCACTTCGGCAGCTTGTTCTTTGTAGTCCCAGCTTCTCCAAAGGATCGATGAACACGATTCAGGCGAGATAACCGAGTACCAGGTGTTCTCGAGCATGAGTACACGATCGCCTATAGCAATACCGAGGGCACCACCAGAAGCTCCTTCGCCAATCACAATACAAATCACCGGTACCTTCAACATGAACATCTCCTTCAAATTGCGCGCGATTGCCTCGCCCTGGCCCCTTTCTTCAGCCTCCAGCCCGGGAAATGCACCCGGTGTATCAATGAACGTAACAATCGGCTTGTTGAATTTCTCCGCGAGCTTCATCAGCCGTAGTGCCTTTCGATACCCTTCGGGATTTGCCATACCGAAGTTTCGAAGCTGACGCTGCTTTGTGTTTCTGCCTTTTTGCTGGCCGATAAGCATGAAGGTTTTTCCATCTATGCTTCCGAATCCGCCTACCATCGCTTTGTCATCGGACACATTGCGGTCACCGTGAAGTTCGATAAAGTCGGATGTAATTTCGTAAATGTAATCGAGGGTATACGGTCGATCGGGATGTCTTGATAACTGAACACGTTGCCAGCCGGTGAGGTTCTCGAAAGTTTCTTTCTTTAATTCGAGGATTTTTTTCTCTAACGCCTTGACAGCTGCCTGCACTTCCTTATCGCTGTCGCTGGCGAGGTGCTTCATGTCCTCAAGTTTACTTTCCAGCTCGGCAATAGGTTTTTCAAAATCTAAAAGGCTCATGGGCTCTGGTTAATTGAAGCACAAAAATAAGAGAATTTCGAAAATGTGGAAGCAGGCCCGTAAAAGCGGGATTTGAAAGGCTATTTCAGATATTCCTGAACCTTCTGCATAAGCTTGGCGCTGTTAAAAGGTTTTTCCATAAAATCGTCAGCGCCAGCACCACGGGCAAGCGGTTCGATACCAGGTGTAGCGGAGAGCATGATGACGGGAATTTTTCGTGTGGCTTCTTTCGCCTTCAGGTACTTGCAGATCTCGATACCATCGTTGCCCAGCAGATGCTTATCAAGCAAAAAAAGGTCAGGCCATGATTCGCGTTCGCTGAGCACAGAGTTTCCGTCAGGCGAGATCTCGATGTCATATCCCGCTTTCCGAAAAATCAGTTTCATGATTTCCTGAACACTCTCATCGTCTTCAATAATAAAAATCTTCTTGGGCTTCATCACTGTCCGCTCGTGAATCAACGTGGTTAAGGGTTACATCAAATAAAAGCAGCTACGTCCGTCTAACGTAACTGCTTTGTTTTAGCGAAAAACTCTTAGGAGTTCCCTTAGGGTAAGAATTAGTCGCCCTTGAATTCCAAAAAAGGCGGATTCAAGACAAGCAAGTTAGCGACTGAGTGACAAAAACGGGAAATGAACAGGCGACTTTTATTTGAATATATTTTCAGGGACGACCCGGACTGCGTGTCAAATGCTTGAAAAACAGCTCAAAACCGCGGAATTGCATCCTGTAAAATTTTATGCCCGCTTCCGGCAGCGTCAGACAGGCACTCTTATAAGATAATTGCTCATTCCGGGTTCAGACGCGGTGCCCGGCCAACTAACGTTATGAAACTGCGCCTGGGGCATAATTTTTTTCCTGGTATTTCCGTAACCATCGCCCATGAATACCGACAAAAAAGAAATCCTCCGTGAGCTTTTATTAAGCGAGAACCGTGGCTTCGTTTTAAGCATCAAGCTCACGGATGATAGCCGCCCGATAAAGACAGCGGTTAAACACGTTGATCACAATAAGATCGTGCTGGAATCCACCTGCATTTTCGGTCATCCGCTGGAGCGGACTGTGTTAACGTTGCTGGATATACAATGGGTGAAGCGCTACAAAGTACTTTTTGATAGTCCGGTGTATGAAAGCATCCGGATGATCAAAGATAATATCCGGGTGATGCGCAACCGCATTGGGACGCTGGCGCCACCTGCGCAGACCTTCGACAAACAACAACAGTTTCAATAAAAAAAAGAAAGGCCCCGTAAGGCCTTTTTTATTGTTGGCTGGTATCACATCGACCAGTTCAGATTGCGTCCTTAGCCCCCAGTTCATCAGCCCGGGACGTAGAGATCCCCAGTCCAATGAGGATGTTCTTGATAATATTGTTCACGTTATGAAAACTCCAGAAGATGATTCCCACTTCGGGCTCAAACCGTGTGAAGACATAACTGCTCATAATGAACAGGAACAAATTGAAGCTGAAGTAAAACAGGATCCCACTATTAATCCACAGCAAACCGAAATCATTCATTGGTCGTGTTGCAGAGAATACGCTGATAAAATACGATATACTGAAAATGATCCCGATAGCACCACCCGTTGTCCACATTAGGGTCTGGAAGCCATTGAAAGGCTGGATGAAAATCGTGATGACAATTTCAGCAAGAACGAAAATGCCAAGCCCCCACTGCACTATCCTCCGTCCGCTTGCCGTCTGCAAGACCTCGCTGTAGAACCACGAGAGAAGCAGAAAGAAGATAATGAAGTAGACGTTGAAAATTATCGCAGTTGACATTCCTGCGGTAGCCACGAAATACGCAATAGTATCACTAATGGCAGAGACCACGATGATCGCTCCCATTACGTGCCCGGAACGGCTGAGATTCTTGACCCTGAAAAGGTAAAGAATCAACGGAAATGCAACCGAGAATATCGATGCAACCCTGATGATGTCAGCTATTGATTGTGACGACATTCGGCTCAATTAGTTTTCTTCCAAAGAACAATGCGTAGGGCAAGCACTTGACATATCGTATACTACCGCCTCTTCATATTGACTTCTGCCAGACGATACATCAGCCGTAAGATCATTTACAATCAAAAGAACTTGTGGAGCAAAGTTTACATCATTGATGGCGGGCTCGATCTGAATATATTCAAAAAATGAAATGGTGCTGAGCTCATCAAATACATGCTTTCCGAAGAAGTGGTACATGATCGACCCCGGGTTGCCAGCCTGATAATTTTTCGCCCATTGACGTGCTTCTTCAGGTGAGACGGGACTATCCGTGTTAGCGTCAATGATCAGCTTACCGGAAGTCCATATTTGGAGCGATTCGTCAATCGGTATCAGCACGAAATGATGTGCTCCGGAGTCATCTGTACCGTGTTGGAACACTATTCCGACTAAATTCTCAACGGATGCGGACAACGCGGCAAGGTTTTCTTTGCTCAGTGCATAGCCGGATGGCTTTTCCCTACCCGCAAGCTTTAGGTTTGTGCGATACACATCCATCCACCGGTATCCTGTCTCGGTCGGAATGCGTTTTCCAATGTTTCTGTAAAATGAAAAGTCAGCGAGGTCTTTCGCCTGGTCTTTCCCATCCTGGCAGGCCAGGACCGAGATCGCGAAAAGCGCCACCAGGAAATACAGTGATTTTTTCATAACGGGAGATTAAGCCGGGTATTTAGGTTTTTTATTATAGACAATACGCTAAAGTTCGGATAAATGGATTTCGTTTCAAATACTTTTACTATATGGTCGCTTGGCATAAAATGCCGTACCTGCGTTTTTTGGCTATTTTCGCAGATTTGCGTATGAAAATAAATCCACAATATTTGGCTGTTGCCCCGGTTACCTGCCATTGAGGGGTATTAGACTATTTTTAGCGATTCCTTCGCGGTTGTAAGATTTTTACCAAATTTGGGGTGTTTGAACTATGAATTGGCAATGATCTATAATTTCCCACGCATCAGGTCAGGCTGGAAGGAGCCTTTTGAAAACCTTAAATTATTGGTTCCATGACCATCCGACAGGTGATCGCCCGACCATTTTTAAGCAGGCTGGCCTTACGAAATTGTATCCCTCATTCGTTAAACAAAGTTTAAGATGCTTTCTCACCGATAGTGATGGAAATACCAAGGAGGATTGTTTATTCGAGAATTATCTTCAGCACCGGAATCGTGCTGTTGGTCTCGCTATGCGGGCTCTTCCTGTATGAAACCTATCAACAAAATGTTTCTACTACGGTGGTTGACCACTCGTCTATGATCAACCAGAAACTGGAGCAAATCTACACGAACCTCAATGACCGTGAATCAGCGCTTCGTGCTTACCTTCTTTCACGCAACCAGGCCGACATCAGGCTCGGACAGCAAAAGAAAAACATAGACCGCTTGTTTCAGCAGATCGATTCGCTCAAAACGAACGACAGCCTCACGAACCGACTCAACATCCTTAAACGGCTCATTGACGAGAGCAGAAAACTTCGTGATTCCGTCCTTTCGCATACATCGTCCAATCCGGTCGTTGCGCAGGCCTATATCCTCGAAGTTCTGAATACAAGTACGATGCGCCTTGCCACTGTTCGCAAACACATTGATGAGATGCAGCGTGTGAGTGCGCGCGAGTCGCGGACCCGGGGCATTGAAGCAAAAAAACACACCATCCTGGCAACACTGGTTGGGGTTGCCGCAAGTATTTTTTCAGTCGTTGTATTCGTTCTTGCGTTCTATTTTATTGACCAGGAGCTAAAACGGTCACAATTGTACGTTGACGAAACGAAATCGCTAAATGAAACGATCGCGCAAATCAACACCGAATTACAGCTCGCTAACAGTAATTTAAAGAAACTTAATAACGAGCTGGAGACCAAGAATGTGCAACTTGAGCGCTATGCGCGTGAAATCAGTTCGTTTACCCACATCACCAGCCACGATATGCAGGAGCCTCTCCGCAAGATCGAATTCTTCATTTCTGTGATTCTGGAGAAAGAGGAGCAAAACTTGTCGGACGAAGGCAAACGGGTCCTGGGAAAAATTACGCAGTCCGTTCTTCGCATGCGTAAGCTTTTCCTCAGTATGCTTGAGTTCTCATTAACAAACACGGCAGACAACAACGAAGAAGAGTTCGACCTGAATGATGTTCTAAAAACCACGCTTGAGACCCTGAAGATCTACATCAAGGACAGCAACGCACAGATAGAGAGCGACCCGCTTCCAAGGATCAGGGGCGTGCGCTATCAGTTTGTGCAGTTGTTTGAGAATATTATAAGCAACGCAATCAAGTTCAGGCGAAAAGACGTTTTACCAGAGTTGCAGATTTCCTGCCAGGTTGTTAACTCATCCGACCATCCAAAGCAGGGCCTTCGCTCAAACACGTCTTATTACAAAATAGACTTCACTGACAACGGAACCGGGTTCGACCCTATCTACTCCGAAAAGATCTTCGATATTTTCCAGCGGCTTGTTCCTCGGAGCGATACATTTGGAGTGGGTATCGGATTAACAATCTCTCGCAAAATTGCGGAAAACCACAAAGGTATCCTTGTAGCAGACGGTCGTCCGAATGAGGGCTCGACTTTTTCCTTGTTTGTGCCGGTACAAGAGCTCTAAATACCCGCGCTTTCGCTTTCAATGGTAAAAAAATACTACGATTTATGGTAGTATTTTACTATGGACAAAATCATTTTCTTTTACGATAATTGATATTGGATTTTGTTTAATTCGATCCTCCAAAGATGCCTCTGTTTATTGAACAAATTATCCTCTTCATAGGGAAGATAAAGGGTGCCTTCAGGCGCATCCGCTGTAGTTTCAAGGTCGGTGACATGGTTGAATTGCGCGATGGAACGGGTTATCCGATGTTGGTTACCGAAGTAGATCAAACGAAACAAATGAAAGAGCCCCTCCTATACTGCCGCTGGTACGATCGCGAAACAAAAGAAACGCGATTTAACTTCTTCCAGGCGAGCAAAGTAAAGAGCTTCGATTGGAAAATTAAGGAAAGCGACCGTTAGAAGTTTGCGGCTGCCCGAAGCTCATGCTCCGATGTTGCAATAAAATCGGTATGTTCGCCCGCAAGACGATTGTCATCACATCTCGAAAAACCAGCTTCCGAAATGAAAAGTATTGCGTTCATCAGTTTCCTTTCACTACTCGTGTGCTATACCAGTATGGCGCAAAGCAAATCAGGGAAAACCAAAATTATTGCCCACCGGGGAGCGTGGAAAAATACAAACTTGCCACAGAATTCCATTAGCGCACTGAATGCCGCAATAGCGCTGGGTGTTTTCGGCAGCGAATGCGATATCTGGATGACCTCCGACAGTGTTCTGGTTGTAAATCACGATCCGCATTTTTACGATTTGCCTATCGAAACGAGCACCTACGATGAACTCAAGGCCAGGAAATATCCGAATGGCGAGTCCATCGCAACACTTCAACAGTTCCTGGACGTCATCACGAAGCAAAAGGCCACACGACTTGTACTGGACATCAAGCCTTCCAAGATAAGCAAAGCGCGCTCCATCGTGGTTGCTCAGAAATCGTACGAAATGGTTTCCGCTAACAGAGCACAGAAGATTACAGACTACATCCTGTTCGACTATGACGCGTGCCTTGCCCTCGAGAAGCTAAACCCGAAGGCGAACATAGCCTACCTCAATGGAGACGTTGCACCAGAACAAGTTGCGAAAGATGGCCTGTGGGGAATAGACTACAGCTACAAGGCGCTTCAAAAAAATGAAACCTGGCTGAAGGACGCAAAGGCGAGTAAACTTACCGTGAATGTGTGGACCGTGAATGACAGGGCGTTAGCGCAGCAATACATTGATTCCGGAGTCGACTTCCTGACTACGGATGAACCTGAGCTCCTGCTTGCGCTTGTAAAACGATAGATATTTACCGGATCAATCAGGTGCTTCAGGGCGCTTTAGCAACCGTTTTCGGATCGTAATCCTCACAAAAGGACCAGACTGTTTGGAAAGTCTGTGAATTCCTGTCATATTTGTCTACTAATTCTATAGGCATTAATGACTGAGGAGACAAGTGAACTGGTAGCGCAATTGGAAGTTGAATCCCTTGCCTCCGAGAAACAGATCACGCAAACGGTTGTCGAAGACGCCTCTGCGAGCGCGAATACACGGGCGAACCGTGTCTTCCTCTACATCATTAGTATCCTTGCCGTCCTCGCGTTAGCTATCACTGCCGTTGTTTTCGATGCTCCCTCCTACCTGTCAGCCGCCATTGACTATGTGGGGCCGGACTTCCAGTTTTTTCTGCTGGCAGGATTTATCGCGCAGATGATCGATGGGGCACTTGGGATGGCGTATGGCGTGAGTGCATCCACAGTTTTGCTCTCATTTGGAGTTCCTCCGGCTGCAGCAAGTGCCAGCATTCACACTTCGGAAATCTTTACCAGTGGCGTATCGGGGCTGATGCACCTGAAGTTTCAGAACGTGAACAAGAAATTGTTCAAAACGTTGCTGTTACCCGGGGTGATTGGGGCAATTCTTGGAGCCTTTGTGCTCTCGTCCCTGGAGCAATACAATTACATTTTGAAGCCCGTTATAGCAGTATATACGCTCTACCTTGGTGTTGCGATCATCCGGAAAGCGTTCAGAAAGTCGAAAGCGAAGATTAAATCGAAAAACATACCCACCCTAGCCACGTTTGGAGGATTTATGGATTCAATTGGTGGTGGCGGATGGGGCCCAATTGTTTCATCAACGCTCATAGCCGGTGGACGTCATCCACGTTATACGATAGGTTCGGTTAATCTCACAGAATTCTTCGTGGCACTGGCAAGCTCAATTACTTTCCTTGCCGTGATCGGCATCAGTCACTGGAACATCATTGCCGGATTGATCCTGGGCGGAATCATTGCAGCGCCAATTGCTGCAACGCTCGCCAAGAAGTTGCCCGTGAAATCGATGATGCTTGTGGTGGGTGTGCTTGTGATCCTGGTGAGCCTGCGAATCATCTATGTTACACTTACATAAATCGACTTAAGAACATTCGCTGGTGCAAGCAGTCTTACGCACTGAGCTTGCACCAACGACTATCCTTTCTGCCTTTCTAATCTTTTACAACAGTGTAATTCGTAACGATGCCATTCATGGTTACCCGGACAATGTAAATTCCCTTAGTCCAGGAGTCACCAATGTTTGGATAATCAGCATTTGCCTTCAACCGCGACAGCGTTTCGACCGGCTTTCCAAAGGAAGTGAACACCGCAACGTCTGCCACATCCGTCTCAGATCCATTAATGCGGATCGAAAAATTGGTGGCAAACGGATTTGGGTATGAAGTGATCGTGGATTTCACGGCTTCACTGCCAGCGGTCAATGAAGTCGATCCGCAGTCAACCGGTGCTGGTACGCTTGCAACATCACGATAGATGTAAGGCTCCCGGCCCGTCTTCGTGGTTTCGGATCCGAAAATCAAATCGTTTCCCAGCGCTTCCATAGGATAAGCAAATTGAGTTCCGGAAGGTATTTCAATCGTGGTGCATTCGGTTCCGTTTGTGCGCATCATGTTGTAGCTAAGGCTCGATGCAAAATAGACCTGGTCTCCGATGGTAGCAAAATCGAATTGTCCTCCTGCTCCTTCCACGGTATGGAGAAGCTTTGTATTGTTAGCGTGACCTCGCGAGGTGTAGACCGAATAACTGTAATAGTGCTGATACTCTCCGAGTCGAGCGAACAAATACATCGTGCCGTTGTTGACTACTGATTGCACAACCTCAGGAATGTCACCTAATCTCGAATAGGAATGAAATCCAGATGCTGCATACCATCCCCAGGCACCGTTGGAATCTTTCGCGCTGAAGTGCAGCCGGTTGTTGAACACAAGGAACGATCGAATATCGTAGTCGCGCGAAGTATAGTTTCCGTCTGCAGTATTAAGATCGAACATCATAAACGTGCCAGCCTCTGTGCCATCGCTTCTCCACAATTCGTTTCCATGAAGGCCATCAGACTGTACGAAATAGAACCCGTTGCCAACGGAGGCCGTAGGTGTATATACTGGCGGGTTATCAAATACATTGCGGATTCGTTTGACGTACCTCAACCCTTCCGGTGAGGTTCGATACAATTCAACACTCTTGTCAAAATTCTCCGCGAAAATGTAGACCTCATCATTGTGCCTGGCGATCGATTGAACGGTCTGAAAGTCAGCCACGAAGATATCGCCTGATGATCCATCGGTTTTCCAGAGCGTGCCATGGTCATCATTGAAGTACAGAAACCCATTTACCTCAACAGGGTTTCTCACGATGGACCCCGAACCTGATGAACGGATGAGCATTGTGCTTTCTGGCGTTCCTGACGTTATGTAAAGTTTCCCGGTGTTATATGTTGTAGTATTAATGAACAGTTTACCTGCTGAGGGTATCAAGTCTGTTTGGTCATCCAGGTCAAGCAGTTTGAACGTCCCCTGGGTAGTTCCATCTGTGCGGTAAAGCTCGCGAGTGGAATTTTGGAGATCCGGATTTGTCTCAATGTAAATCAGGTTGTTGTGCTTTACCATTTGCACAGGATCACTTCCAATAGTAGCGCCAGGCAGTTCCTTGAGGTAGATCGTTCCACCGGTGGTTCCATTGGACCTCACAAACTGAAACATTCCCGGCAGCGAGCCACCGGATGAAGCAAAGCGTCCCGTAGTGTAGAGGAATCCTTTGTAGGAAATCATCTCCTGGTAATATCTATCATAGTAGGAAGGATTTTCGGCAAACTCTTTCATGGTGAGGGAAGTTCCTGATGGAAATTCCATTCTCCAGAGCCAGTAACGGTTTGCATCATTTACGTAAACACTATTAAAAAAGTAAACGAAGCCATTGTAGTATGTGAACGCAGGGTGCGCATCGTTAATCCCAACTCCGATTGCCTCGCCCAGACGGTATGTACCTGAAGCTGTTCCATCACTGCGGTAAATGTAGTCGGTGGTACCTACTGAACCGACAAACAAGAGTATTCCTTGAATACTTGTGAACGAGTGCATCGGTGACCGGAACGCGTCCGTTGAATTACTCCCATTTTTGCCAGGATTCAGGTCCTTCACCAGTATGGTTCGTTCCGTTGAGCCGTCACTCTTCCAAAGCTCATCGCCATGGATGCCATCGTTTGCCGTGAAGAACGCAACACCATTCACATCGATGATGTTCTCAACTCCGGAACCGGAGCTGCCCGCAAAAATATCTTTCACAAACACGGTGCCTTGTGCAGTCCCGTTGCTTTTCCAAAGTTCAGATCCGGTGATGCCATTATTGGCAGCGAAATATAGTGTGTTGCCAACCGCGCGTATCCCTTGCGGTGAGCTGCTGAGTTTTGATCCTGGCCGAATGTCTTTCACCATCGTTGTACCTGCTGCGGTGGCATCGCTGCGCCAAAGTTCGTAACCATTAACACCATCGTTGGCCGAAAAATAAACCAGTCCGTTTAACGATGTCAGCGATGTTGGGTTGCTTCCTCCGACAACGCGCAGAATGTCTTTCACCATAAAAGTGCCGGCAGCGGTGCCGTTGCTTGTCCAAAGCTCCCTGCCATGTGTTTTGGTTGTAGCTACGAAAAAGAGCTTTCCATTCACATTCGTTAACTCCGCGGGTGACGAGCCGTCAATTCCCGGCATAATGTCTTTCACCATCACCGTTCCGGTGGCAAAGCCGTTGCTCTTCCAGAGTTCATCATTTCCCGTTTCTGCGCTTGACGCGATAAAATAAAGAATACCCCCAACCATTGTAAGATGCGAGATGCGCTCAAAACGCCTGATCATTACTGTGCTCGAGGTAGTGCCGTTGCTTTTCCAGAGCTCGTTGCTATGCACGAAATACATGCGGCTGCCGCCATCGGTTAACCAACGCCTTGTGTTATAACTTTCCCTTGGCTCTTCTATGATGTCTTTAAGCAGTTCCGCCTGAGCGATCACGTGGCTGGGTAACAGAAGGGTGAGAAAACTGAGGGTAGTACCGAGAGCAAACCGTAGCAGCTGTACGCTGCTGGAGAATTGAGAGGGTAAATTTTGTTTCATAGCTCGTCCTTTTTGACTATGAACACACATAATCATTGTATGAACGTATGAGGAGCTCGACTAAACGAATGCCGCGGAGATTGCACGCTCAGAAAAGCCGGTGAGAAAATTTGAGGAGCGAGTTGAGGAATCTGAATCTCAATACAAAAATAAACGATACTATACAGGTATGGCAGCTGTTGAACCGATCCACCCCGTGAGTGGTCGGCTACTATCTACATGCAGCCACGCACCCATCAAGGCCGTGATCGTATTTTTAGAATATCGCAACGAAGCCGCATCCAACAAAATCACCTTTTCGGAATGTGGTTTCATCGGTATACCCGTTATCGCCAAAGCCCTTTTGCTTCACATAGTGCATTGTAAGCTTGAGGTTTTTTTTGTTCAGATACCAGTTCACACCCACATCAAGCATTTCTTCAACCCCTTCCGAACTTGCTCCTTCATCACCCTTAAAGCTCATAAACATGGCAACGGGTTCAACAAACACTTTTTGTCCGATAATGATGTTGTAGCCGCCACGCACTTGCCATGTAGTCATTTCGTAGAGTTGACCTTCCACCCGTCTGTGCAATCTTCCTGCCTCCGCGTCAATGTTCAATCCCGCGTAGTTTAACATCACATCTGCACCAGCAAACGTGTTGGATGAAAATGCATCGGTCCGCCCCTGTCGTGAGCTGTTAAAACCGAAGGTGATTCCTTTTCGCTCGTTGAAATAATTGTTCGCCTCGTACATCATGCTGTATCCCTTCTTGTCTGGATCCCCAACTGAAACCGTGACACGGTCCACGATCAAGGGGCTCCAGAATTTTCCGGCTGTCTCGGTGGCATCAGGTGACGTAGTGTTGTTGTTGCAGACACTTACGTTGTAACCCAGGGTTATCATACCGAATTCCTGAGTTCCACCAAGATTGATCCCGGTTGTGCGTCCATATGACTTCCCGGTGATGTGCCCACGAACGTATCCCTGCAATGGTGATTTATCAAACGCATTAACATTCATGTCGCCTGTAATACACTCCCGGCTGAACTGTGGATGGAAGTAACCAGCGGTGATGTGAAACAGATCTGTTTTCCTGCTGAGCTTGTATGTTACGAACGCATCGAGAATCCCTAATGTACCGGTGTTGACCCCGCCACGAATAGCGCCAAAGCGGTCTTTGCCAAGGTTGTCGTACTGAATGTTCAGGAGATAGCTTAGTCCTTTGTAGGGCTTGCCTTTAAAACCGATCCGCGCTCTTCGCGTGAGAAAGTTAAGGCGGTCTTCAACGTCTTCGAGCGGACCATTCTCGGTGAGCTGCAGTTGCTCGTCCATGGTGTAGACGGCCCACAACTGCACACTCGCGAAGGGTTGAACATACTTAAACAGGCTGTCGGGTTTTGTCCACGCAAACTCCTGTGCCTGACTTTTCGCTATGCAAAAAAGAACGAAGCAAGTAATGATGAGTTTTTTCATCATGCTGCGGTTTTTACGTTTTCATTTCCCGCTTGTGAAACCGCCTCGCGAAGTTCCCTGTTTTCTTGCTCAAGCTCGAGCTGTCTGCGCTGCATTTGCTCCTGCGTAGCCTGCAATTCTTCCTGGTTCTGACGAAGTTCCTCCTCCTGGGCTTTCAATTCTTCGCTCATCTGCTGCGAATGTTCGAGGAGCTTGCGTGTATTCTCATTCACCTGAACCGTTGCAATGGTGCTTGCAATACTTTCGGCAACCTTCTCCACAAATTCAATCTCATGCGGCAGCATTTCATTGAACGATGCCATTTCAATCGCACCGTATACGATGCTGTTATGGATGAGCGGCACAATGAGAACAGAGCCAGGCTGTGCGCCTCCCAGGCCAGATGTAATGGTGATATAGTTTTGTGGAATCACTTTCAGATAATGGGTTGCGCGTTCAAGTACGCACTGCCCGATCAGGCCTTCACCCAAATCGATGCGTTTGGAAGTGTACCGCTTGCGATCGTATGCATACATGGAAATCAGTTCAAGATAGCCGGCCTCGCGACCGTTGGCGGGGTGGTGCAGGAATAATCCTCCCTGATTTACTTTCAGATACGTGATCAAAGCCTTCAGGATCTCATCGGCAAGCGTTTGCGTGTCGTTGTTATTCTTGCGAAGGACGTCAGCGAGTTTTGCGAGACCTTCATTAAACCAGTCGCGGATGTTTTTCTCGTCAGACGCTGCCTTCAGGTTGCTGCGCATTTGCAAAAGTTCGTTACCGAGCATGTCTTCAGCACTGAGCGGAGTAAATTCGCGGGTCAGATTGCCTTGGCCGATATCTTTAGCGAAAGCAGTATAGGAACGCAACCCTGTCACAACCATGTTGAGCGACTGGGTCATCTCCCCTACTTCATCTTTCCGGGTCACTTTCAGTTCTTCAACCTGGTGTCCCATCCCAAGCGCTTTCAGCTTGTCGCGGATAAGCAGAATTGCTTTAGACAGTTTGCCACTGAAATAAAATGACGCCCCTACACCAATGATAAGAACCAACACGGTAATCACCACAATGGTCATCACCACATCATTAATCTGTTTGCTTAGCGCTTCCTGCTTCGCCACAACCGCAGCGGTGATCTGGTCAGTGTAAAACCCGGCCGATACGATCCATCCTGATTCGGGATGGAGTCGTGAATATGAAAGTTTATTTACGACTTCTTCCGACCCCGGCTTTTTCATGATGTAGTCTACAAATGCATCCCCATTCGTGTTACAAAGTTCAGCGCGCACCTGGTAGATGTTTCTTCGGTTTTTCTTTTCCACGTTAAAGCTCGGATCATCCAGCACCTGGCCTTTCAGCTTCGGCTTCTCCGCGTGCATCATCATTTTCGGGTAAGGAAGCTTGTTGTCGGTAACCCAGTAGTAGCCTTCGCCTCTGTCAAAGCGAATTTTGGAAAGATCGGCAAGCGCTTGTTCCATCAGGACGTCAACGTGAACCGATGTATCTTTAGAAGCAAGTTGTTGTGCTTCGTCATAGCGCGTGTCAATCAATCCGTAAGCAACATCGGTAATATGCTTCAAGTAAAGCTTGAGCTTGTTATATTCTGTTTGTTCGTATTCTGCGATGTCCGCCTCTGCTCTGCTTTTGATCTTATAGATAGAAAATGAGCTGATCAGTACAGCAGGAACGAGCAAGCCCAATAACGCAAAGAGCGTGATCTGTTGTTTTAATTTCATCGGGTTAGTGTATCAATAATTTTACGGGGGCAAATATTTTGGTATTGCCGCTGACACGTCTCGTTAATGCGTGTTAATTATTTCGCATGTAAGCAAGAAGGGGTATTAGGTCGTAGAATAGAGCGGGAATACCCAGCGCAAACGTGAAGCAATGATCAATTATCGTATAAGAAGAACGACCGGCTAATGTAAGAACGCCCTCAAATAACTCTTGAAATGACGAGCCATAAGCTGCCCGGTTGGAAAGAGTGGATCAGAGCACGCAGTGGAACTTTGGCCGTTTGCCGCGTGTTCCGCGGGCAGAAGTCAATCAATTTGATTCGGTTGTGTTCGAAGGTTTCTTTTTCTTCGTGTTCTTCTTTAACACATATTCGAAGCCGATCCGCGAGTTCAGGCGATCGATGTAGGGTGCTTTGAATTTCGGATTGAATAGATTGTATTGCATCAGTACGGTGCCGCGCAGATTCTTATAGATCTTGTAGTCTTTCTTCATCCCAGTCATCAGACTCCAAACCCATTCACGGTTTCCGACTTCGTAACTCTGATTCTTTAGATCGGTTGGAACAAAGGTGTTCATATATTCCGTTTCGACATGCGCAATAAAGCCTTTGAACATGCGAAAGTCTACGTAAGCACGCGGACCAAAGATCCTTGCGTTACGATTCCATTCCTCTTTCTTTTTGTCACGCGCATACCGCTGATTCCAGCCTGCGCC
>DASWTP010000248.1:0-3314 GCA_036402075.1 Chryseosolibacter sp. | reverse complement strand
AAAGTTGTCTGCCCGGTGCGTTTGAAGTAGTAAAGCTTTCCATCGGCAGCTCCCACAATGATATCCTCAGCTCCATCATTATTGACATCGAGAAATGTTGGCGTTGCTTCTGCCACAGCGGGATTGATGCCTGTCAGTGTTGACGAGTTGAAATTGAATTGACCGTCATTTACATAATAATGTATGGATTTGTTTGCTGGCAGGTATGACGAGCCGATCACAAGGTCCAGGTCACCATCGTTGTCCATGTCGTTGAACACGGGGCTTGTGAAGTCACCGAGGTCGATCCCATACATTGGATTTCCGCTTTTGGTTATTGCGTTCCAGGCTGTATTCTGAATCGTCCAGGCAAGTCCGGTAGGGTTTGTTCTCTTGTAAAAGCGGAAAGTTCCGTCAATAGTGCCGAACAGCATGTCGAGGTCGCCATCGGTGTCAATGTCAGTGAAGGTAAGAGTACCGCCATCATCAAATGCTATATAGCCAAACGGGTTTGCGAGGTATTGGGCCCTGTTGAATGCAGGTGACGTTGGTGTCCCGTCATTTCGTAAAAGATGAAATCCATTTCCACCATCGTAGTCGGCTACAACGACATCGGTGTCGCCATCATTGTCTATGTCGAGCGCAGTTGGGGCAGGGCGATAGTTGAAGTTGAATGGTTCGCGCAACGGATTGTCCGTGCGCTGCTGGAACTCAAACGGGCCGAGGTGACTCGGTACATAATCATCCTCCTCAGCTTGTGCCAATACGTTTCCCGCAGTAATCAGCGTGAGAAGTATTGTGAGCGAAGCATGGCTTAAACGAAGAATAGTCTGGTGAAACAGTTTCTCTTCCTTGATGTACGCTGATGTGGAGGAAGCCGTCAGCGTACTAAAACGAATTTTCATCTTCGAGGGTAGCAGTTGGTAAACTTCATGCGTTAACGGAGCGGTTGAAATAATGTTACCACAAAAACAGTGATTTGATCAAGGTTTCACCATTTGTAAAAATTATTTAGAAAAGTTTTTCCCCGTACGGAAGAAGCAAAATTTGGTTGCACGATATTTTCAAGGACGAAAGTTTTTTTGCCTTCATCCTTTTGGTCGCAACGAGTTCAAGGCTGAGCAATGGACAAAAATGTTTACTCCATGTGCTGTGCACACAGCCTGATTTAGGTTATCGGTAGCGATTGTAAAGAAACGGTTGGTACTCCTTTGCCTTGGTGAGCCTTCGTGTCTATAAAAAAAATGAGTTGAAATTTCTTTCAACTCAATCGTTTGAATTTTTCATCGGCTGCATTTCGTTACGACAAACGTGCTAATTGCTGTCCGCAGGGAACTTAATTAGCGATATTCGTCTTAACTTGTGTACCGGAATTTTGGGTTTGGTGCTGCGGCTGACTAAAAAGTGTCGTAGAACAGAATACGAGGAGTGTCAGCAGCAAAGCTAGAAGTACTCGGTATTTTAAGCTCAAGGTTAAAAAAGTTAGGTTTAAGCCTGTGAAGATATTACGTGAAGTGATTATTCACAAGTTTTTTGTAAGTTTCTGATATTTAAATTTTTAGCTAAGACGCCAACGGATGAATTTTAACGAGATAAAGGCCAAGCTGGAGGGCTATAAACAGGAGGGTAGGACGATGTTCACAACTTCGTCATTCCAGTCCCATAGCCTGGTGTTGCTGCACATGATAAGCCGGATTGACCCAAAAATCCCGGTTTATTTCATTAATACGGGCTTTCACTTTCCCGAGACTGTTCAGTTCAGGGACTATATCACCGACCGGTTCGGGTTGAATACGGTTGATTTGAAGTCGGATGTTCCGAAGTTTATGCAACGGGATCCTGACGGAAAGCTTTTGTTTACTTCCGATCCGGACCATTGCTGTTACCTGAATAAAACGCAGCCCATGGATGCCATTCTAATGGCGCATGATGTTTGGATCAATGGGGTAAGGGCCGACCAGAGTGCAACCCGTGCCGCCATGAAAGTTGAGCAGCCTGCAAAGCATGGTTGCACGAGATTCCATCCCATGCTCGACTGGAACGCCAAAATGATCTGGCAATACCAGAAAGAATACGATCTTCCAAAACATCCCCTTGAAGAGAAAGGATTTGTGTCTATTGGATGCGAGCCTTGCACGCGCAGACTCGACCCTGAAATGCAGGAACGCGAAGCGCGTTGGTTTGGATTAAACAAAGTCGAATGTGGTCTGCACACAGACCTTATCAATAAATAACCCATGAACGTTCTCGTTACCGGAGGTGCCGGGTATATTGGCACTGAGCTTGTGAATCAGCTGATCGCACGCCCCGATGTTGATAAAGTAATAGTTTACGATAACCTGAGTCGCCCCAACTTCAACATGTTTCTCGGTCTTCGGCTGCAGCAACATAAGAAGATATCGTTTATCAAAGGCGAGCTTCTCGATTCCCGCGCTTTGAAGAAAGTATTGAAAGGTGTGGACGTTGTGTATCATCTGGCAGCTAAAGTCACTACACCCTTCGCCAATGCAGAGTCGCATGCCTACGAGCAGGTGAACCACTGGGGCACGGCTGAACTGGTCTACGCGGTTGAAGAGAGCAACGTAAAACGATTTATCTATACGAGCAGTACGGGTGTTTATGGATCGTCAAAAATTCCCGCGCATGAAGACACGCCACCCGATCCGCAGACCTTTTACGCGGTGTCAAAACTACGTGGTGAGGAACACGTGAGGCGCCTGATCCGCAGCAAAAAAATCGACACCTACATCATGCGCTGCGGGAACGTTTATGGCTACAGCAAGAGCATGCGCTTCGATGCCGTGATCAATAAATTTGTTTTTGAAGCCAACTTCAGTAAGCTTGTTACCATTCAAGGTGACGGAAAACAGTCGCGAACTTTTATTCACATTGACATGGTTGCGAAAGCCTTGTCGAATCTCTTGACGGCTGACCTTCCAAGCGATGTCTATAATGTGGTAGACCGAAATCTAAAGGTGATCGATATCCTTGATGTGTTGAAGGAACTGATTCCGGAACTTGAATTCATTTTCATAAATCAACATCTTCGACTTCATGAATTGAATGTTAAGGTGAACCCGCTTATTACCGATACCTTGATGATTCGAAATGACAAGTCCCTGAAGGAAGACCTTTCAGAATTTCTCACTAAGTTTAGCTTTTAGAGTCCAAACGTTTAAACGAATTCTTACCGCATGCAGAGTATTGCTACGGTCATTATTTTATTGGCGGTCGTCACGGCCCTGGCGCAAATCACCGATCTCATTCGCATCCCTTACCCGATCCTGTTGGTTCTGGTCGGGATGGGAATTGGTCTCATGCCAGGACTTCCTCCC
>DASWTP010000247.1:0-24375 GCA_036402075.1 Chryseosolibacter sp. | reverse complement strand
ATGCACATCGATATTATCACATGCTTACCGCGCCTCATCGAAAGTCCGTTCAACGACTCCATCATGAAACGTGCACAGAAAAAGGGGCTTGCCGAAGTAAACATCATCGACTTGCGTGAGTACTCAACTGACGGCCACAAGTCCGTTGACGATTATGCTTACGGTGGTGGTGCGGGAATGGTGATGATGATTGAACCTATTGATCGCTGCATTTCCGGTTTGAAATCCAAGCGCGATTATGATGACATTATTTATATGAGCCCTGATGGTGAGCTGTTCACACAGTCCATTGCAAACCAGTTAAGCCTGAAGAAAAATCTGATCCTCTTGTGCGGGCATTATAAAGGAGTTGACGAGCGGGTGCGCCAATACCTGGTAACACGAGAGATGAGTATTGGCGATTATGTATTGTCAGGGGGTGAGCTGGCAGCCGCGGTTATTTCCGATGCCGTGATCCGTCTGATTCCAGGCGTTCTTTCTGATGAGACTTCAGCGCTTAGCGATTCCTTTCAGGATAATTTAATTGCGCCACCGGTTTACACGCGCCCGGCAGAATACAAAGGGTGGAAAGTACCTGACGTTTTGTTGTCAGGCCACGAAGCGAAAATTGAACAGTGGAGATTGGAGAAATCAATTGAGCGCACAAAATTGCGCAGGCCGAACATTATTGACTAGGCGATTTTGAGATTAGTGTATCGGGCAATCGTGTCGAAGTCCCTGTCATTGTGAACCAGCTTGGCATTGAAATTAATCGCAAACCATGCTATCGTACAATCCTGCGATGAGCGAATTGTTATTCCTTTTTTTCGCAGGAATCGATAGAGATCAGCTGCTTCGATCGACACCAGCACCGGATCCTCCCGAAGCAGTTTTAAGTCAAGCAAATACGTCTTTGTTTTCGCGTGTTGTTCATCGAAACGAATTCCCTGCAAAACCTCCTGAAGAACCGGATAACACGTACATACTTCAGCGGTGAAAATAAATTCCTCTACTTTCTGGGTCAGCTCAGGTTGTCTGTTTGCGAAGTACTCGATCCAGACTGATGTATCTATTAATACGTTTTCCATTACATGGAACGCATCTCATCCAGGTTCCCTTCCCAAGTCACCTTTCCACGTAATTCCAAAAGTCGCCTTTGTTTCAGCATTCGAATGTAAAATTCTAAAGCGCGCTCGACTGCTTCTTTTTTGGTCTTGCTTTCGCTCAAACGAATCGCCTCCTCCATGAGCGTATCTTTTATATCAATGTTTGTCCTCATACACATAAATATACGATTTTATACACATCGAGTTGCCTATCGCAGACAATATTTATAGTCAGGTATTGCCAACTGGTTCCCGTTTCCTATATTTGCAGTCCGTTTCAAAAAGCATACGAGTTATGGCCGATTTAATCAAATTAGTGGAGCAGGAGTTCAACAAGGTTCGCGAAACCCGTCCAAGCTTCAACCCTGGTGATACCATCAATGTTCACGTAAAAATCAAAGAAGGAAATAAGGAACGCGTTCAGCAATTCCAGGGCACTGTAATTCAGCGCAGAGGAGAAGGCAACGGTGAAACGTTCACAGTTCGTAAAGTTTCCAACGGTGTTGGCGTAGAGCGTATCTTCCCTTTCGTTTCTCCGTCCATCGATAAGATCGAAATCATTAAAGAAGGTAAAGTAAGAAGAGCAAAGCTTTACTACATGAAGGGACGTCAGGGCAAATCTGCACGTATCAAAGAAAAAGTATAAGCTTAACCGGCAATATTG
This sequence comes from Chryseosolibacter sp., assembly GCA_036402075.1. Taxonomy (GTDB): domain Bacteria; phylum Bacteroidota; class Bacteroidia; order Cytophagales; family Cyclobacteriaceae; genus Chryseosolibacter. The sequence continues at coordinate 22,626 of DASWTP010000247.1, read as the reverse complement.
GGAAAGCCATTCTGGAAAACGGAATGGCTTTTTCCTTTTAAAGACCCCTAATAAAGCCGCTAAAACGTTTGAAATTTTAGCCAAAAACCCATTTTTTGATCCGTTAGCTTACTATTAAATAATTGATAACTTTGTCACCTCCTTAAAACCAACGCAATAAAAATCCTATGGGAAGAAACATCGCAGATCTCCTTGGCAAAGACGCAGAATTCCTGCTAAAACATCAAAGTAAAACCGTGTCAAAAGACCAGCTTCACCTGCCGGGTCCGGACTTCGTAGATAGAATTTTTGCTTCCTCAAACCGCAATGCGCCAACGCTTCGCTCCCTCCAGACGTTGTTTGGAAATGGTCGCCTGGCAAACACTGGTTATCTGTCGATTCTTCCGATCGATCAAGGTATCGAACACAGCGCGGGTGCTTCCTTTGCGAAAAACCCGATCTATTTCGACCCGGAAAACATTTGCAAGCTTGCGATCGAAGGCGGTTGCAACGCGGTAGCCACAACCTATGGCGGCCTTGCCTTGATGTCGAGGAAGTATGCTCACAAAATCCCTTTCATCGTAAAGATCAACCATAACGAACTGCTCACTTACCCGAACAAAGCTGACCAGATCATGTTTGGCTCTGTTGAAGATGCATGGAACCTTGGTGCTGTTGCCGTTGGTGCAACAATCTATTTCGGTTCTGATCAGTCTACACGTCAGATCCAGGAAGTTGCGGAAGCCTTTGAGCGTGCCCGTGAGTTAGGTATGGCAACTATTCTCTGGTGCTACATCCGCAACAGCGCGTTCAAGAAAGACGGAAAAGATTACCACGTTTCGGCTGATTTGACTGGCCAGGCCAACCACCTTGGTGTCACCATTCAGGCCGATATCATTAAGCAAAAACTTCCGGAGGTTAACGGAGGTTATAAAGCGTTGAACACCGGTGGCAGCAGCTACGGAAAACTTGACGAAAAAATCTATACGGACTTAAGCTCAGACCATCCAATCGATCTTTGCCGCTACCAGGTAGTGAATTGCTACATGGGTCGTGCAGGTTTGATCAGCTCCGGTGGTGAGTCAAAAGGTGCAAGCGATCTTGCCGATGCAGTGCGCACAGCGGTTGTCAACAAGCGCGCTGGTGGTATGGGGTTGATCTCCGGAAGAAAATCCTTCCAGCGTCCGATGAAAGAAGGTATAGAAATCCTGAACGCAATCCAGGACGTATACCTCGACAAATCGGTTGACGTTGCTTAATTGTATTCGTTATGGTTTCTGATTTCCTCAAATGATGAAATCGGAAACCATTCATGTTTTTTATGAAGTTGACATTTGTGATTTAGTGAAGTTGATGACGTGCTGCCCGATAGTCATCGGGCGTTAAATCTAAAATCTCAAATTTAAAATCTAAAATTTTAGTTTTCTTATGTCTTGGTTCAAACGCAGTGATAAAGGTATCCTTACTCCTACAGAAGCAAAACGTGAGGTACCTGATGGATTGTGGTTCAAGTCCCCTGCCGGAAAAATTGTTCATACACGTGAGCTAAAAAACAACGCCTATGTTGTTCCGGAAGAAGAATATCACGTTCGGATTGGATCTGCAGAATATTTTGAAGTGCTGTTCGACAATAACAAGTTCACGGAGCTCGACCCGAACATGGAGTCAGCAGATCCGCTGAAGTTTAAAGACACAAAACCTTATCCAAAGCGGATCAAAGAGACGCAAGCCAAAACAGAGTTGAAGGACGCTGTGCGCACTGCGTATGGTAAGATGAACGGACTCGATATTACTGTAGCCTGCATGGACTTCAGTTTTATTGGCGGTTCCATGGGGTCTGTGGTGGGAGAGAAAATTGCCCGCGCCATGGATCACAGCCTGAAGAACAAAATTCCTTTTCTCATGATCTCACGCTCGGGTGGAGCACGGATGATGGAGGCGGGATTGTCGCTGATGCAAATGGCGAAAACCTCAGCCAAAATTGCCTTGCTTGACCAGGCAAAAATTCCTTATATCTCATTGCTGACTGACCCGACCACGGGTGGAGTTACTGCATCGTATGCCATGCTTGGCGACTTCAATATCGCAGAGCCGAATTCACTGATTGGATTTGCGGGACCACGCGTTATCCGCGAAACCATTGGAAAAGATCTTCCGAAAGGTTTCCAGAGCGCGGAGTTTGTGTTAGAGCACGGCTTCCTCGATTTCATCGTGGACCGCAGAAATCTGAAAAGCAGATTGACTACACTCCTTCAGATGTTGAAAAACTAACACGCCCCTTGTGCATTTCATCGCGTAACATTGCATCATCGCGGTGAAAAAATGTTGACGTCCGATGCGCCTTGGGGTCTTGTAACTGGCCTTTAGTCACGAGGTACGCGCTTTCCGTAATATCTCCTTATTTTGATCTGCATTTTTTGGTAAATTAGGATATCACCATACCTGATCTACCATGCTGAAAAATTACATCATCATCGCCTTCCGCAACCTGCTGCGGCAACGGATTTACACGGTAATCAATATCCTTGGCCTGGCGACCGGAATCGCCAGTTGCCTGATGATTGTAATGTATGTGGCCAATGAGTTTTCATACGACAAGTTTCATTCGAAGCATGAGCGCATTTACAAGATCGCACTTGAACGAAAATATCCAACACACTCAACGCTGTACGCAGTGATTCCACATTCGTATGGTGACGTTATTCAAAGTGATTTTGCTGAGGTAGAACAGGTGGTGAAATTCGGTGGACCGTTCAACAACAACGGAGTGAGCTACAAGGATGACAAGGGTGAAGAAAAAGTGTTTGAAGAGAATTTCGTTTGCGCTGCCGACTCCAATTTCTTTTCTGTTTTCGATTACAAGATCATAAAAGGCAGTGCCGAAAAGCCCTTTAATAAGAACACTGACATTGTTCTAACAGAGTCCACCGCAGCAAAATATTTTGGTGCGGCAGATCCACTCGGGAAAGTACTGCGCATCTTTAACAACGATTTTACAGTGAGTGCAGTCTGCCAGGACATCCCTGAAAACTCGCACCTGAAGTTCGATTTTCTCGCAAGCTGGAACGAACGGCTTTTCGGATTAGGTGAAAATTTTACAGGGTTTAATGCACACACCTATTTACTCCTTAAACCGGAAACGGAGCCTGCCGCGCTTGAAGCGAAGTTCCCGAAGATGGTGGATACTTATGCTGCGGCACAGATCGAGCGCAACCTTGGCAAGTCGTGGGCGGATTATAAAAAAGAAGGAAATGGCTATCGCTACTTTCTGCAGCCTCTGAAAGATATTCATCTGGACCCGATTCACATCGAAGCAAAGATTAAGCCCGGAGGGAACCTCAACTACGTGTACTTTCTCACGTGTATTGCCGCGCTCGTCCTGATTATCGCGTGCATCAACTTTATGAACCTCGCCACGGCACGTTCTGCGGGGAGAGCGAGAGAAGTGGGCGTGCGCAAGTCACTCGGCTCAAAGAAGGGCCAGCTGGTAAATCAGTTCCTGCTTGAGTCAATTCTATTGTCCATACTTTCGACAGCCCTCGCGGTGCTGATCATTTATATGGCCCTGCCTTCTTTCAACTCACTCACCGGCAAGCACCTTACCATCGGGTTCGATCCGTTGATTGTTGCCGGCCTGGTATTCGTTACGATTTTTGTTGGCGTGCTTGCAGGAATTTATCCTGCCTTTGTCCTGTCTGCTTTTAATCCGGTTACAGTTTTGAAGGGAAACTTTTCTGCCAGCCAGCAAAACACCCTTCTTCGAAATTCGCTTGTTGTGTTTCAATTTACCGTTTCCATCATCCTCATCGTTGGGACAATTACGGTAGGCCGCCAAATGAAATTTATGGAGGAGAAATCATTGGGATATGATAAAGAACAAGTGATCATTATTGACCGCGTATTTACGTTGCAAAACAACAGGCAAGCGTTCATGGAAGAATTGAAAGAGATTCCGGAAGTTGAAAACACGGCAGGGTCGTTTGCACTTCTCGGGGGCGGAAGAACGGGTGATTACTTTGGAGAGACGTGGACAGCAGAAGGTAATTCCGAAATTCACACATCCAAAACAATGACCATCGATGACGATTTCGCTCCCATGATTGGATTTGAAATGGTGAGTGGAACTACATTTTCAAAAGAAACAAATGACTCGCTCTCGCTGATGCTGAACGAAACTGCTGTCCGTGTTTTTGAAATTACGGACCCGATCGGAAAAAAGTTGATTCAACGTCAAGGTGAGCGCGTAGTTGAGTATACTATCATCGGGGTTGTGAAAGATTTCAATTTTCAAACGCTTCGCGACAATATCACGCCTTTGACTATTCGAAGCAACGAAAGCTTTGGCGGTGGTGCGGTATATGCGTACGTGCGGGTTAAATCTGACAACTATGCCAAAACCCTTTCTCTGTTGGAAGGAAAGTGGAAAAAATTCTCACCTCAACCATTCAAGTATTTTTTCCTCGATGAGAATATTGGCCAGCAATACCAGAGTGAAAAGCAGGCCGGAGATGTTTTTAAGATTTTCTCGGGTCTTGCCATCATCATCGCCTGTGTTGGGTTATTTGGACTTGCTGCATACACGTCAAGCTTACGAACAAAAGAGATCGGGGTCCGCAAAGTGCTGGGTGCATCGGTGCAGGGCGTTGTGTTTTTGCTTTCAAAGGATTTCACCAGGTTGATCATCATTGCCTTTGTCATTGCTGTGCCGCTCGGTTGGTATTTGATGAATTCATGGCTCCAGAATTTCGCGTACCGCATCGAAGTTGGTGTTGGTGTCTTTCTTCTTGCCGGAGTAAATGCCCTGGCTATCGCGTGGTTGACGGTGAGCTACCAATCCATCAAAGCTGCGGTCATGGATCCGGTTAAGGCGTTGAGGAATGAGTGATGCATAACGAAAAAAAGCCGTCTCAGAGACGGCTTTTTTTCATAAATAGTGTTTTGGCGGCTATTTCGTCTTAACATCGATGGTTATAAAATCTGAGTTGTCAGCCGCGGGTGTCAGCGTGACACCGGTAACCCTGAAGATTCCATACTTTGCGCTTTTCGTACCACCATCGATCTCGACAGCAAATACGTCACCAATAAAAACATTCGTCACGGATGTTACAGGTGCGGCTCCCGTGGCGGTGAATAACTTTCGCAACGATTGAAATGTTGGTGCGGTGTACTCAGCAGCAGGAACCTTCAAAAATTTAGTGGTGTTACCTGTGCCTGCAGTCACTCCGACATCGAGGCTAGACACTTGCAATTTGATGTCTTTCGAGATCTCGGTACCCGCGGCAGCAACATACGCAAGCTTTCCGAAGTCATAACCTACGCGGGCAGAATTTGTGCCTGTCACTGCCGAATTATAAACTGTAAGCCCCGTTGTAGTGACACTCAATGGAACATTTGCGAACCTGACGTTTGCCGTTTTTATGGCAGTCCGGCCAGTAGCGTAAGTCGCCCGGATTCTATAGAAAATGGTATCCAAAGCTCCGGACGCGTTTTCAGCACCCATCGTATAAGTGAACTTGTCGGTAACAGCTCTGACATCTCCGTATAGGTTGGTTTTCACTAAAGATTCTGTACCCTTTACTCCGCGCTTAGCCAGCAGATCAACCTTCGTTACATTAGCTAGAGTGGTGGATGCTGGCACTGTATACGTTAATACTACTGTTGAGTCAGCAAAAGCGGTGGTCGCATTCGTAGTGGCCAGGGTCAATGGGTCAAGAACGCTGACTGAAAACATTTTACTTGTTGACAGTGAGCCGTCATCGTTTGTTGCTGTCAATTGCAAAACGACCGAAGTACCCGCAGCAGGCGCAGCGTTGTTAACGTTCAACGTGTTTATTGGATAAACCCAGTCGAGCGGACCCGTTACACCCGTGAATGAAGCTTTTTGCTCTCTTACACCGGTTGCTGTGACAACCGTGCTAATTGTGAGCTCGCTGAATCCTTCCGGTAGTGTAATGCTCATGGTCAGATTATCGGTAGTGGCAAATCTACCACTCACCACGTTTATGTCTGGTTGCAGAATTTGCGGCTGACCAGCCGGGGGAGCTGGCAATGCGTTTTCGGGAATAGCTATAAGTATACTTCCGGGAGCTTCCACTTGCGGAGCATACTTTTCCTCTTCTTCCATACAGCCGCCAAATGCAAATGCAGTGGCCAGGATTAAAGTGTAGTATAAAAATATGTTGGTTTTCATTTTCGCTCATTTATTATTTATCCCAAAAAACACCCTTCACAGCAATTGACGCACGCTCCGGCACATTGTCCAGATTTGTTTGCTGCTCGCTTAAAGGATACACGAGTATTCGTGGAATTGTGGTGTTTCCGTTGACCACCGCACTGGGAGAAGCAGTTAGAACAGGGAAACCTGTGCGTCTCCAGTCGCTCCATGGCTCCATCGCGACACCTAGATTGGCAACGTACTTTTCTTCAATAATCTTTTGAAGGGTCAATGCACCGGAAGTTGCAGCCGAAGAATACGATGTTGCATTTGAGCCCGTGATGGCCGCATTTGCTAATGAAGCATCTACACCTGCTTTAAAGAAGGTTGCCGCGTCTGCTGGCGATCCAATATTATAGACTAAAGCAGCTTCCGCACGAATGAAATTGTATTCCGCGAATGTCAGCATTCGGAGAGGAGCTGCTCCGGTGTAGGTTAGCGAAGTGGCCTGTAAACCTCCGCTTGCCGTACGGGCATTATTATCAGATACAACAGCTCCCCTCAGGTAGGTACCGATCCGCGAATAAGGTACCGTGGTTACATCGCCCGGGACTGTGCCCTTAAAAGCAGTCAGCGCGGGATTCGCAGCATACGGAAATGAAGTGAAGTAAGTTGTGAGCCTTGGATCACTCTTACTTTTCATCAGGTTGATCATAAAATCTGACGCAGCGTAATAATCTGCGCGCGACAATTCAAACTGATGGATCGGATTTTGACGGTTTGTAACATTTTCAAAAATCATCTGAAAATTATCAGCGTTGCTACTCATAAAGGGGCCACCCGCGTTAACCACCTGCATCAACATTGCTCCGTTATCGTCTTTAGCATAATGAAGCGCGAGCCTTAACTTTAATGTGTTGGCGAATCGTTTCCATTTTTCAAGGTCACCTGCATAAATGAGATCTTCTGCGCCCACAGCGAGCACATTCGACTCACTCAAGTGCGCAATGCCTTCATCAAGTGTGATGAAAAGCGAATCGTAGATCTCCTTACTATCGTTGTATGAAGGCTGCACGTTGGCCACACCTTGCATAGCGTCTCTATAAGGAACGCTCCCCCACGCATCGACTATAATACTGTAGGCGAATGCTTCCATGATTTTTGCGATGCCTGCATGTTGTGGGTTGCCCTGCGCGATTGCAATACCTTTTGCATAATTCAAATCGGCAAGGGTAGTCGCGTAAAAACTTGAGAACGCATTATTGACATCTGTGTTCGTAAGGATGTACTTATCGTATTCGCGGGTTTGCGCAGCCGACACCCCTTGCCCAGCGGCCTGTTGAGAGAAGATTGAGGAGTACAAAAATAAGTCGCTACCCATGCTAAAGGCCAGATTGCTTTCAGCTGCCGAAATGACCTGGGTGAGTTGCGCATCTTTCAATCGCGTGGGGTCGGTATTCACATCGAGAAAATCATCACAGGCTCCACAAAGAACGACCGCCAAAATCGCGCTCGCGTATTTAAATATTGTTTTCATTGCACTAAAATTTATAAGGTTAATCGTAGCAACACACCGTAGGTTTTTGTCTGAGGCAGGGTATTGAATTCAAAACCTTGCGAGTTGTTCACGCCCTGTGTATTTACCTCAGGATCGAGGTGCGGATAGTTTGGTGCGTAGAGGAAAAGATTTCTACCGGTCAAAACGAGTTGAGCGGATCCAAAAGGAGTCTTGCTCAGCAATCCTTTTGGGAGTGAATAAGAAAGCGATACTTCTCGCAAACGCAGCCATGACGCATCGAACACAATGGCTTCGCCCTGTGTGCTGTAGAGGCTAGTCCAATATTGCTGGGCGGTCAACGCGATTGTATTAGGCACCGGGTTTCCTTCACCGTCCAACAGTGGCCGCGCAGATCCATCGGGGTTATTCACAGGGTCGCGCAAGACGCCTTCTACGACATACGACTTCTCGCGGTCTTCCGTTTCGACAGCAACACCGCGGAAGCGAAGGTCCCGGATGTTTCTCGAGATCACGTCACCTCCCTTGCGCAGGTCTAGCAGAAACGCGAGCGAAACGCCCTTGTATGAAAACGTGTTGGTGATGCCACCGGTCCAATCAGGGTTAGGATTGCCAATCACTTTAATAAGTGCGGTGTTTGTGGTCGGCTGACCTGCACCTGCGCCAACCGAGGTGATCAACAAATTCCCTGCCTCATCGCGATTAAATCCATTACCCACGATTACACCGTATGGCTGCCCTGCCTGCAACTGGGTCTGAGGTGTTGTAAAACCTCCGAGAAAAATGGAGTTAACAAGCGGGTCGATCTTAATGACATTGTTGCGAATGCGGGCCCAGTTTGCACTCACTTCCCATGAAAAATTATTTGACTTCACAGGAGTAAGTCCCAAGGTCAGCTCGTACCCATTCGTTTTCAATTCACCCGCGTTTCGTGTCTGCGTGCTAAAGCCAGACGCAACCGATGTCGGTGCAGAGAGAATGATTTCGGTTGTATGCGTGTTAAAATATGCTGCGTCTACGGACACCCGGTTTTGAAAAAATCCAAGTTCAACGCCCACTTCCGATGATGTGGTGAATTCGGGTGTCAAATTTGGATTGCCTGCGGTGTTGCTAAGCGTATATGCTTGTTGACCCCTGAACGGGAACAACAAGTTGGGACCAAAGCCATTGCTTGGGTTTGATTTTCCGAAGTAGGTATCTGTTGAGTAGGTCGGTGCTTCCCGACCGACTTTTGCAACGCTCGCCCGCAACTTGCCAAGGCTGAATACATTGTTGCTCTTTAAGGATGGCACGGCATCAGAGAAAATAAAGCTACCGTTTACGGAAGGATAAAAGAATGAATTCTTGCCTTTTGCGAAAGTTGAAGACCAGTCGTTTCTGCCAGTTACAGTAATGAATGCAAAATTCTTGTAGCCGAAAGTAGCCTGACCATACACGCCTATTAGTCTCCGTTTGTTGAGGGTATTAAAGGGTGTATAGGTTGTATAGCTTGTGACTTGTTGAAATCCATTTACGGATGCCCCTACGGCAACGACACCTTGGTCACGGGAATAGCTCTGGTTTATTTCATTTCCAAAAAGCACGGATGTAGTAAAGTCTCCAAACGTTTTGTTCGCAGTCAGGTTCAAATAAGAACTGGTTTGCTGAACATAATAATTTTCATCTTGTGTACCACCAGTTCCAGCAGAAGCGGTATAGGCACTTCCAACACCACCAACACCATCCACTGCTTTAATATTCTGAAGGTACGCGTCCGTTCCAAGTTTATACGTGAGGTTTAACCAATCCGTGAAGTCATATCCAATATCAAAGTTTGCGAGAATTCGGTCTACGCGGTCATGGTACGTATTGTTATCAATTGACCACAATGGGTTATCTGTAGAAGTATCAAAATAAGATTGCTTCCCGCTCGGAAGTTGGTAGGCATAATTATCCAAATGATACGTACGCGGTAAGAAATAACCTCTGAACAATGGGTTAGCTTGCTGATTACCAATAGGCGTCCGCTGCGACCTCGTATTGAAGTAAGTGGCTGAAGCGCCTGCATGCAATTTTTTTGTGAGTTGTGTATTCGCACTCACTTTAAAAGTATGACGGTTCAAGTTATTGTTCTTCAAAATTCCATCCTCCCTCAAATTTGAATACGAGAAGATGTAATTACTCTTCTCAGTGCCCCCTTTGAAATTTATAGAATTCTGAAAATTGCTACCTTGCTTAAACAGGTCTTGAACATTGCTTGGGTAAGCGGTGAGAATCTCGTCCTGACCCAAATAATTTTTAACTGTCTGTCCTTCTATCCTGGGTCCCCACGAATCGAAAGCAAGCGGGTCATACAATCCATTAACTCCTTGCCCAAAAGTGTTTTGATACTTCGGCAACCTGTTTACTTCAACGATGTTGTAATTTGACGTAACGCTGATCGTATTCTTCTCTTTGTTCGCTCCTTTCTTTGTGGTGATAATAATAGCTCCGGCCACTGCACGTGATCCGTACAGCACGGCAGCTGCAGGTCCTTTGAGAACAGACATTGACTCTATGTCATCTGGATTCAGGTCAATGGCACGATTTGAATTTGTTACACCCGTCTGGAGTGAATTTGTCCCTCCACCGTTGTCAATAGGAATTCCATCAACGACAAACAACGGTTGGTTGCTCTGCGTGAAGCTGGTCATTCCCCGAATGAATATCGATGATGATGAGCCAACCATTCCATTCGAGCTTTGAATCCTCACACCCGCAACTTTGGCGGTAAGCGAATTGACAATGTTTGTCTGCCGAGTGTCGGCAATCTTGTCGTAGCCTACTTGTGCAACAGAGGTGCCCAGCGCGCGTTTATTCGATTCGATTCCGAGCGCTGTAACTACAACTTCAGAAAGCTGAGTTACATCCAAAGCAAGCGACACGTCAAGTGTGGTGTTTTGGCCAATCTGCATCTCTTTGGACTCGAGACCGATAAATGAGAATATGAGGACGCCACCATCAGCAGGGACGCTTAACGAATATTTTCCGTCCCCGTCTGTCGCGGTCCCTGAGGTTGTTCCCTTCAGGATGACGTTTACACCGGGTAATGGATTGCCGTCCTCCCTTGAGGTGACTCTTCCTGTCACGGTTCGCTCCTGCGCATAGGCGCACAATGCGATTCCCAACGCGAAACACGTTAGTAGAAACTTCTTCATAGGTTAAGGTTTAGTTAGAAAAATAAACCTCAAGCTTAGCGCAAATGAATGTTAAAGGAAATCCTCCATTTTTCGGAGGCGTGTTCGAAAGCCTAAAAATTGACGTTGAAGAAGATGAAGGTACCTGAGAAATTTGGTGGTAGTTATTGAAAAAAAAATTTCAATGTGAGTCAAATTCCTCGCTGCAAGTGATTCACCTTGGAAATTTCGACAAGTCGATATTTTTCTCAGCGAACGCTGTCAGGTCCTCGATCGACACGTGAGTGGCTTCCAGGGTGAGGAAGAAACGCTTGTTTACACTGAGCAATAACTGCGCGCGGTGCGAGCGCGGATGTGAGGACTCCCACACATCACCATACTCAGTTTCACGTGTGGCGAATGTGATCGAATCTGTTTCAATCAATGGCATCTGGTTCCATTTGCTGATCGACTGATTTAACATTATGGGAGCTTCCGCGTAGTCGAACAAAAGAATTTTGATGGTGCGGTCACGGTTCACAAAACTTCGTTCACACAACGAGTAGCGCAATGAGCCAATGGTGAGGATGCTACTCCTGGATTCGCCCTTAAGTGCGTACCCGGGAATTCTTGCGGGCAGAAGTTTACTGATCGCTTTTGGTTTCAATGTTTCTTGCGCGTGCGTGAACGCTGGCAACTGAATACAAATGAAAAGTAGCCATCGCGCCATCATGCGTGTCGGTACTCCTTAATGGTATCAATAAAGCATTTTACTTTGTCCACCTCGGTGTCCGGATACAAACCGTGGCCGAGATTGGCAATATGTTTGTGTGGACCAAAGGCTGTCAGCATGGCAATGGTCTCTTTTTTGACCTGGTCGAGTGAGCCATACAGTGCACACGGATCAAGATTCCCTTGCAGTGTTTTCGCTGGCACAAGCGTTCTTGATTCCGCTATGTCCATGTTCCAGTCAAGGCCAACCACGTTACATGAAATTGAATTCATTTCTGCGCGGGCAAAGAATGCGCCTTTGGCAAAAACGGTCTTGGGCACGTCCTTAATCGCATCGCAGATCTGTGAAATATAGTTTAGCGAAAACTCGCGGTATTGCTGTGGCCCAAGAATGCCGGCCCACGAGTCAAAAATCTGGATGATGTCTGCACCTGCCTTTATCTGACCCTTTAAGTAATTGATCGTGCTGTCTGTGATCATCTGCAGAAGCTGATGCGAAAACTCCGGTTGCGTGTAGAGCATTTTCTTGGCATCGCTGAAGGTCTTGCTTCCTTTTCCTTCAATCATGTAGGAAAAGATTGTCCAGGGCGCTCCGGCAAAACCGATGAGCGGTACACGTCCGTTAAGTTCTTTTTTTGTGAGTGCGATCGCGTCAAGCACATATTGAAGTTCCTCGGCCTGTGATACGTGAAGCAGTTTTAAATCGGCTTTCGATGAAATCTTCTGGGGGAAAACCGGACCCTTGCGTTCCTCCATCTCATAATTCAGTCCCATCGCTTCGGGTATGACAAGGATGTCTGAAAAAATTATGGCAGCATCGACACCCAAAATATCAACCGGCTGGATTGTGACTTCAGTCGCTAGCTCAGGGGTTTTCACCAATGTCTTGAAGTCGCCTGCGGAAGCCCTTACTTTTCTATATTCCGGCAGTATCCTACCCGCCTGGCGCATGAGCCAAACCGGGGTTCTTTCAACTTTTTCGCCTTTTGCAGCCCGTAGGAGGAGATCGTTTTTCAATTGCATGGCGCAAAGATGACGCGAAAAAAGAAAAACCCCAAGACGCGGGTCCTGGGGTTTCTTGATTAATAAGGCTTATCGGCAATTACTCATTTCTGGTCATCAGGAGGTTAGCGTTAAGCTCGCCCGATGGAATTGGCCAGATATACTTGATATCGGATGGAGCCACTGCACCAACCGTTCCTTTTGCAGGAATAGTCTGCTGCAGTCTCAACAGGTCAATTGAACGCAATCCTTCGCCAAGGAACTCAATTCTTCTTTCCAAAAGAATTGCGTTGATCAGTTCCGCAGCTGTGGCTGGAGCAATCGTTGTGGTGTTATCTGATCTTCTTCTCACCGCATTCACGAGAGCGATTGCTTGAGGGTCAAGACCATTCACACGAGCACGTGCTTCTGCGAGGTTAAGGAGCACTTCAGAATAACGCATCACCGGAACCTTGTCTGTATAAGGAGAAGGGCCGGAGAACTTTGTCAGATAGGTTTGGCCAGATGCCACCACCGTCATTGCTTTGCGGGAGTCGCCAGTTTTCCAGCTTGTATTATTCAGGATTCCTGTAGCACCTGAATTCAAATAGTACTCACCGTTTCCACCACCGGATGATGGAAGGTAATAGTAACCTAACTGGTTCTGTGTTCCAGGCGCATCGTTGGTCGAGAAAGGCATCGACAAGATGCTTTCCTTCGTTGTTTGTGCACCCGAGAAAACTGATGAGAAGCTTGCCTGCAGCGCATGAGCAACACCGCTTGGTGCTGTGAAAGGCGCAGTCGCAGTGACAATCTTGTTTGCTTCTGTGATCACATCGGCATACTGACCCATAACGAGATACACTCTTGTCTTAATGGCAATTGCTGTGTTTCTGTGTGCGCGAGTCGTGTTCAACAAGTCTGTTGAGTAGTTTGCCGGAAGGTTCTGCTCAGCGAAGTTCAGGTCAGCCAGGATCTGAGCATACACTTCGGCTGTCGTGCTTCTTGCAAGGTCGTTATTGGTTGCATCCTTCTGCGCGGTCAGGCGTAATGGTAGACCTGGCTTACTTCCGTTGCCATCCTGGTATGGACGAGCATACAGCTGTTGCAGGTAGAAGTACGCGAGACCACGAAGGAACCGAGCTTCAGCCTTATACTGCTCAGCAGTTGTAGCGAAATCGGCCGGGAATGTAGGAGGAGCAAATTTTCCTGCGTTGGCTTCCATACCTTCAAGGAACACGTTGATCTGGTTGATGGCGGCATATGCAGCATTCCAGAGGTTGTTCACTTCGTTGTTTGATTCGGTACCTGAGAAGTTCCAGGTTTCCAAACCTGTAACACCGTTAGTGAGTCGGTTGATAAATTCCTCGCCACGGATATCGTTGTAAACGAAATATCTGCCACCGAGGAACTGACCGCTTTTCACGGCTTTGTACAATCCGTTCACCTGCTGAAGAACGCGTGACGGAGAATCGAACACTACCTTGTCAGAATAAGTCGTCTTTGGAGTAGGCTCCAGCAGATCGGTCTGGCAAGAAAAGAGGCACACCATAAGTCCGAGTACAAATGGAGCCGTTGTTATTTTTCTAATATATTTTTTCATAAGAAAGTCTCAATTAAATCTTACAGTCCAAGGTTAATACCGAAAGAGAAAGTTCTCTGCTGACCAACTGAGTTACGATCAACACCCGGTGCGAGGTTAGTGTTACCATTGGTAGAAATCTCCGGATCGATACCTGTATAGTTTGTCAACAAAGCTGCATTCTGCACTTGAACATACAGTCTTGCGCTTGAGATCTTAACTTTTTCAAGCACAGAGCCTGGGATTGTGTATCCGAGTGACACGTTCCGCAGACGAGCGAAATCACCTTTTTCTACGTTTTCAGAGATCGGGAAAGATGATCCGTTCGAAACGTTATCGGTGTATACCACGCGAGGAATTGTTCCACTTGGATTTTCTGGCGTCCAGCGGTCAAGAACGTCTGTGTGGTTGTTCCAGAAACGCATGTCGCGCAATCCAGCTTGTGTTCCGTTGTAAAGGTAGTTTCCACCTGAGAACTGGATGAATACACCAAGATCAAAATTCTTATACTTGAATGTATTGTCAAATCCGCCATACCAGGTTGGAAGAGTTGGACCAAACACCTTTCCATCAGCAGTTGTATTTGGTGCAGTTGTCACGGCACCCGTTTCAACCACAGTCCAGCGGTTTCCAGGAGTAGGGTTTGAGTGATCGTACTGAACGATCGTACCATCTGCTTTTCTGAACATTCTGCGTCCGTTCTCGGGATTAATTCCGACAGTTTCAACCACGTTCAACACCCCGATTGATTCACCAACTCTGGTGATGTTGGATGTCTCGAGGCCAGATGTGGCTGTACGGATGACCTGCCCGTCAAACGCAAGGGAGGTAACTTCGTTCTTCAGTGTTGTCAGGTTCGCGTTGATCTCCCATGTAAAGTTCGGAGTGTGAACTGCAGTGGTCTTCACGCTGAATTCAAGTCCGCTATTTTCCATTGAGCCTATGTTAGCCGCGATCACGTTAGAAGGAATACCTTTTGAAGGCGCCTGTGGTACCTCGAGGATCAGACCGTCAACGTTGTTCTTGTAGTACACGGCTTCAACCTGGATGCGATCCTGGAGGAATCCAAGATTGATCCCGATATCGGTCTTCTTGCTGGTTTCCCACGAAATGTTCGAGTTACCCGCCTGAGAGAAGGCGATGGTTGCCTCTGTGCCATACAAACCAGAGTTATAGGATTGCAGCGACACGAAATCATTTATGCCCTGGTTGTTACCCACTTCACCGTAGCTAGCCTTCAGCTTGATAAAGTTGATGGTGTTTGAAAGGCTGGAGTTTTTCCAGAATTCTTCTTCTGAGATAGTATATCCCAGTGAAGTTCCCCAGAAGTTACCATACTTCTTTCCGCTGGCGAAGGCAGAGTAGCCGTCTCTTCTGAAGTTGAATGTTACGAAATATTTTTTCGCAAAGTCATAGTTCACGCGACCGAAATAAGAGAGAAGATAGTTTTCAGTCTGGATGTTGTTCACCGCAGTGATGTTGGTGAAGTTACCCTGGTATGAAGTAAAGAATGGATCGGCTGCAGTGGTACGTTGTGCGCCCCATCTGCTGACTTCCGTGTATTGTTGTTCACCACCCAAAAGAACTGAGAATGAGTTCTTTTCGCCAGCTTTGAAATCATACTGTGCAACGTTCTGCCAGTTCCAACGGCTGTTCGTGCGATACGTGTTCGTTGCAACACCAACTGAAGTAAATCCATCACCGTTGAGTGGGTTCTGGTAACCGTTGTCTTCAATTGAAAGGCGGTCAATACCAAAAGTGGTTCTCAGGTTCAGTCCTTTGATCACTTCAAGGTTCAGGTAAAGGCTACCCTGGATTTCACTTCCAATTGATTTGAAACGATCCTTGTCAAGGATGAGAACAGGGTTATAGAAACCTGACTGCTGCGTGTTAGCCATCAAACCGATGTTGGCACCGGCCACGTTATAACTTCCGTCCGGTAGGTACGGGCCAACGTTTGGAGCTGTAATCAATGGCAAGCGACCCAAGCCACCTGTGTTGAAAGCTTGTCCAGGAAGAGATCCGCTATTCGGTGCTTTGCTTACACTATTTGAGTAAGCCATGTTCACACCAGTAGACAGTTTTGTAGACAGTTTGTGATCAAGGTTGAGGCGCACGTTTGTACGATCGAAGCTGTTTTGCTTCAACATACCTTCCTGACCTGTATGACCTACGGACAGGTAGTAGGTTGTAGATTCCGATCCACCTGAGAAATTAAGGCTGTTAGAGTGTGACAAACCTGTGCGGTATACTTCGTCATACCAGTCAGTGTCAATGAGATTTCCGTTGGCATCGTATGATGGATTGAATCCAGGGGTCTGGCCGTTGTTGGTCATCGCCTCGTTCTTAATCATCATGTATTCTTCAGCATTGAGGAGGTCAAACAGTCTGAATGGCTTTGATGCCGCAACCCATGAATCGATCGAGATGCGTGCTTTTCCTTTGCTTGTTCCGCGCTTGGTTGTGATGAGGATCACACCTGCACTTGCGCGCGAACCGTAGATCGCGGTAGCGGAAGCATCCTTAAGAACTTCAATACTTTCGATGTCGGCTGGGTTAACGTTGGCAAGCGGGTTATACGCTGCCGAGTTGGTTGACACGTCACCTGAGTAGGTTGGGACTCCGTCAATAACGACAAGAGGAAACGAGCTCAGTGTGATTGAGTTCACACCGCGGATACGGATCACAGGCGGGTTGTTTAGAACACCGTTTGGTGTGGTGATGTTAACACCTGCTGCGCGTCCTTGAAGGGCCTGGTCAAAGCTCTGAACCGGAGCCGTGGCAATCTCTTTTCCGGAGATTGAGGAAATTGAGCCAGACACGTCCCTTTTAGACTGGGTACCGTAACCAACCACAACCACTTCACTTAACTGAGTGATGTCGAGTGACAGGCTTACGTTAACGACAGTGCGTTCACCGATCTCAACTTCTTTTGATTCCAGACCGATAAACGAAAAGATCAGGGCGCCACCGGATGAAGGTACAGCTACTGAAAAATTTCCGTCTGCGTCTGTTGATGTTCCCGAGGTGGTTCCCTTCAGGATTACGTTTACGCCTGGCAATGGGCTGCCATCTTCGGTTGAGGTGACTTTTCCAGTCACGGTTCGCTCTTGCGCATAGCTGCACAATGCAATCCCCAACGCGAAACACGTTAGTAGAAACTTCTGCATAAGTTTAGGTTTAGGTTAAATAAAAATCACTAAGACCCCCAAGTTAATGGGGGATTTGTAAAGAACAAAATATCCCCTTTTTCAAGGCAGTCGCGATTTTAACCTTCAAACCTTTGCAAAAAGCTAATTTTATATGGTAGAACCCTGATTATTAGGTACTACACCTATTTCTACAGAATTTGAATCTATTTCTTAAAAAATGCCAAAAAACCCCATCCTGCGTGATTATATACACCCCTAAATGGGGTATTGAATAAAAGAAGAGCTGCCCACGTTTCGCTCGCAGGCAGTCCTTCCGTAATTCTTTTTTACACGAACATATCGACCTATAGGCCCTTCGGATTCTTCACCTCCACGCTGGCAGCTGAAGGCGGGTTATACACAAGTTCATTGTCTGGAACATCCCAATAGTCGAGGTAGTTGTAGTTGATGGTCGCATTGGTGCTTACAACACCAGCGCTGTTCACGTGAACGGCTCCGGTTCTGCCACCTCCGGCAGATACATCGTTGATAACACCCCAGCGTCTGGCATCATAAAACGAGAGACCTCTGAACGCCATAACCACTCTCCTCTCCCTGCGAAGTTCTTCCTTCGCCTGGGCCAACGTCAAACCTGTGCCAGCCACCGCTGCCAGGCCTGCGCCCTGCATCGTGCGGATTGCATCGATGATGGCAAGACCTCCTTCAATATCTCCCGTATTGATGCGCGCTTCCGCATTCATCAATTGATTTTCCTCGTACGTGCTTGCCAGATACAATTCATATTGGCCAGGGTTTCGGCTACTCATTATTATTACCCCGGGCAGACCGGCACCGTTATCAAGCAATTCCCAGCGCGTATTGAACGCATTTCCACGTGATGACTCACCCCGCCAGGGCGTTGCCAGTTGCCTGAAATTGTTTGCGCGTCTCTGATCGCCCGGCTTGAACTCCTGTACAAGTCGCTCGCTGATTTTGTAAGTAATACCTGCGCCAGGGTTTCCTGTGCTCTTTGGAGCAATGGCGCCTGAAGTTGGTGCTAAGAAGTCACCATTCTCAGTTGAGCGACCGGTAAAGACTTTGTCCGCAGCAGTTACACCGTTGGCGGTGAGGGTGAGAACTTCATTCCATTGCGCAGACGTCATGTTGGCGACAGGCGTATTCATGAGCAGATTACGCGCTTTCATCGTATTGATATTTCGAATCCACATGGCAGGAGTTGGCACTGTTCCTTTTCCAACCTGGTTGAAGCTTGGAATAAGCTTGGCCATTGTTTCGGTGTAGTCTGCAGTAGATGTGATGCCAGCGAGAATCTGGGCCGCCTGATCAAAGTTCGCATTGGCCTCATTGATGATTGCCTGGCGCGAAACATAATCGCTATTTGATTTATTCGGAGTATTGACGATCAGTCCTGCGTGATAGGTAGACCCGATGCGAGAGTAAGCGAAACCTTTCCACCAGTAGGCCCATGCCTTGATGGTGTTTGCCTTTGTTGCAGCATCTCCAAGAAATTCAACCTCATCAACGAGGTCGAGAACAAGGTTGCACGAGTTGTTCATGCTATACATGTACGCCCACTCATAAAATAAAGTGTTCGATCCCGCGTTGGAATTAACGTTGATTTGCCGGATCAGCGCGTATTGCGTATTAGGCGCATTTGGATTCAGAATTTTTACGCCAGCGTCTGTGATCACATACTCCGGGCATCCGATTTGATTTCCAAAAATGTTAGCGGCTTCTTCGCCAATAACATCACCCATCAGCTCGTGAAAACCAATAGCACCTGTCCAGAAAAACCCTGGAACGCCATCGGTGTATTTCAATTCGCGGAATCCGTTTACATATACCGCGCCTTGTGCAAGTGAAACAATTCCCACTTCGTTTCCTGCGCTTGCCACGCCTGGGAAGTTAGGATTCTGCACGTCAAGTTCATCTTTGCAGGAGAACACTCCGACAACAGACAACATTATTATATATAGAACCTTATTTTTCATTTTTTGCAACCGTTAAATTATAACCCAATGTTTAGACTCAGCTGGTATGAACGATAGTTCGGCATGGTGTTGTGGTCTGTACCGCGATCAAACGAAGAGTTTGTCGTGCCTGAGCTGACTTCCGGATCCATTCCAGTATAGTTTGTTGCTGTCCAGAGATTTCTTCCCGCAGCAACAAGCTGGAGTTTGCGCATCGGAATTTTGAAAACCTTCTCCAGGTCGATACCGATCGAAACGTTCCGCAAACGCATGAAGGAAGCATCCTCATAGAAATAGTTTTTCGTTCCGTTCGCCTGACGCTGTGCATAAACGCCACGATAAAAAGCCGTCCATGCTCCTGTTTCTCCATTGATCGTGATCGGTTTCTCATAGTCACTGTGAATACCATCCCGATACATCCATTCTTTTGTCTGGTTGTACAAATGACTTCCTTCCACCCAGTCAAGCTGGAATGAGAAGTTCAGGAAATTGCTGTAGGTAAAGTCATTGATGAATGACATGTTGAACTTTGGATTCGGATCACCAAAGCTGTACTGGCGAGCAGAGAAGAAAGGTTGCTTTGTCAGCTTACTTACCACATAGCCGTTGCTGGCCACCTCGTAATCGCCCTGCTGAGCTTCCGGAATGAACGGGTTTCCGTCAGGTGCTATGGCTGCAACATCATGAATCGCCATGTAGCCATAAAGCTGGCCGATCTTTTCGCCTGCCTTCAACACATAATTTGTGCTTCCTGCGCTGGATAACACAACGATCTCCTGTCCATTCGTGCCGGAGATTTCAGAGGTTTGCTTGCCAAAATTCGTGGTGAGATTCCAGGTGAGCTTGTTGGTTTCGAGAACTGCAACGTTTAAGCTTGCCTGAATACCGCGCGACTCCAATGAGAAGGCGTTGTCTTTAAGCGTTCCAACTCCCGTGGATGGTGCAGCATTCACGTTGTAGATGGCATTGTCGGTGCTGCGCTTCCAATATGTTAATGAAAGTCCGATGTCGTTTATCCATTGCGAATTGCTCAGCACATCGAAGGCAAGGTCTGTTCCGATTTCCAACTCACGCGATACTTCCACATCAAGATCCGGGTTGGACTGACTTGCTGTGTTATAGAATGCCACCGTATTACCCAATGCGCGGGTACCAAGGGTTGGATAACGATCGAATGGACGAGGCTGAATACCAGCTTCACCGTAAGCACCTCTGAGCTTAAATTCTGTAATGCGGCTCGAGATGGAACTTGTTTCCCAGAAATTCATCGAAGAGATTCTCAGGTAAGCATCTCCTCGCGGGAATGTAAAGGGTTTAGAACCGCCTCCGAACGCGGATGAGTAGTCGCTACGAAAACCCGCGGAAATTCCCAGGAAGTCATCGTACTCAAAGCGCTGATTCACCAGGTAACCAAACGTGATGAACGGAGTGCGTTGATCGCGAAGGATGCGGTACGTAGTAGCCTGCGCTGAAGTAGAAGGTGTGTAGGTAGGCAAGCCTAATCCGTACGTTACATATTCACGATCGTTGGTATTACGATAGTCGTACGACAGCTGCGTTGAACTCACCAAAGGCAATGACGACTGAAAATCGTTCTTCAAATCAAACCGGAATACGGCCGAGGCGAGGAAGTTCTGGAATACTTTGTTATAACTGAAATTGTCTACTTCACCATAGTAGTCGTTGGCATAGGTGGAAATCCAGCTTTCAGTAGCCACCGCGTTGTTATTCTCGCTCTGGTTTGGATTGGTGTAGATCTGCTCCTGGCGCTGATAGTTCAAACCGTATTTCAGGTCAACTTCTACAAACTTTGGAAATTTGTAGTTCAGGTTCAGGTTTTGAATCACGTCCACTTTGTTATCGTTGGTCGAGCTGTACCGCTGGTAGTACAGCGGATTGAAGTGGTTCACGCCTACTGCATCACCGAAGTATGCCGCGATGTCGCCATCGGTGTCCACGGCAGCAAAGTCTGCGAATGGTCTTGCATTGTTCACGCTGAACATAATGTCGCGATCCCGGCTCTTTAGCGTGTTTTTCGTGTAGATCAGTTGCGTAATGGAGCGGAAAGACAAGCCTTTCGCAATTTCGAACCCTACATTCGACAGGAAATTGCTTCGAGACACGTAGCCGTTCTCAATGATATTGCTTTCCTGCTTGTTGTTGGAAGCAGAGAACATGAAATCCATTTTATCTTTCCCGCCCGAGAGGGAAACACTGTTGTTAAAGGTGTTGGCCGGCTTGAAGAAAAAATCGAAGTGATCATAATACTGAAGGTTTTGATCATACGGTTTATCCAGGCTGCTGGTGAGTGACAGCGGGTTATATTGCACATTGGCGCTGTAAACCAGCGTTTCCGGATCAAGCGTTAGGGGAACACCGCCTGTGCTGATTACTTCATTGTTCGAGTTGGTAACAAACGCATGGTACTTGGCCTTGCGCAGACCTCCGATATTGAGATAGGTGTTGTTTGCAACGCTTGAGGAAACATCAACGTTAATTTTTCCGCTCTTTCCTTTTTTGGTGAATAGCTGAATAACACCGTTCGCCCCTTGCGCGCCATACATCGTTGCTGCGGCAGCACCCTGAACTACTTCTACACGGTCAATCGTGCTCAGGTCGATTGAGTTAAGGTTGGCGCTGATCTGCACACCATCGATCAGGATGATGGGCGCGGTTCCACGATTGATTGTGTTTACCCCGCGCAACAAAATGTTGATGTCGGCTCCTGGAGTTCCATTCGTGC
Organism: Chryseosolibacter sp.; assembly: GCA_036402075.1. Taxonomy (GTDB): domain Bacteria; phylum Bacteroidota; class Bacteroidia; order Cytophagales; family Cyclobacteriaceae; genus Chryseosolibacter. The sequence continues at coordinate 683 of DASWTP010000247.1, read as the reverse complement.
TGGAGATCTGTGCTCCGGCAATCTTACCGACCAATGCCTGGTCGATCGATGCAGAGGGCGTATTCGGGAGTTCACGCGAGGTCAGTGCTTCAACAGCAATTCCCAGTTTCCGCTTGTCGGTGGCCACACCAACCCCGGTCACGACAACTTCGGAGAGCTGGGTGATGTCAAGGGTAAGCGACACATCAACTGTTGTTCGGTCTCCAATCGCCACTTCAGAGGTGCGGAGGCCAATAAAAGAGAATACCAGGTTGCCGCCTTCTTGCGGAACCATCAAGGAAAAGGCACCATCGGCATCGGTTGTTGTTCCGTTTGTGGTGCCTTTTAATACTACGTTTACGCCAGGTAAGGGTGATCCGTCTTCGGAGGCGGTAACTTTTCCGGAGACGCTTCGCTGTTGCGCCCACGCTGCCAAAAGCATGAGCATAGCGAAGCTTGTGAGTACAAACTTCTTCATAGGTTTAGGTTAGGTTAGGACTAAATACAGAAGTCAATATAGCCAAAACTTGAAACAATACCCCATTTACAGTGAGTATCAACCGGCCAAATAAAAGTATGTTTAAACGGGTATTATCCCGAAAAGAGGGTGGCAACGAAATCGCGAATGATTTCGAAGGGTATAAAAGCAAAAAAGGTCGCCAATACTGACGACCTTTTCCTTAAAAATATTTTCTCAGTTTAAG
>DASWTP010000246.1:0-37725 GCA_036402075.1 Chryseosolibacter sp. | reverse complement strand
TGAACTCAAAATCGCGTATGATGGACTTGTAATCGTGGTGAATAAGGAAAATACCTGGGTTGACCACTTTACCGTGGAAGAACTAAAGAAGATGTGGGAGCCCGGAGCCCAGGAAAAAATTACCATGTGGAACCAGATCAGACCAACCTGGCCAAAAGAAAAATTCAGCCTTTATGGACCTGGCGTTGCTTCCGGAACGTATGACTATTTTACGGAAGCGATCGTTGGCAAAAGCGGTTCAAGCCGTGGCGACTATACAGCCAGTGAGGATGACAACGTTCTCGTACAGGGAATCTCGGGTGACAAAAACGGTATTGCCTTCTTTGGGCTTGCATACTACGAAGAAAACAAAGAGAAACTGAAGCTCGTTGGCGTTGATAACGGAAAGGGCGTTGTTGTGCCATCGTCCGAAACGGTAAAGAACGGAACGTACTCACCGCTTTCACGGCCGGTGTTTATCTACGTGACTGATGCAGCTGCCAAAAGACCCGAGGTATCTTCTTTCGTTAACTTCTATCTTGACAACGCCTCAACCCTTGTACCAGACGTAGGATACATTCCGTTGAATGCCGATGAATACAAGGCAGAGTCCGGAAAGTTTGCCTCGTTTGTAAAGCCTCAGTAACCGCGCACTAATCATCTTTGTGAAACGATCTGTAGAAAAAGGGATTGAACTTGGGCTTGCCTTCAGCGGACTCATCACAATTCTTACAACGGTGGGGATCATTTGGGTGCTCGTGTCGGAATCGTGGGGTTTCTTCAGTGAAGTTCCCCTGACAAGTTTTCTGTTCGACACCGAGTGGACACCGCTGTTCACACAGAAACACTATGGTATTCTTCCGTTGCTGTCAGGCACGTTTCTGACCACCATGATTGCCATACTCACTGCGGTTCCGATCGGGATAATTATAGCGGTGTACCTGAGTGAATATGCGCACAAAAAATTCAGGCGCAACGTAAAACCGCTTCTCGAAATTCTGGCTGCTGTACCTACGGTGGTGTATGGATTCTTCGCGCTCACCGTGGTTACCCCGTTTCTCCAGAGCTTCATTCCTGGAATTGGCAGCTTCAATGCGCTCTCCGCTGGACTGGTGATGGGAATAATGATCATTCCGGTGATCAGTTCACTCAGCGAAGACGCGCTGTACGCTGTTCCAAAGTCACTACGCGAAGCTTCGTATGGCATGGGTGCAACAAAATTTCAGACTTCGTTTAAAGTTGTCGTTCCTGCTGCATCTTCCGGGATCCTGGTTTCAATCATCCTCGGAATCGCACGCGCTATTGGCGAAACGATGGTGGTTGCCATTGCGGCAGGTCAGCAACCGACATTAACGCTTGATCCTCGGGAGGCGGTTGAAACAATTACCGCATACATCGTGCAGGTAAGCCTCGGAGATGTGCAACATGGATCAATGGAATACAAAACCATTTTCGCTGCAGGCATCACCTTGTTTCTGTTCACATTCGCATTGAACAACATCAGTTTCTGGATCAAGAAAAAATATCAGGAGCAGTATGAGTAACGTGAAACGAAACCGGAACATTGACACCGCCTTCAAGTACGTTGGCATCTTCTTTACGTTTTTCGGTATTGCCATCCTGGTCGTTTTCATTGGCAATATCCTGATCGATGGACTTACACGGATCAACTGGGATTTCATTACCAACCTGCCTTCGCGGAGGGCATCGAAGGCTGGCATTCTGACCGCATGGACCGGCACCGCGTGGATCCTAGGGCTTACAGCGATCATCGCAATTCCTATGGGTGTGGCTGCGGGTATTTACCTGCAGGAATATGGTCGCAAAAACCGGCTTGCAAGGATTGTCGAACTCAACATCGCAAACCTCGCTGGTGTCCCGTCTATTATTTACGGGTTGCTCGGACTCGAGATCTTCGTGCGCATTATGAACCTTGGAGGTAGTTTGCTGGCCGGAGCTTTAACGCTCTCGCTGCTCATTTTGCCAATCATCATCGTGGCAACGCGCGAAGCATTGAAGGCAGTTCCAAACTCGTTGCGCGAAGCATCATACGGCATGGGCGCCACAAAATGGCAAACAATCTGGCACCAGGTTTTGCCCGCAGCGTCAGGCGGAATATTAACAGGAATCATCCTCGCGTTGTCACGTGCGGTTGGAGAGACAGCTCCCCTGATTGTGATCGGGGCACTGGCATACGTCCCATTCGTTGCAGACAGCCCGCTCGATGAATTTACAGTGCTTCCGATCCAGATCTTTAACTGGGTGTCGCGTCCGCAGGAAGATTTTCTCACCAATGGCGCAGCTGCAATTATCATCCTGCTATTAATTACATTCGTGATGAATGGTATTGCCGTTTACCTGAGAAATAAATGGCAAAAGAAAATCAGTTGGTAAAATCGTTATGAAACCCATCGAAGCTAAAAATGTGAATGTATACTATGGAGACAACCATGTTCTGAAGGACGTGGATATCTCCATCAAGGAAAACTCGGTTACGGCCTTCATCGGCCCATCGGGTTGCGGCAAATCAACGTTCCTGCGAACGCTGAACCGCATGAACGACTACATCGATGGCTTTCGCAAGAAGGGAAAAGTGTACATCGATGGAAAAGAAATTTACGATAAGAAGGTTCGCGTGGAGGAACTGAGAAGAAAAGTGGGAATGGTATTCCAGAAGCCCAACCCCTTTCCGAAAAGTATTTTTGAAAACGTGGCGTACGGATTAAAGATCCATGGCATCGACAACAAATACGAGATCAACGAGACAGTAGAGAAGTCGCTCAAGCAGGCCGCGCTTTGGAACGAAGTAAAAGATAAACTCGACAAGCCTGCTCTCTCACTCTCGGGCGGTCAGCAGCAACGGTTGTGTATTGCACGAACACTTGCCGTAAAGCCATCCATCATTCTCATGGACGAACCAGCGTCTGCACTCGATCCAATCTCCACCGCAAAAATTGAAGAGCTAATCACCGAATTGAAAGAGAAGTACACTATTGTAATTGTGACGCACAACATGCAGCAGGCATCGCGCATCAGCGACCGCACCGCCTTCTTCTACCTCGGGGAACTCGTGGAATACGGAAAGACATCGGAAATGTTCACCAATCCAAAAGAAAAACAAACAGAAAACTACATTACCGGAAGATTCGGTTAATCTTCATTGCTACCATGCCAGCTATTGAACCGGAGTTACAAGCCTTAAAAGATAATGTGCTCGACATGCTTTCACTGGTGAGAAACCAGATGATCAAATGCAGGGAAGCCATTCACAAAAACGATGTGAACCTTGCCGAAGACGTGATTCGTGAGGAGAAGAACGTAAACACACAGGAGATCGCCATCGATCGCGACTGTGAGAATATTCTTGCGCTCTATACACCGGTAGCTACAGACTTGCGGCTTGTGCTCGCCACGCTCAAGATGACAAACGATCTTGAACGTATCGGTGACTGCGCAAAGAGCATTGCAAAATTCCTGGAAGAAGAGATGAAAAGTCTCCCGAAGAACTGGCTGAAGGATTTTGCCTTCGAAGAGATGCTTGACACCCTAGTATCAATGCTGAAAGACATGGGGGAAGCGCTCCGGAAAGAAGACACGAAGATGGCCTTAAAAACCGCAAAACGGGATGAACAACTAAACGATTATAATCGCAAGGCATTCAAAATCACGTCCGACCTTATAAAACAGCATCCGGAAAATTCAAAAACCCTTTTGACGTTGTTCTCATTAACCCGCGACCTGGAACGCGCTGGCGATTTGACAAAGAACATTGCCGAGGAACTGGTTTTTCACATTGAGGCGCGCGTGGTCAAGCACAAGAAGTCCAAGAACTAAATACCTAACCGCAACGAGCGCGAAGGAGGCGCAAAGGTGGCAACGTTCATAAAAATTTCGTGGCGCCCTTTGCTCCTTTTTTGCGCTCTTTGCGGTTAAACGCCTTTTTTTGAAAGCACGTACCAATTTCCTATCTTTACACCCGATGGCACCAGTTACTCGCCTATATCGCCCGATGATTGCCGGAATAATGGCCTAAGACTTTCCGTCTTGACCGTTTCTTTACATTATTCCTAGTAGCAATTCGACCGCAAATCCTTGTGGTCCATAAATTATTTTACATGAAAAATTTACTGCGTTTTGGTTGGGACCAATCCCGGCAGGAACATTTTAATACATTGAATACGCAACTTTCGGCTGGCAGGGTAACATCAGTCAGGGGTTTCAAGTACTTGCTCGCAACAGAAGCTGGCGAATTGGAAACTGAATTATCTGGCCGGCTCCTGTTTGAAAATGAAAATGAAAATTTGCCAAAGGTTGGTGACTGGGTGCTTTACCAGGATTACGATACCATGGGTTACATCATCGAACTGCTTCCGCGAACCAATGCGCTAAGTCGTAAGTCGGCTGGAAGCAAGTTCGAAAAACAGATTCTGGCTGCTAACATCGACTATGCATTAATTGTACAGGGACTTGATCGCGATTTTAATCTGATGCGCCTGGAGCGATACATAGTGCAAATTTCAGCATGTGGAATCAACCCCGTCATCGTCTTAAACAAAGCAGACCTTGTGGACGATCCTCAGGTCTTTCGGCTGGAAGTCGAGAAGCTTAAACGCGATGCACCTGTTTTTCTGTGCAGCACAGTGACGGGTGATGGTTTGCACAAAATTGTCGATACAATTTTTACACCTGGAAAAACCTGCGTCTTGATCGGATCTTCCGGGGTTGGCAAAAGCACGCTACTCAACCGGATCATGACCGCAGATATTCAGGAGACCGGAAGTGTGAGTGATGCCAACAGCAAAGGGCGCCACACCACCACTACACGGGATTTGTTTTTACTGACAAATGGAGCACTCCTGATTGACACTCCAGGCATGCGTGAATTCGGGGTCACATTCGAAGAGAATGCCGTTGAAGGGAATCTGTTTCCTGAAATCACGAAGCTTGCCGAAGCTTGCCGTTATAACGATTGCCGCCACATTGAAGAGAATGGGTGTGCCGTGCTCGCAGGGCTTGAAAATGGAAGTCTTGACGCCATTGTTTACGACAGCTACATTAAACTGCTGAAAGAGCAGAAGCGATTTCAGATCACAGCCGATGAGAAAAAGCGAATGAACAAACAGTTTGGCAAGATAACGCGCGAAGCCAATGACTATCGAAAGAAATACAAATTCTAGAAGATGAATAGCCCGGGCCCAGAGAACCCGGGCTATTCTATTTCACTCAGCTGCGAAATTGGCGTTAATACGATCTTTCGAAACTCAACTTCGGCACCTTCGGCCTGCACCGCTATTTGTCCACGATTGGCCGTGCATTCAAAACCATCGTTCACGAGATCGCCATTCAGCCAGACGCGGACCGAACGATCAACACATTCGATCACCATCGTATTCCACTCGCCCAGCGGTTTTTCTGACCCGTCCGTCAAATTAAGAATTCGTCTTTCCTTTCCTTCCACAATGCCCCAGTTCTCCTTCGGTCCTCTGCGCTTTTCCATGTCTGCTACTTTGATATCCTCCACGATACACCAGAAGTCACCAGCGTTCTCGTGCATCATTTGTACTTCCAATGATTTGGGAAACATTCCGTAAAGGGCCCGAGGCGTTGACGCATGCACGAGCACGCCACAGTTGCCGGGCGCACCGGCAAAACGATAACCGATTTTCAGCCGGTAGTTGCTGAACGAAGAATCGGTGATCAGATGGCCGCCCGGGGTTCCGAGACTAACAAGCAATCCATCACGCACCAAAAAAGGACTCTTCAGCGTTGAATCTTTGTCCATGTCAGGGACATCGGCATGCCAGCCGGAGAGGTCCTTTCCATTAAATAGATTTACCGATGTGTCTTCCGGTTGATTCGAGTTCGATGAGCCACAGCCAATGGCGAGGAGCAGCAACACGATGCACGTGAGAGCATTTTTCATTTTGAAATAAATTTAGCTTATCAGGTAAGATCGCAGGGTATCGTAAGGCATTTCCACTTCCAGGAAGACCGGGGCATCATTAATGCTCTGGTAATTCAGCTCAACAATACATTTCCGATTGCTCTGCGGGTTTGGATATACTCTCCCAATGGTTGAGACGTTGATGATTTGCGTAGCTATTTCACCTTCGTCTGTTGCTACTTTCAGCTCAATAAATTGTACCATGCGTTTTTCCAAGGGTTAGTGGACCTCATTCCAGGGCAATATAAGTGTTTCGTTGCTTCTCAGTCCAAATTCTCAGACGGGCTATCCACTAATCGTCTCACGCCTGAGTGGTTGAAACCTGTGTATCTCATTAAAAAATAGGTTCAGGGGAAGGAGTTACAACCTGCATTGAATTGGAATAAATCACTCAAAGTAAAATACCTGGTACGACACCAATAGAACCCTGCTCACCCGTTTTCGTTAATCATTGTGTCAGGCCGGGCCACACCCCACACAACCATGAAAAAACTCGTATTTATCATAGAAGACAGCCCCATCCAGCAAAAGATGCTGAGAGTGCATTTCGAAGAGATGCTCGGGAATTATGAGGTCAAGACGTTTGCTGACCCCGATGACATGTTTGAACATATAAAAGATAAGCCATTTGCAATTGTGCTCGACCACTTCTTCAACGACAAAAAGGAAAAGAATGGCCTCGATTACCTGCGCGAGATCCGCAAAAAGCATAAATCCATTCCCGTGATCTATTATACTTCTCTAGACGATGAGAAGATCCGCACGGAGGTCCTTGCCCTTGGTGCAGAAGAGTTCATTATCAAAAATTCCGCTTCGCTGGTAAGGTTGCGCACTGCGCTCGATGCAATCCACAGTCGTAAGAGATCATTCTTTACAAAAATCTTTGGTCATTAGGTCAGGCGGGAAGCCGGATGCTAAACGTGCTTCCTACACCCTTTTGACTTTCAATCAGCAGCTCCCCGCCAGCTTTCGCCAGGTATTCTTTGCAGAGGGATATTCCCAAGCCTGTTCCCTTTTCGTTGCTCGTTCCTGCCAGGCTAACGGTAGCCTCAGCCTCCGATAAATTCTGAACCGTAGCCTGATCCATTCCGGTGCCGCTGTCTTTGACGTGCACCAGTATATCTTTTTCCGTGCGGGTGGCTGAGATGTGAATAGTTCCTCCTTCAAATGTAAACTTCAAAGCATTCGAAAGGAGATTCCGTACAACCAGGTTTACGATGTTCTTGTCAGAGGTGATCACAAAATTTCTCGGCACCGTGTGAATAAGTGAGATCTTCTTTGCCACTGCAATGGTTTTGAACAGCTTGACGTTTTCCTCCACTACGGTATATAGATCGAACGATTCTTCTCGCAGCTGAATACCTTTCAACTGGCTCGCTGTCCAGTATAAAATATTCTCAACCAGGATAGTCGTCTTATTGAGGTCATCCTCGAGATGCTGTGAAAAATGGTCGAACTCGTCTTTCGATATTGTACCCGCATTATACATTTGCAGGATAGCGCGGAGCGAGTTCAGCGGGCTTTTAATATCGTGTGATACAACTGAGAGCAACCTGTCTTTGACTGTGTTTGCGGTTGAAAGCTGATCCGTTCTTTCCTCCACAATTTTTTCAAGGTTGGAATAGGAAACAGCATAGTGGTTGGCAAGCAGGTAGACCTGGAAGATCAGGAACACCAGCACGCCAAGCTCCACCAGGTAGCTTAGCCCAAAATTCACAGGCATGATGGCCGTGTTCTGCAGGATCTCCATAAGGATAAATGGAAATGACGCGAGCACGCCCAACAAGATAATACGCGCATCGCGGTTCCCCGCCTGCCACGCTCTCACAATTGAATAGACGGCATAGACAAAACCAAAAAGCAACGCAATGTGGGCCACGTCAAGCAACTGACCATAGATGTATTGCTTCGTGAACAACACGGCCAATAGCAGAAATCCCGCAACACCAAGAAAAACATATAACGGCTTTCGAGGCGCACTGCCGCGGAAGAGATCATACACATACAAAGGAAAAAGCGCGGCAATACCGTACACACTTCCAAACTCTAACTTTTTCCAGATCTCCCAATCCACTGACGGATAAAGATTGGGTAGCAGAAAGGATCCGCCATGAACAATCATGGCACGCAACGCTACCCCGAGACAAATAAGCGCCAGCCACAAGTAGGCTTTGCCTCGTTGGTAGAGAAAGAAAAGGATCAACTGGTAAATGCACATCGCAATCAGCGACCCGGCAAAAAAATTTTCAACACCGTTATTTCTATTGATGCGCGCAAGGATGTTGGTGGCCGCATCAACCTGAGGCGTGCGGGGGAATCCTGCACTGAAATAGGAGAAGTTTGCAACCTGCACCACCAGTTCCACTTCACGGGTGTTTTCCGGCAGAGGAAGCAATGTGCTCTGCAAAGCCGGGCGGTAAGCATCTTGGTTCAATGCAACTTTGCCTGTTTCCTCAACGAAGACCCCATTGATAAAGAATCGTGCGGATGAATTTATTACGGGGCAAAGAATGGCGAGCCCCCTGTGTTTTTCCGGAAGAAGAATTTTCACCCGGTAAGTTGCCACTCCGCGCACCGGGAAATCAGTCTTCCGGTGCCACGAGCCTGGGACTGTTATGAGCGAGGGTTTGCGTTGGCTCAGCTCAGCCGGATTCAGCAACTCCCCCCAGTAAAATTCCCATTCTCCATAAAGGTAGATCTGGTCGTCACCGGTACTAAAGTCTGAAATATCTGCTTTGCCGGCAGTTACCACTTGCGCAGACAACCCACCTGGCAGTGTCAATGCCAGCACCAGTAACCAGGATATCGGAAACTTCACAGGGCAAAAATACAGAGAAATTCCACTTGCGATTGGCTCATTTTAATCACGTTTATGAGCGTGAACATATTTGGAGACAAAATAAAGCCAGAAATTGGGCGTTATAGCGATGTTAATATTCAGAAATGGAAGTTGTTCAGAAGCGTGAAGAGATCGCGAACGCAATTACACACGGCATTGGAACCGGATTATCAATTGCAGCACTTGTTTTACTAGCCATTGTCTCGGCTATTGAAGGAACGGCCTCGCATGTGATCGGCTTCACGATCTTCGGTGCAACACTTGTCATTCTCTACCTCGCCTCCACCCTTTATCACAGTATGTCAAACGAAAAAGTGAAAAGGCTTTTCAGGAAATTTGATCACATGTCTATCTTCCTGCTAATTGCCGGAACGTATACTCCGTTTTGTCTGACTGCGCTACCAGGCTGGGTTGGCTGGACTGTTTTATCAATCGTCTGGGCTTGTGCCATTACAGGCATTGTCATGAAAGCATTTCACACCGGCAAATTTGAGGGACTGTCAACCTTTCTTTACGTGGTGATGGGATGGCTCATCATTCCGGCCATTAAACCGCTTTACGATTCTGTTAGCTTTCAAACGTTTTTGTTGCTGATCCTTGGTGGCGTTTTTTACACATCGGGAACATTCTTCTTTGTAAAAGATAACAACCGGTATTATCACAGCATCTGGCACCTGTTCGTTTTAGCAGGCAGTACATTGCATTTTTTCTCCGTGATCAGCCTGTTAGTCTGATGATTTCGAACCCATCATTCAACGCAATAGAAAGGTTGGCATACCTTTTTAGCTTAGTAGGTTACCAAAAGCTTTCAATCCATTTCTGAGCTTTTGAACAGAGTATGCCCGTAAGCATACTCTTCTTTTTTTGCCGAATGCGCAAACGATCAAAGGGGGGCTGCCGTGACGCGAAATTTCAGGTCGGTTTTCATTTCCACATTTTGCGTTAGCGTTTCGCGCGTCACAATAGACGTTCTGAGTTTATAACTTGATGCCTTCGCATAGACATCGGGCTTCTCCTGAGTGGGCGTCAGCGAAATCGATGTTACACTGGTTGGAATATTGTCCAGGCTTGCAAGCAGTATCTCGTTACTCGAGTTTGTGGAAATATAGATATGAATAGATTTCAGGAAGCTGAACGTCTTTCCCGATGGCGACTGAATGGCCAGTGTAAGTTCCTGCAGCCTGATATCCTTCACCAGGGACGCTTCGGTATTGTTGTTCGCAAATTTCTGACTCGAGTTAGTGGTAACATCAGGAGTAGCGAGTTCCACCGGCAGATTGAACGGTGAGCTTGAAGGCACCGTGATCGTAACCTGGTCGCTAATGGTAAATGTCAGCAAATCATCAACGTCTTTACAGTGAAACAATACAAGACAGGCGAGTACAATAGCAAGTTTTTTCATACGCTTAATAACCGGCAATTAATCAGCAATGTCATAAAATGTAACCGGGTGCCATCGAAAAATTCTGCCGGTTGCTCGTAGTGTCGACAACATAATGATGGCATTATTTTATGTGGCATGCATGCAGCATAATGACAACTTATGAGCGAACGAATCGAACTATACGATGCCAGCGGGAGACGTGTACCCTACCAGGGCGAAAAAGACCTGAAGTGGATCGAAAAGATTTCAAAAACGATGGATTCAAAATTTTCCATCCCCGGAACCAACATCAAATTTGGTGTTGATCCAATCCTGAGCTTGTTTCCGGTCTTTGGAGACGTATTCACATTTTTGATTTCTGCGGTGCTGATCTACCACATGCACCAGCATGGCGCAAGCCGCAATGTTGTGATAAAGATGGTTTTGAATTCAACCCTGGATGCTATCATTGGTGCGATTCCGCTGGTAGGAACGGTGTTCGATGTATTTTATCGCTCGAACGATCGCAACGTAAGGCTTCTGAAGGAACACTATTTCGAAGGCAAACACCAGGGCTCTGGAAATGGATTGCTTTTTACCGTCATCATTTGCGCGTTGATCCTCATTGCCGCTGCCTTCTATGGTGTTTACAAACTTTTCGAAGCGATTTTCTAACGTTGTCCGTTAGTTGTCACTGAGCTGATATCCACGCGCTCCGAAAAAAAAGGATGTGAGATTGGTCTTGATAAAGTCTTTGAACTGGGGAAAGGCATGGAGATCGTTGTGTTGCCCTTTTTCGACAAGCACATACGTTTTCTTTCCTTGAAACGTCTCAAAAAGAATGTGCGAATGCGCAGGCGGGATCAGCGTATCGTCTGAACCATGGATGAACGCGATGGGCGCTTTCACGTGATTAATTTTTTCAAGGTTATTGAATTTTGATCGCAGGTAAAATGAAGGAAAGAAAAAGGGGACTTTCTCATTCGCGAGTGTAGCCAGGGATGAATAGGATGACTCCAGGATCACGCCTGCGCATTTCTTTCTGGAGGCGAGGTCCACGGCCACACCCGACCCAATTGACCTACCGTACACAATAATGGCATTGGGCTTGATTTTCTTTTTATCCTGCAGGAATTGAAACGCGGCCTCTGCATCGGCATAAAGACCTTGCTCCGTGATGGAGCCTGTGCTTTTGCCATACCCGCGATAGTCAATGATGAGGATGCTTAGGCCCGATGGCAGCAAATCTTCCGCGACAAACTGCCAGCCACTGAGATCGCCCGCGTTTCCATGGAAATAGAGAATTGCACGCGTCTTGTCCTCACCAGGAAAAAACAGGCCATTGATTGTTTCACCGTCTTCCGTTTTAAGAAATACCTCCTCACGCAAAGGGATGGTTCTGAACCTAAAGTCTTTGGCCAATTTCCCAGGATAGAAAATCAGTCGCGTTTGGAAAAAGTATAATGCCAGCACTCCTGAAAGGTAGAGCGCGATAATAACACCAGCGATGACTTTAAGTACAAACATGAGAAGGGTTCAGAAATGAAAAGGGCAGCTGCGCCCGTCTGGTACAACTGCTCCTTTACTGATATTGTTCATACCAGACTTCAAATAATAGCTAGTGATTTGAAGCGGTTCGAAGTTAGACAAAATCACCCGACTGACAGCGAGCGGAAGAAAATTAAAAATTGAATTAAGGCAAGAAACTTACATGGAATGCTGGCACAACAGCAGAAGATAACGAGCAAGAACCAAGTACCACGCCTTTCGTTTTTGGATTTTGGTTCTTGGCTTTTTTGGTTCTTGGTTTTTGGTCTTTGGTTTTTGGTCTTTGGTTTTTGGTCTTTGTTTTTTGTTTTTTGTTTTTTGGTCTTGGCTTTTGCTCTTTGGCTTTGGTTTTTGGCTTTTGGTCTTTGTTTTTTGGCTTTTGGAATTTTGGAATTTTCCTCCAGTCCTTACCTGTTCAATTGGGTGATTATTCTCCGCTCAAAATACAGCGCCTTGGGTGATCGTTTTGCACCCGATAAAAGTTTACTTCACCATATGGTTGTTCGGCAATGGGGATTGCGCTACAATTTGAACAGCCACGTTCTGAATTTTTACTGCGGTTGAGCTTTATTTTAAACCTATGGTCGCAACTCCAAAAACAAAGATTCTTATTGTGGAAGATGATCAGGAAATACGCCATACGTATTCGGTGATCATTAATGGATCCGACAAATACACTGTTGTCAACTCCTATGGTAGTTGTCATGACGCCATCAAAAACTTTACCCACGACCATCCGGACATCGTGCTGATGGATATTGAGCTGCCTGGCATGAATGGCATCCAGGGCACACGGGTGATTAAAGAGCGGTTTCCAAAAACCGAAATCATCATGGTGACAGTGCACGAAGACAACGATTGGGTTTACCAGGCTTTGAAGGCCGGGGCATCGGGTTACATCACAAAGAGCTCGAATTATCATGAGCTGATCAGTGCCCTTAACGAAATTGTTAAAGGGGGCGCTCCGATCAGCAGTCACATCGCACGCAAGATCGTTGAAGATTTCCATGTGAGCCCGGTATCGCCACTGTCCAAGCGTGAAACACAGGTGCTGATGCTGATCGCTCAGTGTAAGACGTATACGCAAATCTCCGAAGAGCTCTTAATCTCGAAGCAGACTGCGAAAACGTTTATTAAGAACATTTACGCCAAACTGCAGGTGAACAGCAAGGCGGAAGCTGTAGCGAAAGCTAATCGTGACAGACTGATTTAGTTTTTTCGGGGTGGTTTTTCATAGATGAAGGGTGCCTTCGGGCATCCTTCTTCGTGAAACCTGAGCTTGCGTTACACATCAGATTGAAACTCTCTTTCTTATCTTCTGTGATAAGTTCGCATAGGTTTAGGTTAATTTTATCAGACAACCTCCAGAGTTTGGCCTCCAGGACGTGGAGGCTTTTTTTTTGCCTCGGCAATTTTTTCCACAGTCCTTTCCGGATAGCAACGCGAAATCCTTACACATGCTTCCGTAAGCACGAGATTTAAGGTATATTAAGAATCCTCTCGCGTATCCTTACACCAAACTTTAACCACCGTGATGCTGAAGAAATTCATTCGGAATTTTAATTCCATTTCCTTGTCTGTGCTGATCGTTCTCTTGCTGGTAAATGCTGCGTTGATCTTTTACAACCGCGCGGTGATGGTAGAGAATAACCTGTTACAGGCTCAGACCGAACAGGTGAAACAACTCTGGATAAGCATATTCGACAGCAATCTGAGACGGATGGACCTGGGCCTGCGCGGCTTCGCGCTCACGCGCAACCCGCAGCTGCTTGACCCCTACCGCACCGGCATGCGTGATATTCCAGTAACAACGCAGCACATTGACAGTCTTCTGATCGTGCAAGGACAGGATTCTCTCGCAACGCACTTCGCATCGTTTAAGATAAAACTTGACGAGTATGTAGCATTCAGCGAGCGAATGCGGGTAGTTGCCGAGGAAGGCAACACCGAGGAGTTTGTTAAGATGCTGAATGAAGACAAGGGGTTCGATCTCTGGCAGGCGTTCGCACCGATGTTCACATACATGCTGAGCCATCAGGACAAACTTATGAGTGCCGCCAGAGCAAAATACCAAGGCGCACTGGATCGCAATGTGATCTTCCAGGTCATCCTCATTTCGCTTGCGGCTCCGGCCCTTATTTCGGTCATGTATAGAATCAAGCGCGATGTCAAAGCCCGCAAAAACCTGTTGCTCGAATTTGAAGAGAACAACCGGAAATATATGTTCAACCCGGGAACACCCCTCCCTGACGACAACCCGCAAATCATCATTCAAAGCTCAATCGAAAACCTGAAAAAAACTTCCAGCTTTATCAAGAGCATTGCCGGGGGTGATTATACCGTGAACTGGCAAGGGCTCACTTCCGAAAACGAAAGCCTGAACCGCGATAACCTGGCCGGAGACCTGATCAAAATGCGCGACCAGATGAAAAAAGTAAAGGAATCGGACGAACGCAGGATCTGGAGCACTGAAGGTCTTGCTAAATTTTCGGAAGTGGCGCGAAGCAATCAGAACGACCTGGAAAAACTGTCGAACGAAGTAATACGGTTCCTGACCAGGCACATGCGGGCACAGCAGGGCAGCCTTTTTCTTTTGCAGGATAACGAAGAACAGGAGCCGTATCTGGCGCTGGCGGCCTGCTATGCATTTGACAAAAAGAAATTTCTGGAAAAACGGATCGACATCGGGTCAGGACTTATCGGGCAAGCGTACCTCGAGGGCAGCACCATTGTTTTAAAGGAGATTCCTAACGGCTACATTAAGATCACATCCGGCATGGGTGATGCCACGCCTACGTGTCTTGTCATTGTACCGATGAAATATAACGAGCGCGTGGAGGCCGTGCTGGAGTTGGCTAGCTTCGAAGAGTTTCAACCGCATGAAATCGACTTCCTTGAAAAAGCGGGAGAAGTCATTGCATCGTCTGTCTACTCAACAAAGACAAATGAGCGCACAACAAAACTCCTAACCGCCACACAGCAACAGACTGAAATGCTGAAAGCGCAAGAAGAGGAGCTTCGTCAGAACATGGAAGAAATGCAGGCAACGCAGGAGAACATGCGCAGGCTGGAGAAAGAGTCAGCTTGACGGAGCACCGGTCGCAATGATCTATTTTAACGCTGAGTTCAATTTGTCGCTGATGTAACCTCGCTCGTGTTGCGGCAATGTTCCGCTGCGCTCTTTGATTCCACCATTCGTTTTGGCAACCTCTTCGACTTCCTGGGCAAAGAACTTGTGTTCTTCTATCCGCAGAAGGTTATCATACGGGCCCTTCCCAGAGATAAGCTTCACGAAAATTGGTGAAGTTTCAATGGCGATGAAAAGAAGAACAATGAAGACGTTAGCCCACCACATGGCACTGCTGCTTTTGGTGAGCCGGTCAAGGGCTTCCATGCGCGCTGCTGGACCGTCCATTTTACTTTTCTCCATCGCTGCAATTTCCGAGCTCATGGCGCGCTCAATATCCGCTGAAGCCCGCTCAAGTTCCCCAATCCGCGCCTGGTTAGTTTGAAGCAGCTGTTGCATCTCGACCTCCGCTTTATCGGCATCTGCCTTTTTCACTTTGTATATCGGACCAAGGTTACGCTTACGACTTCCCCCGGTTCCATCGGCTTCCTCCTGCGCAATCCTTACGAGGGCATCGCGGCTCAAGGTCTTTGCAACAATTTCCTGCTTTAGTCTGGCGCGCTCCGCTTTCATGCTGTCCAGCGGTTGTGTAAAGCGTGCCTTCAGCTGACTTTCCTGCCGGGCATACGTCTCCTGCTCCATTACGATCAGTTCGGGGTTTATCTCTTTTTCGAAAATTTTTAGCTCAAGTGGCCGCGCGATAACAATGGAAATAATAACCGCGAGGATCACTCGGGGGGCTGCCGTCATAAATTCGCGCCACCCCCCATCCTTGCGCATGCTAGAAACAATATAACGGTCAAGGTTGAAGATCATCAATCCCCACACCAGTCCGAAAACACTGGCAGCAATCACACTGTCAAACACGGTATACAACGCATACCCGGCCGCCAGAGCAGCGAATACGCCAGTAAAAAATATAGTGGCGCCCATACCTGCATATTTGCTGGTTTCAGTCGGACATTTTTCAAGGAGAGCTGAATCTGCTCCGGAGCAAAGCAGAAAAAAGGAGGTTAGCTTTTTCATTATAGTACAACGGACCGTTATTCCCAATAGTATTAATTCCTCCGGCAATATCATGCCAGTAGCTAAACTATTGGTTTATAACGCCTGCGGGCATTCCTTTTGTCATCCGACTGTACACAACCGAACATGTGCCTGTTCATTTTAACACCTGAGAAGCGAGCGGCAATGAACTTCAACCATTTTCTACATGTTTTTTTTTACACCATAAATCCATCATGCTAAAAAAATATCATTCAATTCTTTTTGTACTGCTAGTCGCAGTCTTCATTTCCTGTGAACAGGATGAAGCTGACGATCCGGCAGGACCGCTGGAAGACTGTGTGACGTCAATGTCTGCCCGCCATGGCGCGGAAGTGAAAGGACAATACATCGTTGCTTTCAAGGAGTCAGAAACATCGAATGGCAGAACTTCAACCGCTGCGCGCGTTTTCGAAGATGCAGGGATTGCACGTGAGAGGATCAAGGACCGGATCAATGGAGCTATTGGGGTAAACTATGTGCTAAAGCTTTCCGAAGAGGAGGCGGCCGCGCTCAGGTCTAAGCCGGGTGTAGTGGCTGTGGAGCCCGATCGTTATTTGTCAATCAAAGCGTGTTTCTCGGTGCTTGAGCCTACGCTCGTCACGTGGAATGTTGACAAGGTCGGCTATGCTGACGGAACAACAAAAACCGCGTGGATCCTGGACACAGGTGTGGACCTGGATCATCCCGATCTCAACGTGGACCGTACACGCAGCCAGTCCTTCAATGAAGGAGAAACTTCGGCTGACGATAACAATGGGCACGGTACCCATATTGCGGGCATTATTGGAGCAAAAAATAATTCTATTGGGATGCTTGGCGTAGCCTCCGGGGCGACAATTGTAGGCTTGAAGATCCTGGATGAAAATGGCGAAGGGCTCTTGTCCGTTGCACTGAAAGCCATTGCCTATGTGAAGGGAAATGGCAGAGCTGGCGATGCCGTAAACATCAGTATGGGTCTGGAAGATGTATCAGAGATTCTTGAGCGCGAAATAAAGGCCCTGTCCGATAAGGGAATCTTTGTTGTTATCGCTGCCGGAAACGAAAGCCGGCCAGCTAACAACTTCTCACCTGCGCGAACCACCGGAAAGAATATCTATACGATCACGGCCGTAGATAGCACAAACCGGTTTGCATCGTTCTCCAATTTTGGAAATGACGTTGTTGACTTTGCAGCGCCAGGGGTTAAGATTCTTTCGACTTACAAAGATGGGAAGTATGCGATCATGAGTGGTACTTCAATGGCCGCACCTCATGTAACGGGGTTACTGCTGATCAATAATGGAGTAGTTCACACAAAAGGGTTTGCAACCAATGATCCCGATGGCACCGCGGACCCGATTGCTCACCGGTGATTTAACGCTAATGGGCTTAATTCAGGTTAAGTTGCTTAAAGTTTTGAGCCAGGCTGCTCATCAGCTCGGGGTCGATCCTCACCATCTTCGCCTGGAGAACAACGAGCTTTGACTCAAGCGAGTGAATCCTTTTGCTCAGGCCAGTAATAAATTTTTTTTGCTCAGGGGTTAATCCTTCCAGGTTATTCATAGCAGTGGGATATGAAACAAAGGTAAATGGCTGACACAACCGATTCTATGAATAACCCGGCTTTTCATTACATACATTATCAAAAGGGAAAATAGCCCGATACCTCATCTGCGAGGCAGAAACGGGCGTAAAACGAGGGAAAATGTTGGACTCAGTCACCCGGAAGCTCATTGGTCAGGCGCAGATCGCCCTGCTTCAATGCGTCATATTTCACAATCTTACTCCCTTGGAACTCCGTGAGAACAACGTCATCGGCAACCCCCTGCTCGGTTTTCAGCGCATTAAACAATGCGTCCGCCTCGTAGGGTGAAACAAGAATATAAAGGGGCTTTTCGCCTTTATGATCAGCCTGGTATTTTTTGAGGTTATCTTCAACCTTTGACAGAATGGCGGAACTCATAGTTGCTGTTTTTGTACAGCAAGTGGAATTCAAAAAATCATTCCAGCGCGAGAAACCGATTATTTTTTCTCCTTCGGAAGACTACAGAAAAAGTCTTCGATGGTGAGTTTATGGATGGACAACAACCGGCAAAGACTCTTAATCGTTACGTTCGTTTTTCCTTTTTCGATCCGCCAGTATTGAACGCGTGGGATGTCGTAGTCATACGCAAAATCTTCGTGACTGCTATACCCCTTTTCCTTTCGTAACTCCGTTAGCTTTGCACCAATTTTTTCCAGCGTGATTTTTAGAGCATCTTCTTTCACAAACGTCTGATGATTTTAGAATTTTTAAATCAAGCCAAATTGTTCACATTTCATCCGAAATGTTACCCCGTATAATAATACATCATAAAAGTAAAATACTATGCCTATCAGCTATTGGCATTTCGGATTGTTGCATTGTCTTCAAAAAAGGCGGTTTTTGTCAATGACAAAGGCGCTTAGCAATCATGCAGTCGCCTGAAGATTGTTCCACCACTAATCTAAATTAATTGCTAATCAATCCGGATTTACCCGAGTATTAGATTATTTTTTTTTGCTTGTCGCTACGAAACAGTTGGTGCGATTACAACCTTTTTACCCAGGTAAAAATATGAACTTCGGGTTTCTCCAATCAGTTGGCGACCTTCATACAACGGTGAGGCTGCACGACAAACCGGAGCAAAATGAGCGCAACAGGCGAGTATGGTTTTTTGAGTGGCAGCTGTATGGCTCCCGTTACCAGGTCACACCAACATCTTTTGGATAAGATCCGTTGATTAGCCGCAGGCGGCCTCAAATGCGGAAACAATCGATTTCGAAACCGCGAAAAGCCGTTAAAATCACCGTTTTTTTAGGTTTTAAAAGTTACTATTCAAAAAGCCTTTTTACCTTTACACCCTTTACAATGCAGCGAAATGACCGAGGAAAAAAGCTTAAACTTTCTTGAAGAAATAGTCGAAAATGATCTTAAGGCGGCCCGCTATAAGGAAATCGTGACGCGCTTTCCGCCCGAACCGAACGGATACCTGCACATGGGCCATGCGAAGAGCATTTGCCTGAACTTCGGTCTTTCCCAGAAATATGGGGGTTATACTAATCTTCGTTTCGATGACACAAATCCGGTAACGGAGGAAACTGAGTACGTTGAAAGCATTAAAAACGATGTAAAGTGGCTCGGCTTTACGTGGAAGAATGAGCTCTATGCTTCGGACTATTTTCCGCAGCTGTATGAATTCGCGGTCAAGCTGATCAATGCTGGCCTTGCCTATGTTGACGACAGCACCAGCGAAGAGATCGCTGCACAGAAAGGAACACCGACTCAACCCGGCAAAGACAGTCCCTTTCGCAATCGCTCTGTAGAAGAGAACCTGAGGCTCTTCACTGAAATGAAGGAAGGCAAGTACAAGGACGGTGAAAAGGTTTTGCGCGCAAAGATCGACATGGCTCACGTGAACATGCACATGCGTGACCCGATCATCTACCGGATAAAACATGCGCACCATCACCGCACGGGCGATACATGGTGTATCTACCCAATGTATGACTTCGCACACGGACAAAGCGATTCTATCGAGAAGGTCACGCACAGCATCTGCACCCTCGAGTTTATTCCGCACCGCGAATTGTATGACTGGCTGATTGCGAAACTGGAAATCTACCCATCGCACCAGTATGAGTTTGCACGGCTGAACATGACGTACACGATCATGAGCAAGCGCAAACTTCTGCAGCTCGTCAATGAAAACTATGTTAGCGGGTGGGACGATCCGCGTATGCCAACCCTGAGTGGCGTAAGGCGGAGGGGCTACACTCCGGAAAGCATCCGTGAATTTTGCGATAAGATTGGCGTAGCGAAACGTGAGAACCTCATTGACGTGGGGTTGCTTGAATTTTGCGTGCGCGAACACCTTAACAAAATTTCCGACCGTAGAATGGTTGTGTTCGACCCCATTAAGGTTGTGCTGACAAATTACCCGGAAGGAAAAACGGAAATGCTGACCCAGGAGAATAACCCTGAAGACGAAAATTCGTCACAGCGCGAGATTCCCTTCAGCCGCGAGCTTTACATCGAACAAGAAGATTTTATGGAAGTGCCTCCGAAGAAATTCTTCCGGCTGGCACCGGGCCAGATGGTTCGGCTGAAAAGCGCTTACATTATTAAATGCGAGGAAGTAATTAAGAATTCCGAGGGCGCGGTAACCGAACTTCGATGCACGTACGTGCCGGAGAGCCGCAGCGGTTCCGACACATCGGGCATCAGCGTAAAAGGCGTGATCCATTGGGTTAGTGCACCACATGCCTTAGCGGTGGAAGCTCGACTCTACGACCGTCTCTTCAAAGTGGAAGACCTCAGCAAGGCAGAAGGCGATTTCAAAGACTATATCAATACAAATTCCCTGAAAGTGGAAAAAGCATTCGCTGAACCTGCCCTTGCAACAGCATCGCTAAACGAACGCTACCAGTTTCTGCGCAAGGGGTATTTCTGTCTTGATCCCGATTCCACTAAAAACAAGCTGATCTTCAACCGCACCGTCACATTGCGGGACATGTGGGCAAAAGAAACCGGAAAGTAAAGTTCGAATGACTATCCTACCAGGCGCTGCGTTGAGCTGAACTTGTGTGCAAACGGATCGTTGATCACAACGGGGATGCGGTTGACATACAGAAGGTTCTTGATCTTGGTCTCCCATTCTTTAGCACTAAAGCGGAAGGTAATTCTGCCTGGCTTTTGCGGATTTTTCTCTACAGGGCCATGATCCAGTGAAGACTCAATGATCTGGTTGTAAAGCGCAGTGCTTTTGATCAGCAGGTACAGGCCCCAGAGTTTGATCTCCACGATGCCTTTGGTTTCTGGACCTAACGAAGCGGAAGAGGTATTGACGTAGTTCATGATGAATGGGATTAAGGATTGATACACCCGCTTCTCAAAAAATCATACCACGGCTGCTTTTTCCCTCATCATTTTGAACTTGATCAGGAATTCAGCGCCTTTTCCTGCCTCCGATTCACACCAAACAATACCATTCATCAGTTCAACGTACTTTTTGACGATTGACAATCCGAGGCCTGTGGAGTTTTCTCCATCAGTTGGCTTTGCACTCAGGCGCTGAAATTTTTTGAAAAGAAGGCTCTTATCCTCTTCTGTCAGACCGGGCCCCTGGTCACGGATGGAAATAACTACGTACCCGCCCTGTTCCTCCATACGGATCCTTACCTCCTTTCCCCTGCCTGAGAACTTAAGCGCGTTTGAAATAAGGTTCTCGAAGATCTGGATGAGAAACAGTGTGTCACCCTGGATATCTGCCTGGCAACGTTGATCGAAAGTAAGGGTAATGTCCTTCCGCGCGGCCTGCTTGTCAAAATTCTTAACCACCTGGGCCAGGATCGGGCCTACCGCCACCTTGTCCATCAGAATTTTCACGCGGTTATTTTCAATCGAGTCGATGTCCAGGATGTTCGTGATCATCTTATTGAGGCGGATCGCTGCATCGCTGATTCGCTGGATGACCAGCTTATCATCGTCATTCAAATTGGAATTGCTCAGAAGGAAGATCTGGGCGAGGCCCTGAACGTGATTGATGGGTGTACGAAGATCGTGGGCCAGTATTTTTATCAGGTTATTCTTTTCTTCGTCAAGGGTTACCAGGTGGTGATTCCGTCTCTCCAGTTGTTCGTTCTTCAGTTCGATACTTTGACGCTGCAATTCAATTTTCTCCTTTTGCTGATTTCGCTTCCGGTACATGATGCCAATAATGATCAGCGATATCAACGTAATGCTGATCAACAGGATTAAGATCGCGCGGGCGCGGGCGTCTTTTTCAATCTGCTGTGTTTTATCCAGCAGTTCGTTGTATTGAATTTCTTTTTCCTTAGTTAACAACACCACCATATCATTAGACTGGATTGCAAGACTTTCAATGAAATGATAGAGCTCGATATCGATATAGTGGCCAATGATGCGCTCCAGGTTAGGGCTGAATTCCGGATTAGCAAAATATTCCTGCAGCGGCTCCGCCCAATCGCTGTGCAACGGAAAGATAAAAGCATAACCCTGGCGTTTTACAGGAAAAAGATTCTGGCGTTTGACGTTGACAGAAGGCTCCCCCGCAAAAATTTTCATGTAGACCGGCAGGTCAATGAACCCGAAGGCACTGTCGCGCTTTTCAATGGCACGCAGGATATTATCACTGCTTGGAATGTACTCGATCTTGAAATCAACATTCCCCTCCCGCTTCAACTTCAGTATGTCCTGCTCGTAGGTAGTAGCTTCAATGGTGATTGCGGTAAGTTTGGCAAAAACCTCGTTGAATTCCTCCCGTGTTTTTACGATGGGAATATTTTTGCTGGTAATTAACACCGAAATGTCTGACATGTAGGATTTGCTGAACTGCACGTCTTGCTGACGTTCAGGTGTAACCGAAAATGCAGAGACACCAAACATTCCTGAACGGTTGGTCGTCTTGATCTGCCGGTAAGTGTCTCCAAAACTTTTTCCTTCCCTCCACTCCATCGTAAGGTTGATGCCGTATTTCTTTTTCAGGAAAAGTCTGAAGTCTTCGAGGATTTCATATTCAATGCCCGACATGGCGGTAGCATTGCGGAAAACGAAGGGCTGAGATTCGTACCAAAGCATCGTAACGGTGCCTTCTTTCCTGGCTTTCACTTCCTGCCATGAATCGGCCGCGAGGGGCTGAGCATTGACACATTGGAAGCCACTCCACAATAGCAGAATGAAAAGAGCTCGTCTCAAGGTAGGTTTATCGCTAGGGTTATCTAAAATAACGCTAATCCCTCAAAAACGAAAGTGAGCTTACTGCCGGTCGCTTAGAATCGGAATGCTTTTTTAACAGCCCTCGGAAAAATTGCTATGGAACACCAGCTTATCAACGCCTTAATCAAGCTTATTGCCAAAGCAGGAGGAGGTTCAGTCATTAAAGACCTAGTGCAACAAATCGATCAAAACGGCAATCCGAAGGTGTGGACACCCCAGGAAGTTGCGGCAGCCGTTGATTTCATCAACTGGCAAACGGAGAATTTTGGAGCCGCTGAAGCGCGGGCCATGGTTGAAGCGTTACAAAAAAAGTACAACCTCGGGGCAGAACTTCCAGGAAGGGATCGCAGTACGCCATCCCCTACCGAAGAGCTCCCGCAGGTGCCGGGCGTGCACGGCCTCCGTTAATTTTTCTGTAACGTAAACGTTGCTGTGAGCGAAAACTGCCCGGTCATTGATTGCTGCGTGATCGTTCCATCAAGCGTCATGGTGGTTGAACTCGTTTTTTGACCGGACAAAGCGATTACATTCTGACTGAAGTTAGAGCCTCCCACGTTCTGCGAGATGCTTGTCACCGAAACGTCAGAGCCATTTTCTGTATAACTGAAATAATCCTGCTTGTTAGTCGTGTTGATGGTTACATCAAAACTGCCCTTCCCGGAATTGAAGTAAAATGCTCCTGCGTTTGTGGCTGTTCCAGTTTGAACAAGCTGACTTGGGTTGGTTAGGTTCTGGTTGATCATTGAATATTCAACGGACACGATATTCCACTTCTCGCCTACGTGATCAATGTTGTTTTCCGGTTCCGGATCTTCTTCCTTGTTACAGCTGAGAACGAACGCGCTAAAAACCAATAGAAACAATAACGAGATATACTTTTTCATAGCAACCTGGATTGATGATTTAAGTGTAAAGGTTACGTGCGGCCGGCAGAAATTCAAACAAAGAAAGGCCCGAATATTACATCCGGGCCTTTCCGTATTCTTTGAGAGAAATTGTGCTTTATTGTACTGTTATCGAATTGACACCAGTTCCCGGAGCGCCTCCATAACTGATGCCCTGAACGACAATTTTGAACTTCGAGGTAACATCTGAGGCATAGAATGTCACCTTGGCATTTCCCTGCTCATCGGTCTCAATAAATGGATTCCAGTACAGGGTTGTACGAATGTCTGGATGATTCGGTAAATCAGAGGGCTGATTGTACTTTGGAACATAAAACTCACGTGCGGTGTAGTATCCCGGATAACTCACACGCTCCATACCCACGGTTGGCCTTGTTGAATTAGAGCCGGACTTCGAGTAGATCGCCACTACGCCATTGATACCCCGACTGCCATAGATTGCCGCGCCAGTGCCCCGCACGATATCGACATATTCGACATCGGCAGGATTCAGGCTGTTTACCACTTCCGCATCTACCGGTGTTCCGTCCAACGTGAAAAGTGGTGGTCCGTCATTGCCAGCGCGAAGATTGATTGTCATGTTAGGTGGTGTTCCGCGAATGATCACGCCCGGCACGCGCGCCTGGATTGCCTGCAAAATATTAACTGCACCCGCGCTGATATCTTTGGATGTAACGGTTGCGCTAGGCTTTCCATACACTGCAGGTTTTCTTATCGGATCGATCCGTGTAGCCGAAATTTCAACTCCTTCCAGCCAACGGGCATCCTGCTCGAGGTTAAAGGCATGCTGAACCTTGGCGCGATATTCTGCCTGTTTCAGGAATTCATCAAGACCATAGGGCTTAAATGGTGCCAGCACATAATTGGACGGAGGGCTTACGTTGTAGGGATCGATGGTCATCTTCATGGAAGTTTGCTTACCCTTCTCGTTCTCCGTTTGAATGGCCAGGCGTGTTGAATCAAAATGCGCGAGGTCCTCCGTATAGAAATTGCCGTTCTCATCAGCCGTCATCATGATCAGTTCCCCTTTGGCCGTGAAAACCTTAAGCTTTGCGTTTGCGGCAGGTTTCTGGCCAACACTTTTTACAAGCTTACCACTCAGGCGAATGCCTTGCTCGGCATAGTGCGCAATGGGGGTTTGCTGATCCTTCAAGATCTCCTTCCAGGTGAATCGCCTCCAGCCATGCGTCAACATCAGCAGATCCAGATGCTTCGCGGTTTCAGCGGCCTTGTCTTTCAGGTAATAGGCAGGGTCTTCAATTTTACCTGCAAGGTCAGACGTCATAAGGAAATAATCCGCGATCGTTGACTCATACGGGCTCGCGGGCTCCACTGTGTTTTCATCGAAGATCGTAACCGAGAAATTGCCTGCCACAGGCTTGCCTTTGCTATCCTGTGCCTGCAACGACAAGGTAACCAATTCGCGTTTTGAGTATGAAGCCTTGTCTGCTGTCACCGTTAGTTTAGCCTGGTCGCCATGATTGATAAAGATAAGACGCTCACATTGCGGCTGACCTTCACCATCGAACACTGTAATCTGCGCAATGCCAGTCGGGAATTTGCTTTTGGTGAGCGATGCCACTACGGGTGCACCTTTGACGTCTCCGGTTGCCGCAAAATAGATTTCACCACGCGCCTGGCCAACAATATGAAAAGGCGCTGGGTTCGAAACATTGCTCGACACAGCAATTTTCACGGTGCTTCCTGCGTCAACAACCTGCATGGAATATCCCGTTTTCAAAACTTCCGGCAGCGAAAACGTGAGGCCAGCCAAGCTACCTTTCAGCTTTGCGGTATACCGCTTCCCCGTCTCTGGTGTGAACTTGAAGGAACCCATCCCTTTGTGATCGGTCGTAAATGCAGCAACCGTTTTTGTGTCGTCAACAATTTCACCCTCAATTGCAGTGCTTTCACCCAAGGCATTAATTGCCTTAAATGCAACCCGACTCTCAATCCCGGTCACAAGGTTACCTCCCTCCGGGAAAAACTGCACATCAGGTTTTGCCTGCACAGCAGCCGGAGCCTGGGTGATCTTTGCAGCCGGATCGTAAACGGAAATCTCTTTGGTAAAGAAGAAATCTTCACCGAAGTTTTTCATGTAGTTTGTATATGCACGAATGAGGTAGTTCCCTTGCGGGATTGTGTCTGAAAGATGGAAATCGCCATTGGAGACGCCCTCGGGGATTGGCAACGTATGGCGCTCAATGAGCTTGCGGTCGGCATTTAACAGCTCAACATACATCACCCGACTGATGGATGAATCCAGACTTAGCTTCAGGCCATCCACCAGGTAAGCCTTGAACCAGATATCTTCACCCGAGGCGTAATACGGTTTATCCAGGTGGAGATAGACTTTTTCAATCGGGCGTTTTGCCTGGTAGGCCATAAACTTTTCCGCAATCCTGGTGAGTGTTTCGTTGTTCGTGTACAGAACAAAACCGCTTGAAGCGATGACAATGACGAGGGCGGTGGCGAGTAAAAGTTTTTTTAAATTCATTCCGGAGGGTTTAATCAGGTTTAAATATGGTTTATTTGAGTTTCAATAGTCACCCACGTAAATTGGGGGAGGTATTACCTAACGTTCTAACGACCTAACAAATGATGTATATAAACGACAAAAAGTTGAAAAGGGTGGGACTGAATACAATTTCTTTTGCGCTTTTGCTCACCATAATCACGGCCTGCCAGCCAAAGCAGGTATCCGAAAAAATTACGAATGAAAATGTGAAGGAAGTTCTGCTTCGCTACGGGAAGGAAAATCCGGAAACCGAGGTGCTGATCGAAACTGATTTTGGAAACATGCGACTTAAGTTGTACGAAGATACACCGCTGCACCGAGCGAATTTTGTGAAGCTCATCAAAGAGGGCCACTATGAAGAAGGGGAGTTCTATCGGATCTTTTACCAGTTCATGATCCAGGGAGGTGATTTTGACGACCAGCTTGACTATATGATTCCGTCAGAATTCAACAAGGCACACATCCACAAAAAAGGCGCGCTGTCAATGGCCAGGCAGGACGAAGACAATCCCGAACTAAAATCATCGTCAACGGAGTTTTTTATCGTTCATGGCGCAAGGTATGCCGACTATCAGGTGGAGACCGAGATAGAAAACCTGAAGCTTTCGCTGACGGATGAGCAAAAACAAATTTACATGACTGAAGGCGGGTACATGTCACTCGATCAGCAATACACCGTGTTTGGTGAAGTTATTGAAGGCCTGGACGTGGTTGACAAAATCGCCAGTGTGAAAGTTTACAATGAAGACAAGCCGTTGAAGAAGATCCCATTCAAAATCTCGGTGAAATGATGTTTGGGTTTATTTCCGAACCCATTGATTTGCCCGCACATTTTTCGCAGCCAGGGTCACTGTTTCTACAATTCGTTTCTGTCGCGTAGCGTCCTGCCTGGCGCTGATGATCCAGTGGTAAATAGCTTTTTTGGCCGAAGGTGGGAACGCTTCAAAATTCATTAAGGCGGTTTTGTTCTTTTTGAAATGCCTGGCAAGGTCGGCAGGCATTACCATTTTTTCGATCTCATCCAGTGCTGTCCACGTGCCCGATTTCTTAGCCAGCTCAATCATGGCGAGTCCTGACGCGTGCATTTTACCCGCCTTCATCAGTTTCTTAACGCGCTCTTTGTTGAGCTTACTCCATTTGCTTGCGGGCTTACGCTTTGCAAAATACTGGTACGCGCTTTCATGATCACGCGTATTCTTCACACTGTCGATCCAGCCGAAGCACAACGCCTCCTCTACCGCGTCTGCGTAGCTGATGGTTGGTGTCTCACTGCCTTTGTGGTACATGACGAGCCAGACCGAATCTTTCTTCTTATGATTGGCCTGGAGCCACTTGCGCCACTCGGAGCGGGCCCTCGCGTGAAAAGAATTTTGTTCCTGGCGCATCAATACGCTAACACGTTTCACATGCCTATTTCACTTCAAGCACGACAACTGAGAAAGGTGGGATGTTCACCGTAAGGTTCTCTCCTGTCACTTTGAAATCCTGAAAGCTTTTCGGAGCAATCAGGTTGGGCTTCTCAAACGTGTTGTGATCAGAGAGCTTTGCCGAGGTTAAGATCTGCCCGGTGGTGTTTTTGACATTGACCCCCTTCAGGTTTACTGTAACGGATTGCGCCTGCCTGGCATCGATGTTTACAATAGAAATGTGCACACTACCTTTTGCATCCCGCGAGGCAGAAGCTGAAAGGCCTGCAATCTTGTCGCTGCCCAGCGCATAGTCCCTTGATGTGACCTCGATCGGCAGCATGGTTGCTTCGTGGTGCACCTTATACATATCCATCACGTGATACGTTGGTGTGAGAATCATTTTTTCACCTTCGGTCAGGATCACCGCCTGGAGCACGTTCACCGTTTGGGCAAGATTAGCCATCCGCACACGCTCGCAATGCTTGTGAAAAATGTTGAGGGTGGCGCCAGCAAGCACAGCATCGCGCATCGAATTCTGCTGGTATAAGAAACCAGGATTCGTGCCCTGTTCGACATCATACCACCCGCCCCACTCATCAACCACCAGGGCGATGCGTTTTTTCGGATCTGTTTGGTCCATAATTTCGCTATGCCTGGTAATCAGCTCGTCCATCTTCAGCGCCTGGATCATGGTTTTCATATATTGCTCTTCGGTAAAACCGGTTGCCGGCCCTTTTTTCCCCCAGTCGATAACGGAATAATGATGCAGTGCTAATCCATCCAGCATGCCGTGCGGAATATTCTTCATCAACACTTCAGTCCAATGGTAATCGGCTGAGTTTGCACCGGAAGCAATGCGAAAGATCTTTTCGCTATTTGACCACCCGGTCATGAAAGTAGCATACTGCCGGTAGACGTTAGCGTAATATTCGGCTGTCATGTTTCCGCCACATCCCCACGCCTCGTTGCCAATACCCCAGTACTTCACGTTCCAGGGCTTCTGGCGCCCGTTGACATTCCGTAAGTTCGACATTGGACTCACGCCATCGAAATTGACATACTGAACCCAGTCGGCAACTTCCTGCACAGTGCCGCTTCCAACATTTACGGACACATAGGGCTCTGTATTAAGCAATTCACACATATTAAGAAAGTCATGGGTTCCGAATGAGTTGTCTTCGGTCACGTTTCCCCACCAGCGGTTTACAATGGTGGGTCTTTTGTCTTTTGGGCCGATCCCGTCCTTCCAATGATACGTGTCTGCGAAACATCCACCGGGCCAACGCAAATTTGGAATGTTCAGCTTTTTAAGGGCATCCACAATATCGTTTCGGACACCTTGTGTGTTTGGAATCTTGTTACCCTCACCTACATAAAATCCGCCATAGATACATTTACCCAGGTGTTCTGCGAAGTGTCCATAAATATGCTTGCTGATGGTGTGTTTTCCCTGGTCCGGATGAATTGTTAATTGATTTTGAGACATGGAAGCGAAGGAGGTTACAATTAGCAAGAGGGAGACTACAAATTTCATACGAGCGGTTGTTGGTGAGCAAACAAATTAGTCAAATTCCGCAGTTAGTCAAAATGACAATAACGTATTGCTATGTGATGCATGAAAGATTGGGATTTGAGATTTTAGATTTTAGATTTGAATTCAATCCTCGACTGGCGCCACAACCTGGCACATGCACAAAATAAAAAGAGCAGGCTTCCCTGCTCTCAAAGTCTTCTTAAAGTTCTGCGCTCGGGCTTAGACCGGAGCCCATCGATGACTCACCTGGTGTGCGTTCTGTAGAATCGTGTCCTTCCAGCTTTACAAGTTTGTTGTAAAGACCAAGAAGCAGAAACGGTGCAGCCCACTGACCAATAAACAAAGCAAGGTGATCCTGCTTAAAGAGTTTCAATGTCAGGGAAGCCGTCATCGAACCAACTGCTGCCCAGAGAAACGTATCAGACGGTAACCGCGAAGTTTGTTCTTCGATTGCCTTTGCTATAGGACCTTCTTTTCTCATTGGATTGTAATTGGCAGCCTTCCTTTTCACCTCTGCTGCTACATCTTTCACGTTTGTTGCCATAGTAAAATGTTTTAGTTAGAATTTTTTTCATGGGAAACAGCCAATGCGGTTTTTGTTCCGCACATGACGTTTCAATCAGAAAGTTTCTAAATAATTGTACCGAAAGATGATGGGAAAGAAGCCACGGCCCTAAGGGCGGTTTGTGCCGGCAGCGACTGAGTCAGGAAGAACTTTTGTTTTATAATAAGCATCAAATTTCTTCCTGTTCTTCCTGATATTTTCCTTCACCGACTTTGGCAAAGTTTTCGAACCAGGCTTTGGACAATCCCATTCTTCGATAGAAGCCGCACTTTTGACATTTCGAGGTTCAGGGAACTTGAACGGCTTCTCTTTCGCTACCTCTTTTGAAGAAGCCGTAAGATTTTTCTGGGAAGTTTTTAGCCCATAATTCCCGGGCTTCTTCCGCAACTTGACCGTCACGGGATCAGGACAAGCAATCTCGCCTGAACGACATGCGGTAAATAAAATAGCAACGATAAGGAACCGGAAGACCATAGAAATGCGGTTATGTCCATCCAAAAAAACCTGTACCAAGGTAAGCTAACCAGTACAGGAATTCAACGATAAAGTAGCCTAATTTAGTGTGTTTAAACTCCGATTATCGATGCGTTTGAGGCGGATTTTCAGGAAAAGTATGACTGCAGGCAAGGGAGTTACTCTTCTGCGTCACTGGTTATTGGGGTCCTGATGTCGCGCTCGCCACTGGCTATGGCACGCGTGATTGACCCAACCACTTCGTCAAGGCGCTCCCCTGACGCTATCATGTGTTTCATAATAGCTTCGGTTTCATTCTTCGATTGTGTCGTTCGCATCAGGTTTATCAGTCCGAGGATACTCGCTACCGGACTTCTCAGTTTGTGGGCATTGATAAACGCATATTCTTCGAGTGCTTTATTCTTTCGTTCGAGCTCAAGCGTTCTTTTCAAGACAAGTGATTCCAGGTTTTCGTTGATCGACTTGATTTCCTCGGCTTGTGCCTGAATCTCTTCTTTACTGTTAGCCAGCGCAATCCGGGCTTTGATCTCACGAATGGACAATCTATACCTGGTCTGAATCAATATCAGCATAAAGATCGCGACCACAAAGAGTAGCAAGCCACCATTCAGAAAGAAGTTCTCCAACGTTAACGAGGGATTGGTGATAACGAAAAATGCGGTGGCTACAATTGAGATCAGCAGGATGATAAGTGAATACACCCACGGCCATAAAACAAACATGGCGGCACCAACGAGCAGGGCCATGTAGTTTAACGAGTGCCCGAGCAGGTTCTCTGGTCCGATCAATGAATAGGTGAACGCATTTTGAAAAGAGATGGTAATGAATGGAATTGAAACAATGATGTGCGTTGACCAATTCATCTTGCGGCCTGCGATCAGACCGCAGAGAATGATCCAGCTTACTGCAAGCCTGACGGCTAAGAGCAATGGTGCCTTTTCGGGGATGTTGATAAAATCCGTTACGGCAAAAACGGGATCAAAGATAATGGCCGCCCAGCAGGCGATGATATGGTATCGCTGAGACGCCTTTTCAAGTTCCGGCATCCAATCCTTCTTCGGAATCTTTGAAATCTGCTCATCGGCCGCAAAATTGAAAACCGTCATTCGTTAAAAATATGCAATATACGAGCTTGGACAGCCGAATGGATTTCGCCAATCGACAGTATTTCTTTTATAATGCCTTTTGGGCAAAATTGTTCACGGCTTTTCCAAAAAACATCAAACAAAATCCAAAATGCGGAAGTCAGGCAAGCTGAAATTGCATCAACCCGTGATCAACAAGTATGCAGCAAACGCGTGGCATATTCTTTTAATCGCCCACCTTGATGATAGTTACAGAAGAGCAAAAACGCGAAGCCCATGCTTTTTACAGGGAAGCGCTTGAATTATTGAACGAAAGTGGCGCAGATTATATGCTTGGCGGGGCATTCGCCACATTCCACTATACCGGAATTTATCGTGACACCAAGGACCTGGATGTTTTCTGCAAGCCAAGTGATTACCCAAAGATCATGAAGCACTTTGCAGGAAAAGGTTTTAAAACCGAACTCACGGATGTGCGATGGCTCGCAAAAATTTTTAAAGGCGAATACTTCATCGACCTTATCTTCAATTCAGTCAACAACATCTGCACGGTGGACGATACGTGGCTCGAACACGCAAGCCATGGACAATTCTGCGAAATGGATGTGAAATTTATTCCTGCCGAAGAACTGCTCTGGTGCAAAGCATTTGTACAGAACCGGGAACGTTATGACGGAGCAGACATCAACCACTTAATCCTGAAGTATGGAAAGAAACTAGACTGGAAAAGAGTGTTGATGCGGCTCGACCCACACTGGCATTTGCTGCTCTCCCATCTCGTATTGTTCCAGTTCGTGTATCCAGCCGACTTTCACGACATTATTCCGCGCTGGCTTTTTGATGAGCTCATCAGCCGGGTCCAGGGACAATATGACCTTCCGCCAGCAGTGGAACGTGTTTGTCGCGGGCCTGTTATTGACAACACGCAGTACTCGATCGATGTAAAAGAATGGAACTATAAATCGTATACGATCAAAACGATTTGACGATGGCAGAAGGAGGGAAAATTACGCGTATTGCCGCGGTGGGAGACATTCATGTGAAAGAAACCGATAAAGGCAAATGGGTTGACTACTTCAAGGAGGTTTCGCGAAAAGCGGATATCCTGCTCATCTGCGGAGATCTCACGGATACGGGCGATGAGGCCGAGGCACAGATCCTTGCGGAAGAATTGCGCGCGTGTGCGGTTCCGGTTGTAGCCGTTTTGGGAAATCACGATTTTGAAAAAGGACGGCATAAACTAATCCGCCAGATCGTTCAAAAGGAAACTGTGCATATCCTGGATGGCGAAGCAGTGAAAATTGGGGATGTAGGATTTGCTGGCGTGAAGGGGTTTGGTGGCGGCTTTGACAACCATATGCTCTCTATGTTCGGTGAAGGGGCAATGAAAGCGTTCGTGCAGGAAGCAGTAGACGAAGCGTTGCGACTCGACCGCGCCCTCGCAAGGCTGGATGCTGACCATGATCCGGTAACAAAAAAGATCGCCATCATGCATTATTCGCCACTAAAAGACACGGTAATTGGAGAACCAGAGCCTATCTTTCCGTTCCTGGGTTGTTCGCGGCTGGCAGAGCCCCTAAACAGGCGGGCCGTAATCGCGGCATTTCATGGTCACGCCCATGTTGGCACGCTGGAGGGCAAAACGTCCAACGGGGTTCGGGTATTCAATGTAGCAAAGCCGATCCTTTTAAAAGCGGGCTATACGTGTCCGTTCTACGTTCTCGAGGTCTAAATTCGAAAAACCCAAATCGTGCAGCTTTTGGGCGCGCTTTGCAATTCCCCTTTGACCGCGTAAGATTAAGTGCCTGATTGAATAATCTTTATTCGGTATATTGCCTTAATTGCCGCTTAACAAGCAAATCTCCACGATGTCTTCGAAAATTGCGAATCTTTGGATAATTGATGACGACCCCATGGCTTCGTTTTATATCAAGCGACTGGCCGAGTTGGGCGAATTGGCTGACATCATCACAATCTACGATAAAGCACGTGGAGCGGTGGACTACCTGCTTCACCATAAACAAACGCCAGAACACTTACCTGACGTCATTTTACTCGACATCTACATGCCTGACCTGGATGGCTGGGGGTTCATTGAAGAATACGCAAAAGTAAAAAGCCTGCTTGCCAAGAATGTTGAAGTCTACATTATAAGCTCATCGGGGCATCTCAAAGACATCAATCGCGCCAAATCGATCCCGGAAGTCAAAGGTTATATTCAGAAACCTGTAACCAAAGAGAAGCTCCGCGAGCTGGTAAAGCCGCAAAGCCAGAAGATTTAAGATTTTGACTCGAGATTTTAGATTTCCGCAGATTCAAATCACACCTGCAACCGTACCTTATTGCCGCGGCACATTTTTTTATTCCATGATACCACAAGACAGCATGAAGCGCTGTCGGATGTATGGCACGGTGGTATTTCCTGGGAGTTGTAGTTTTTGCATTGTTTCTTCATGCATGTGAGTCATTTGAGTACAGTCCCAACCAGGTCTACGATAAAAACTCGAAAGTAGGGCTAAACGCCAAAAATCTCGAGCTTCTTTATTCACGTCCGCAAGACGACACGATAACCATCGCGTTTGTAGGCGATTCACAGCGATTCTATGACGAGCTTGACCTTTTTATCGATACTGTCAACAATATTGCTGCAGTAGATTTTGTATTGCTTGCCGGAGACATCAGTGACTTCGGCTTGCTCACCGAGTTTGAACTCATCAGCGATATGCTGTCGAAGCTGGAGAAACCGTATATCGGAGTTGTAGGAAACCATGACGTGGTATCACGTGGCGAACAGGTTTTTGAGCGGATGTTCGGTCCACTGAATTTCTCGTTCCATTACGGTGGAGTAAAATTCATCGCCCATAATACGAACGGCAAAGAGTATATGACGGGAAACGTGCCAGATCTGAATTGGCTTCGATCACAATTAGTTGAGTCAGACACTTCAAAATATTTTATCCCGGTGTCTCATGTGCCGCCCTTTTCGGCTGATTTCGATGAAGACCTGGTCGGACCTTACACAACGCTGTTCAGCGAGACTCCCTCCCTTCTCATTTCTCTGCATGGACATATTCATACGCACAAAGACGGCTATCCGTACAACGATGGCATACGATATATGACAACACATTCGTTTGATAAGAAGAGTTTTGTGTTGCTAAAGATTTACAACGGGAAAGTTGATTTCAGTTTAATCGATTACTAGCATGATCCGGAAAATTACGACTCTGTTTTTTATAATCGCAGCAACGCTTACTTCACGCGGGCAGGAACGCGCCCATTGGGCAGTGCCTGATTTTTTTGTTATCCAGCATGCCGGAAGCATCGGGTTCTTTAGCGCAGGAGTGGGCTACAATGTTTTTGAGTCGAAAGCGCGTTTCAGTACCCACTTCGGGTCAGTGCCTTTCAATCGCGGAGGAATTCTCAACGTTGTGTCAGCAAAACTTTTTTTTAAGCCTACCACCCTCACCGTTTGGAACCGCGTGAAATTCAATCCTGTCGATGTAGGTGTCATTGGCAGCTTTCACTATGGCGATGACTTTGAAACGCGGTGGCCGGAAGGCGTGCATCCGAAAGGTTACTACTGGTGGCATCCAGCGCTGCGTGTACACATAGGCATGGAAAGCTCCCTGACCTATGAACTTAAAAAAGGGCATGCATTCGAGGCCGTAACCGGATATATTGAATTCAACACGAACGAACTTTACCTCGTAAGCTATTTCCAGAATTTACGCACGCTTACTCCTTGGGACATCATTAAGATTGGCGCAGGCGCGAGAGTACAGTTTTAGATTATCATTTGCTTGCACTTCAATTGATGAAGTCGGCTGCTTAGTATTTGATTAGTGAGCACATTGCCGGCAGCGTTCACCGGCCACCATCGATCTTCCGAATGACATTTGACTTGTAAATCTTAAATCTAAAATCTAAAATCTTAAATCGAACTTATCCTCAAACGATGAGCGCAGCAATCATTGACATATTTAAATTCGTTCCATAACCACACGCAATGAGCAGCAACGGAATTGGAATATCAACATCGCGGAGGAGCTGTACGTCATAGCGATAGTCAACTTTTGTCCAGTGTGTATCACTATGCAACGTCAGGATCACATCTGCATTTTCGTCCTGCAGGACCCAATCCGACTTCAAGCTTACATTTTTCAGGACCATGGTCTTCTTTTCACCGCCCGCATTCTCCAGCGTTATAATGATATTCCCTTTCCAGTTAAAATGTATCTCCCCAACATCATTTCCATCGCAAAACACATGAAATGAGCTTTCCCATCCGTCCATTGCTTTGATTTCAACCTTTCCGAATTTGGTGTTAGCTGAACCAGCGCTTGAAAACCAGTTTTTATAACTGAAGACGGTGATATATTCATTGGTGGCCGTGAGAACTTTGAATTCCCCGATCCCTCCTTTAGAGATGATGGTATAGGTTCTTGAATCTGTCATTTATCCATCCTCCTATTGTTGACAAAGTGAACACAAGGAGACCATTTCAATTGCAAGATCATTTTTGGTGGTGTTTTGCTTCGATTGCCCCGGCAAGGTAAACCAGGGGTGCGTTCCAGTTAATTGCTACCTCATTTGAAGCATATGAACACACGTCATCGACATACGCTTCATCAGGAATGCTTGAGGCATAGGTGCATTTATCTTGCATCCCTGGATTGGGTCCGCCCGCGAGCAGACCCGGCACCGGCTCAATCACGCCATCTGCCTCGGAGGGGCGATGATGAATGTGCATGGGCGTCTTGTCTCCATAGCCCGTAACAAACGAGTAGCCTGTTGCATTTCTACCAAGAATGTAATCGAGGTTACCGAGTGCCCCTTCAAGAAATCGTTTATCGGTTACAATCGCATAGGCATTGAGCAACAAGATTCCCTGGTTCGCTGCGACAGCGTTGCTACCCCAAACAAAATCTTTCGGTGTCGCTCCCATCACCGTGTTGTAGGTTCTTTCGGGAACGCCCCGTAGCAATTCGTCCGCGGCTGAAACGATTCTTTTCCTGACTTCATTCACGAGCATAGGATCAAATGCATCCGGACTTTTCACGATGCGATAATATCCCAGCAGCTTCGTTTGATTCCACGATGGAACAGGCATCGCGGGGTCAGCCAGCGCGTCCACAGCCTTAATGAATTTCCCGTCACCGGTGGCGGCCGTTAATTCCGCTGCAGCCCAGATAAACTCATCCGTAAAGTTGCGGTCACCGTAAGCTCCTGTTGTGATGTCGGGATCGAAGGTTTCGTTCAGCTTGTTCTGGTTGTATTCGATGGTTGGATTTAGCTGCGCCCACCGCCAGGCGTTAACAGATGCTGCCAGGCATGAGTCAGCAAGTCCGGGCACGTCCTTTTCAAACCGTTTGAAGATTTTATAACCCTGCGCTGTCACCGCTGCAAAATTTAAAGCTGCCGCAGTTCCCTTTTGTACCATGTAGCGTGTGGTCGTTGCTTGATCCAGCATCACCATGCCATCGAATTTTGCATTCGTGCATTTGTGATAAACGCCTCCGTCATTCGGATCCTGCATGGTGAGCATCCAGCGCAGGTTCCACAGCGCCTCATCAAGAATATCAGGAATTCGGTTGGTACTCTCCGGGATGTTCAGCTTTACCGTATCGTAATACCCTGAAAAATCTTCGTATGCCGAAAGAATTGTACTCGTAGAAATTCCGCTGTTAACAACATATTTGTTGTAATCACCAGCGTCAATCCATCCACGCGGAGCGGGGACGAGT
The DNA here is from genome assembly GCA_036402075.1 of Chryseosolibacter sp. Lineage (GTDB taxonomy): Bacteria > Bacteroidota > Bacteroidia > Cytophagales > Cyclobacteriaceae > Chryseosolibacter. Next base: position 905 of record DASWTP010000246.1, on the reverse strand, counting down.
GTTCCCGCGGGACGCTTGTCCGATGCTGCGGACGGATGTATTTCAACTTTTTTATGATCGAGTCCTGCCGCGCGCTTCCACTTTCCTGCAAACTCTTCCAGAAGGGGAATCGAAAACCGTTGAAAATAATAGGACTTAATCGATGCTTTGGCAACCTCATGATGAACGTTGGCTTTGATCTCAAACGGATAAGAATAACCGAGACCAGGGACAACTACTACAAAAGCACCTTTGGTCTTAAACTCCGAGAAATCGGCAATTCGGGTTTTGGCCGGTGAAAACGAAGATGCCTTTACTGCGCTTAGCTTACCGCTAAAATATTTCTTTTTCCGATCGGGTGAGGCGATATAAAACTCAGCAGACGACTCGTTGGCGACAACGGCAAGCTTTTTTGCATTGGGATAAAATCCAACCTGGTTTAACCGGATAAGTGCGGAATGTTTATCCTGGGAAAAAGTGGAATGAAAAATGAAAACAAGGAGTATCGTGATACGGTTCATGCGATCTATTTCAATTCAAATGGTTCGTATTTCGGTGCCAGCAGGTGATTTATAAAAAACGTTATGATATAAGCAGAAGCACAGATCAGAAATAAGATGTGATAACCGCCCGACACGTCACCGGCAGCGGTGAATGAGTCAAGCAATCTTCCTGTAAAGATGGGGAACAGCATTCCGCCCGTTGCTCCAGCCATGCCTCCAATGCCAATCACTGATGCCACGGCATACTTTGGAAACATATCAGACACTGTTGTGTACATATTGGCAGACCAGGCCTGATGCGCTGATCCTGCGAGGCCGATCAGCAGCACGGCAACCCAATCACCTGAAGTAGCGACAAATAATATGGGAACAACGCACAAGGCAAATATGAACAATCCGGTTTTCCGCGCACGGGTTACGGAC
>DASWTP010000245.1:0-26331 GCA_036402075.1 Chryseosolibacter sp. | reverse complement strand
AGCAACCTGATGGTAGTGCTCTGCTCCGACAAGGATGTAGCACCGATCGTGAACACCGGAACACTGAATCATTAACGGTATGAATGCGCCCTTTTTCGAAGAAACGCAACGACTGCGCGATAACCCATGGGTGCTTGTGCTCATCTTTGCCGTAGCGCTTGGGCCAATGATTCCGCTGTTGTATGGACTCTACTGGCAGATCGGCCACGGAGTTCCATGGGGCAATGAACCGATGGAAGACGCAGAGCTGATCATGCTCACCGTATTTATCCTTCTGACGACTTGCACCGTGGGATTTGTCATGGCGAGTCTCCGCCTGGAAACGCGGATCGATGAGGCTGGTATTCACTATCGCATGTTTCCTGTGAAGTCAAAATGGCGTGTAGTAAACCCGGACGAGCTCGAGGAGTACTCTTTTGCAACACGATATAAACCGTTTGAGAGTGGCGGCATCGGCCACCATCGGAATGTTTTAAAAAATATGCGGTCGTTCAGAATTTCTGGCGGAAAACATATTATTCTTAAGTACAAAAATGGCCACCGTCTTCTGTTGGGCACGCAGGATCCTGGCGGAATGGAATGGGCAATTCGGAGGCTAATGAATAAAACAAGAGTGTAATGAGTCAGAAAAAACCTTTTGTTCTGCGACTTGATCCGGAAGTATTGAAGGCGGTGGAAAAGTGGGCTGCAGACGAATTTCGCAGTTCGAACGGACAGATCGAATGGATCATTAACAAGGCGCTCAAAGACAGCGGCCGCTTAAAAACTAAAGGCAAACAGGAATAAAATTGAACGAATAAGATTATTTTCGCATCCCTATGAAGCACTTTTCTTTTATCCAGATTCTTTTGTTAATCCTGATGTTGGTGGTTTACCATTGTTCGCATGCACAAGAGTACGTGGTGCCGTTGCGTGGCGATACGATCCGGGGTGACGTGCGACCGGCCGGGATTGGACTCACCCAGCGTGTTCAGGTTGTCGGCCAGGATGGAAAGAAAAAATCATTTGGCGTTGTTGAGGTGCGTGAGTTTAAATTCAAGGATGAGATCTATCGCCCGGTGAAGGGTGTGAATGGATACGTTTTTATGAAATTGATCAAGGACGGCTACCTCGGGTTATACGGATTTCAACCCGACAACCAGACAAACTACGATGGGCGTTTTCTGATGCGCAGGGATGGATCCGGAATTGAGGTTCCAAATCTTACCTTCAAAAAATCCATCACAAAGTTTCTAAGCGATTGCCCAACTGTAGCCGATAAGGTTGAGAAGGGTGATTTAGGCAGACGAGAGATTGAAACCATTGTAACGGAATACAACAACTGCATCAATAAGAACACCAACGAGGTAGCGGTTGAAACAAAAAAGCTGGATCCCCTTGACGTGCTTGAACAGAAAGTGAAAGCCAAACCAACGTTCGAAGGACAAAACGATGCACTCGATATGATCGCTGAAATGAAGAAGAAAGTTCAGCGAAAAGAAAAGGTTCCAAACTTCATGGTTGAGGGATTGAAGAATGCGCTTTCAAGTCAAACCGATCTTACAACAGACCTCGATGCTGCGCTGAAAGAGCTGGCGAACTAATCCCATTTTTTTTACCCTTTTTCCTGTGTCCTGACGTCTGGTCAGATGCGATGCAGAATCGATTATTTATAGTAATTTGAGCACTATGAATAAATTCGAGGTCGATCCGGATATCGCTAAAGCAAAAACCATTGCTACCAGCATATATCTGGATCCTGTTTACTTCAACCTGGCAAAGGAAAAGATCTTTGCCAAAACATGGCAGTATGTTGGAGACACCGATCGCGTGAAGGAACCGGGCTGGGTTACCCCGATCAATCTCCTCGAGAAATACCTGAACGAACCCCTCCTGCTTTCCCGCGACAAGAACGGTAACATTAATTGCCTTTCAAATGTTTGCACCCACCGTGGAAATTTACTCGTGGAGAAGCCTTGCAAACTGAACGATATCCGTTGCAAATATCACGGTAGGAGGTTCAATCTCAATGGCAATTTTCTATCCATGCCTGAGTTCAAAGAGGTTCAGAATTTTCCCTCACCGGATGACAACCTTACCAGTCTGCCTGTATTCAAATGGGGCAAATGGCTCTTTACGAATCTGCAGAACCCGGCAGCCGATCCGCAACTGTTTTTTAAAGAGATGATCGCCCGTGTGGGCTGGATGCCTTTCCATGAATTTGTTTTTCGGCCCGAGTTTTCGCGCGATTATATCATTGAAGCGAACTGGGCATTGTATTGCGAAAATTACCTTGAAGGATTTCACATCCCCTTCGTTCACGCAGGCTTGAATGCCGTGATCGACTATGGAAATTATATAACAGAGCTTTACCCTTACTCGGTTTTGCAGATCGGCTTTTCAAAAGACGATGATTTTGCGTTTGACCTCCCCCAACATTCACCAGACTTCGGGAATAAGATTGCGGGTTACTATTTCTTCGTTTTTCCGAACATGATGTTTAATTTCTACCCCTGGGGTCTTTCCATCAATTATATTCAACCGCTTGGCATCGCCAAAACCAAAGTTTCCTTTATCTCTTATGTGTGGGATGAAAACAAACTTCGTCAGGGTGCCGGGGCCAATCTTCACCAGGTAGAAATGGAAGACGAGGACATTGTACAAAATGTTCAGAAAGGAATTCGCTCACGGTTTTACAAGCATGGCAGATATTCGGTTACCCGCGAAACGGGAACTCACCACTTTCACCAGCTTCTCGCCAACTTTTTCAACGCGTAAATGTCTGGCTCCCGCTTAACACCCACGCTCGGATTCTGGACCTGTGTGTCAGTGGTGGTCGGGGGAATCATTGGCTCCGGCATTTTTATGAAGCCTGCCGTAATGGCGAGTCAGCTTGGATCACCGGAACTGCTTCTGATCGTCTGGGTGGGTGCTGGCGTCATCACCCTATTCGGTGCGTTGAGTAATGCTGAGGTTGCCGCAATGATACCGGAAACAGGCGGACAATTTGTTTTCTTCAAGGCCATGTACGGAGATTTCTTCTCGTTCCTTTACGGCTGGGCCGCATTCATCGTATTTAACTGCGCGGGCAACGCTTCCATTGCCTACGTGCTGGGAACCTATACCGAGTACTTTATCACGTTGCCTCGCTTTGATGCCGATGTTGAACAAAGCGTGAACCTGACCATCCCCTTCATCGGAACCATTTTTCCGCTGCAAAACTTTGGTGTGAAGTCGATTACGATTTTTATCGTGTTGCTGTTGACGTTCATCAATTACCGCAGCACGCGTTCAAGCGGAAACCTGCAAGTTATTTTTACGGCAATGAAGATCTTTGCCATGGCGCTCATCGTTTTCGGACTTCTGTTTTCGGGCGATGGAAAAATTACAAACCTGTTTGAAGATTCGCACGTCATTGAGCCGCAGGGCTGGGCATTTCTCGCAGCGCTGGTCGCGGCCATCTCGGGTGCGTTTTGGGGATATGACGGCTGGAACAACATCACGTTCATCGCGGGGGAGATCAGGAACCCCCAAAAGAATATTCCAAGGAGCTTGCTGATAGGTTTATTGATATGCATCGCCACGTACGGGCTCATCACCGTTGCGTACGAATATGTGTTGCCGATTGACGATATAGCGAAATCTCCGATGGTTGCCTCAGATGCCGCTTCGGTGGTACTTGGCACCGCGGGCGGTGGAATCATTGCGCTCATGGTCATCATCTCAACCTTCGGAACAACAAACGCGAACGTGCTCGCCACGGCACGCGTGACGTTCGCCATGGCGCAGGATAAACGTTTCTTTGAATTTGCGTCAAAAGTTCACCCGCGATTTCAGACACCTGGCAATGCGCTTTGGCTGCAGGGCGCCTGGACATCCGTACTCATTGTGAGTGGCTCGTTTGACATGCTGACAGACATGCTCATTTTCGTCAGCTGGTTTTTTTACGGCATGAGCTCGCTAGGTGTATTCGTGCTTCGCTTTAAAATGCCAGACCGCGAGCGCCCTTACCGGGTGTGGGGCTACCCGGTTGTTCCAGCGATTTTTGTGAGCTTTACTTTTTTCTTTCTCACCGCAACGTTAGTTAGCGACATCCATGCCTTCTACACAGGCAAAACGGTATTGATCAATTCGTTGCTCGGTGTTTTCCTGACCTCGCTTGGAATTCCGCTCTATTGGTACTTTAAAATGAAAAATGGTCATGAGTAAAAACATCGCGGTCATTGGCGCAACTGGCTCGCTTGGAAAGCCGGTAGCCATAGCGTTAGCAGCATCTGGTTTTACCGTCAGCGCGTTGGTCAGGGACCTCGATAAAGCCCGTGCGAAATTGCCTGCGGAAATCAACATGATTAAAGGCGACATCAAGAATGCCGCTGATTTGCTCGCGTTAATGAACGGCCAGGACTTTCTTTACATCAACCTGAATTTAAAACTCGATGAAAAGAAGAACGACTGGCATGCAGAAACCGATGGCTTGAAAACAATTCTCGCGGCTGCAGAGAAATCAAAAATTAAACGGATTGGCTTCATTAGTTCAATCGTGATGCGCTACCAGGGAATGAATACGTTCAACTGGTGGGTTTTTGACATGAAGCAGGAAGCAATCAAGCTCATTAAAGCTTCACCACTTCCTTATACGATATTCTACCCCTCAACCTTCATGGAAAATTTTGAGGGAAACTACAGGCGTGGCAATTCGATCTTGCTGGCAGGGGAATCGAAACACAAAATGTATTTTATTGCAGCGGCCGATTTCGGGAAACAGGTAGCAAACTCATTTGAACGTCTAAGAAACGAAAACAAAGAGTATGACATCCAGGGACTGGAGGCATTTACAGCAGACGAAGCCTCCCTGGAGTTTATCAAGCACTACAAAAAAGCAACGCTCAAGATTTCGCGGGCACCCCTCCCACTGCTGCGCTTTATAGGCAAATTTGTTCAGCGTCTGAATTATGCCGCGCACATTATCGAAGCGATGAATAATTATCCCGAAAAATTCAGTGCTGAAAACACATGGCGTGAGCTCGGGAAGCCCGAAATTACATTGAAGGAATTTGCTGAAAATTCAAAATAGCTAGCGCTGAAAGTTAATTGATGGTCTGGGCTTAAGCGCTGAGAGAGTACGCGTCACCCTCATAAGTCGGGTTAATGAAAAAAGTGGCATAAGCCGCAGCTAGTGCGTTAAGCGCTTTCGCTCCCCGTGCCAAGCCTCTGCGAGTTGTGTGCATGCAAACGCCTGCCAAATTGATTTATCAGTTGCACACACGGATCTGGCACACTGAATTGCTTTGGGCTTAAGCCGATGGCAATTCAATCCCAGCTTAAACCGCGGCCAGCAATTAACATGTCAAATATCTGCCTCAGATATTAGAGGGAAATTGACATCCGGGTCAGTAATCTGCGGATCCCATTTCTCTTTTGGATTATGGAAGAGCATGCCTTTTGAAACTTCGAGGGGTGATTCAAAATTGTTGTCGTAAATCTTACCGGTTCCGAGCCCTTGCGGGATTTCCGTCTTGTAGTTGGCAGTGAACTGTGCAATTGCATTCAACCCCACACTCGATTCAAGCGATGAGGTCATCCACCATCCAATTTTCCGTTGCTCCGCCTGTCTGATCCATTCTTCGCAACATTTCAACCCGCCATGCAGCATCGGCTTAAGCACAATGTATTGCGGCCTCACACGATCAAGCAGGTCAGCCATTTCCGTGACCTCTGTTTTGCCTATAAGCTCCTCATCGAGCGCTATCGGGATTGGCGACTTACGGCACAGTTCTTCCAGATGCGGGTTGTCAGGCTTTATGGGTTGTTCAATGGAGTGGATGCCGAATCGGTTGAGCTGTTCGAGCTTATACAAAACGTCATCAACCTTAAAGGCTCCATTAGCATCGAGGCGGATAACGATATTCTCGCGGAAGTAGCGTTTACGGATATACTGCAGCACATCACATTCGCGATCAAAATCAAGCCCCCCAACCTTGAGCTTGATGCAGTCAAATCCTTCTGAAATTTTGATACTGATCTGGCCCATCATAAAATCCATGTCTCCCATCCAGATCAACCCATTGATCGGGATTCGCCTCCCTTTGACGAACTCATTATCAAACAGAATTCGTTTTCCGCCATTGTTGAGATCGAGCAGCGCTGTTTCAAATGCGAACCGTATGGAGGGCATTTCCCTGGGCACAAACCCGGCAACCTGATCCCAGGTTAACTGTGAGTATTGGCTGGCATTAAACTCATCGAGAATTTTGGCAAGCCTTTCCTCAAAGTCGGGAAGCGAATCGATGCTCAGGCCGGGAAGGGGGCCCGCCTCACCAATCCCGAATGTAGCGCTGCCGGCTTCCGAGATCTTAATAAACCACGAAGTCTTGTCAAGCATGCGCCCGCGTGACGTCCTGGCTTTGAAGTTAAATTCAAATACACGCTTGAAATACGTGGCTCTAAGTGACATAGTAGAGACTAAAATAGTGCAAAGTATCAGAACTATTTACATTTGCACTTTGTAAAAAAATTCATGATCAATATTAATGACTACCGCTACGAGCTTCCGGACGAAAAAATTGCGTTGTTTCCGTTGGCCAGCCGTGACGAGTCAAAACTATTGGTTTACCGCAATGGAGAAGTAGAACATTCAACGTTTAAGTCAGTCGCGTCATTTCTGCCTGCGAAGACGTTTCTATTCTTTAATGATACGAAAGTCATTCCCGCGCGCATTCATTTTAAGAAAGATACCGGTGCTGACATCGAAATTTTTCTGCTTGCACCGGTTGCCCCATCGCCCATCGTGGCGCAGGCCATGGCAGCGAAGCACTATTGCTCCTGGCAATGCACCATCGGAAATCTGAAACGTTGGAAGGAGGCAACGCTCACGAAGCGTCTGCACGATTTAACACTCACAGCCGAGCTGGCAGACCGCGAGAAAGGCACCGTACGCTTTTCATGGGAAAGCGAACATTCATTCGCTGAAATTGTTTCGCTTGCAGGTGAAACGCCACTGCCTCCATACTTAAAGCGTAAAGCAGAGCCATCGGATAAAACGCGCTACCAAACCATCTACTCTCACCATGAGGGCGCGGTAGCGGCACCTACTGCCGGATTGCATTTTACCGATAAAGTTTTTGAATCCCTGAAGGCCAGGAACATCGGCCATGATTTTTTAACGCTGCACGTAAGCGCTGGAACATTTCAGCCTGTAAAAGTCGAAGATGTGAGCAAGCACGTAATGCACCACGAGCAGGTTGTTGTCACGCAAAAAAATCTTGACAACCTGCTGGCACACGATCGGTTTATAATCCCTGTCGGTACCACCTCGATGCGCACACTGGAAAGTATTTACTGGTATGGCGCAAAGCTTCTGAAAGACCCTGCTGCACCGTTCGAGATCTTGCAGGATGATCCGTACCAGGATAGTAACACCTTGCCTTCACGGGAACGAGCGATTCGTGCCGTGAAAACAAAACTGATGCAAGAGAATTTAGAAGCGATCGGAGGAACGACTTCAATTTTCATTAAACCCGGATACGACTTCAAGATCTGCAGTGGATTAATCACCAACTTCCATCAGCCGGGCTCAACGCTAATGTTGCTGGTCGCGGCTTTTGTCGGAAGGGATTGGAAAAAGATCTACCATGAAGCCCTGCAAAACGATTATCGATTCTTAAGCTTTGGCGACAGCTCCCTGCTTCTTCCCACAACGCTGAACCCGAAAATCTGATTTTACTTGACCGCGCTCAAGTCCACGATCTTTACTTCTACCCTACGACCTTCCTCTTTGCTTCCAACCTGGTCTTTTGTGGCTCCGTATCCTTTGGCGATAATTCTTCTTCTTACAATTCCCTTATGGTTAATATAGTCAAGCACCGCGGTGGCGCGCTTGTTGGAGAGCTCGCGGTTCAGTTCTTCGGATCCTTCTGCTGACGCGAATCCTGAAATTTCAACGCCTAACTCAGGAAACTTATTCAACACCGTAAGCAGATTGTCGAGTTCAGCGTTGTGTTGAGGCTTCAGATCGCTCTTGCCCGCATCGAAATAGATCTTCGCATACTTAGCCAGGCTCGCTGCATCAGCGCCCGATTTTTTCACCGCGGGTTTATCTTTCTGCTTCTTGATCTCCTCGGACACCATCATGGTTGGAAGCGAAAAGATTGTTTTGCCGCCTACATTTTTCTGCTCGAATTTGCTTTCATCACTTTCGTCATAATAGTAGGTGCGTGTCGCAACCTCGATCTTTGAATTTTTTGTTTCGTCAAAGTTTACACTTTCGATTGGATCAGTATGGTTGAGCAACCCTACCAGGTAGTCAATGCCTTCCTGGTCCTGTGCGGCAATCAGGTCAAGCATCATATCATATACATCCACGTTGCCGCTCTGTACTAACTTGGCTTCATGACTCTTGCGCAGGTCAGCCTTCACATCCTGATCGGTATCGTAGAATGCGTTTTTCACCTGAACCTCCTGGCCCACCACAACGTCAAACTGTTTGATCGTTTTCAGGTAGATCATCTGGTAGAGTTCATAGAAGTAGTCCTGGTTGGGGACGTTGATATTGAGCGTGTATGGCAAAAATCCTTCGGACTCAATCACCATGTCGTAGTTCTTTGCTGGCGGAAGGATGATCAGGTAGTTTCCAGTTGTTGGATCCGGGTCATACACGAAGTCGAGCTTTTTGTTTGTCTCGTTGTCAACCAGGTAGATTTTGGTCGGCATCGGCTTACCAGTGTCAGCATTAAGAATTTTTCCTTTGATCATGGTCAATGGAATATTGGCGGCATTTGCCGGCATATCCAGGTAATAAATATCCTGTGAGCCCATGCCACCTTTGCGATCAGACGAAAAATAAGCGCGCGTGCCGTCAGCGATGAGTGTGAAATAGTTGTCGTTTGCGGTGGTGTTCACCGGATAGCCCATGTTCTCAGGCGAAGTCCATTTATTATTAACCAATTTGGTTACAAATATGTCGCGGCCGCCCATGGTGCTATGGCCATCGGATGTGAAGAATAACGTCTTCTGATCCGGATGGATGAAGGGCGCGTCTTCGTTGGCTTTTGAATTCACTTCGGGGCCAAGGTTGGCAGGCGTGCTCCAGCTGCCGTTAGCTTGTTGTGTGGTTTTCCAGATATCCATACCTCCCTGGCCACCTACGCGGTCACTGGCGAAATAGATCGTTTTGCCATCGGGCGTAATACTGGCAGTGGATTCAAGGAACTTAGGATGATTTACCGTGGGAGCGATAATGGCAGGTTTTGACCATGTCTCGCCCGTCTTAGTAATCATGAATAAGCTTCCCGGATCGGTAGTCGTACCCATAAAAATCAGCATTTTCTGGCCATCAGGCGAAATACCAGCTGACCCGACATTGTATTCAGAGGCAATCGGAATTACTTTAGGCTCAGACCACGTACCATTCTGATTATAAGAGATATAGACTTCTTCAATGAACTTATCGCCCGAACGGGTTTTGCCTGTGTTGGGACGGAGAGCGGTAAATGCCATCACGCTTTCATCGGCCGAAACCACCGGGTTATACTCGATTAACTTAGAGTTTATTACCTCCCCGAAGTTGTGCACTTTGATATCGCGCGGCACTGACATTAAAGCGGTCGCTGTATGGCATGTTTCCAGCGCCCTGTCAGCTTTGGCAACTGCAGCCTTGTCGGCCTTGCTAAGCTCTTTAAACTTGGTGAAACTCGCGTTTGCGCTTTGAAGGTTTTCGTCACGCAGATAGAGCTCACCGAGATCAAAATGGAGCGAATTTGGCAGATTTGAGCCATTCTTAACTGCGTACTCCCAATATTTAATTGCTTTTACCTGCTCATTTGGATCTACTGATTTCTGGTAACACACGCCCGTCTTGTAATGCACCATGGGATCTTTTTCCCCGGCCTGGATTGCTTCCATATATAATGGAAGTGCCTGATCATAAGCCTTTATGCCATAAAAGCGCTCGGCTTCTGAAAGTGCTTTTTTATTTCCCTGGGCAAAAAGTTGAGGTTGAACCGCCAAAAGGAGAATTAACAGGTAAAAAGCTGTTTTCATAAAAGTAAAATTTACCAAACCTACAAACTTTCTATGGCATGGAGCGTGCGAATTGGCGGTTAATCTTACAATAAGCGGGGTTGAACAAACATTTATAGCTGTTGTTTGGTCGCTGAAATTTAAAATTCTGTATTACACGAGGTTATACCCACTAAAAGGTACGTTAACAATGTTTCCATAGGAATATTGTATCCTTATAACGAATTTTAGGGTGATTAGGCGAATACTATGAAGGATAGACTGTTACGCATGCTGGACGTGGAACCAGATGAGGCAGGCCGTGTCGGCTTGCTATTCGTCATGGGTATCTTTATGGCATTGTTCATCGCGACCACAAGCGTTGCGTCACAATCCCTTTACCTTGAGCACTTTAGCGAAATGCGGGATCTTCCCTTCGCTCTTTTTAAGTCGGGGCTCTACGGTTTGGCTGCCACAATCATCTACAACTTCCTTCAAAATAGAATACCATTCCCAGTATTAGCAGCTCTTTCTCTTTTATATGTAACATGTACAACCGCATTTATAGAGTTCGCTGACGGATATTTTGCTGACCCAAAGGGTATGTATGAGTTCGGCTTTACCCAGATCTTGCCATTCTCATTCTTAACCTACCTGGTGTTCTGGGGTTCATTCGCGCGCTTGTTCAACCTCCGCCAGTCCAAGCGATTGGTGGGTTCCGTTGATTTGGGTGCCATGTTCGCGACATTCATTTCATTCTTCTCAATTCCCGTTATTCTGAATTTTGGTGTTGAAACCGTGCAGCTCTATTCACTTGGCCTGGTTAGTATCATTGCTTTCTTCGCGATGTTCATGGTCCTGTCGTTTGGGCAATTGAACAAGATCATCACGTTTAAGCAGGAACGTGCGATGTATCAGAAACTGCAGGTGAAAGATTTCGTAGCAAACCGCTACATCCTGTACATGTCGCTTTTCATCATCTTCTCGATGTGTGCCATCAACTTCGTGGACTTCTCCTTCCTGAACGTTGTAACGCTTCAATACCCCAACGACCCAAAAGGACTTGCTACGTTCATCTCGCTGTTTGAATTGACGGTCGTGATCTTCAGTTTCTTGTTCGACATTTTTGCGACTGACTATGTTAACAAGCAGTACGGAATGCGAGTGTCACTGCTCGTTAACCCCATTCTTCTGTTACTCTTCACAGGCGCAGCGCTTGGGCTCGGTGTTTTCTTCGGATTTTCAAAAGCTGATACTTACTTCCTTTTTTTCTTCCTTTCAATTGCTTTGAGTAAACTGCTCGTACGGTCATTGAAGGAAGCACTGGACAGTCCGACTTTCAAATTGTACCTCCTGCCAATCCAGTCGAACATCCGAATTGACGTTCAGACGAAGATCGAAGGTATCGTTACAGCCTTCGCAACCGCGGTGGCCGGTGGATTGATCTTCTTGTTGACACAGTTTGAAGTCTTCAATTTGATTTACGTAACGATTTTCACTATCCCGTTTGTCGTGCTGTGGTATTTGTCGGTAAACCGGATGCATCGGAATTACAGAAGCACGCTGCAGGAAACGCTCGTTACCAACAAACAAAAGAGCGATGTGAAAGTGGTGAAAGAGTACACCATCATGAGCGTGCTTGAAAAAGAGATCGCGAGCTCAGCCGAAGAAAAGGTGATTTACGGAATGAAGCTGATGGAAAAGCTCGAGCCTGCGCTTTTTGAGAATGCTCTCATTCAGATGGTAGAAAGCGATAACCGGAAGCTTAGAAAGTTTGCTGAAGAAAAAATGCAGGCGCTGGGAATTGATAAGGATGCGTCCAAAACGGACATCAAAACTCTGGCGCAACAAGCGCTCGGTGCATCTGAAGACAGCGATTTGCTTTCTATCTCGGTAGATAACCTGATGAAGCTTAGCAAATCGATCAAGCCGAATGATCGCATTCTTGCCGCCAAGCTGCTGCGCAAAATGGTGAGCCAGCGCACCATCTTTATCCTGCTTGAATTACTGCGCGATGTTGATGCACGTGTTCGTTTTGAAGCGTTGCTTACCGCACGCAAAACAAAACGCCAGGAAGCATGGCCTGTCCTGATTGAATTGCTCTCATCTCCGACCTTCGGCCATCATGCGGCAGCCGCACTGAAAGAAGCCGGAGAAGTGGTTTTGCCTACCATTGAAGCTGCATTCCACAAGTCCGGGCAGACAGACCTGGTTATGCTGCGAATTGTGCAGATCATGGGCAGAATCGGGGGACCTGAGGCACTGAAATTACTTTGGAAAAAAGCCGACTATCCGGATAAGCGAATCGTTCGGCAGATTTTTTATTCCCTGCGTTACATCAACTACCATGCGGAAGGTCGTGAGAGGCGCGAAGTGCTCGACCTGCTTGACACCGAAATCAGCAAAGCGATCTGGAACATGGCGGCTATCACCGAGTTGCCGGATAATGACTTCTTTACATTCTTGCGCGATGCATTAAAGGAAGAAGTAGAACAGAACTTTGACCAGATCGGCATTCTTCTTTCGATCCTTTATGATCCGAATTCCGTTCAGCTAGTGCGCGATAACATTGAGTCGGGTGATCCGGATAACCTGGCATTCGCCATGGAGCTACTCGACTTGTTTGTTGATGCCGATTTGAAACCGAAACTGTTTCCGCTCCTTGACGATAGTTCAACAGAGGACAAGCTGAAACAACTGCAGCTCTTCTTCCCGCGTGAAAGTTACAATCCGATCCAGGTGATCAACTACATCCTGAACCGTGATTTCAATCAAAACAACCGCTGGACAAAAGCCTGTGCGATCCACGCTGCCGCATATTTGCCTGACTTCCGTGTCAGCCGCGGATTGATTGCACAGGTATTTAACAACGACAGGCTCTTGCAGGAGACCTCAGCCTGGGTGATGCATAATAAAGACGCAAAGGCGTACCAGGTTGTTCGCGAACGTCTGCCTGTGCGGGATAAAAAATTCATTGATTCCTCGATCGAAAACAACCAGCTTCTTGAAGGTTTGGATGACGGGTTCTTCCTCGGTATTGAAATGGTGATGTTCTTCAAAACATTGCCCGTATTCAAAGACATCCATGGCAATTTGCTCGCAGACCTGGGCGACAAGGTTGTTCCCCTTGAACTTCAGCCTGGAGAAAAATACAAATTTGCCAATGATGGCTTGCAAAGCCCGATTTTCATTGTGGCGCATGGCGAAGTTAACCTGAAAAACAACGATCAGACCCTGGCTTCCCTGCGTAGAGGAAGCGTTTATGGAGATTTGTTCCAGGACGGCCCTGCCCCGGAGGCTAATGTCCTCGAGGCTTTGGAACGAACCGTGATATTTAAAATAAACCTTATCGACTTCTATTTCGTAATGGCTAACCATCACGACCTGGTACAGGGTCTGATCAAAAACATTACTGAGCATAAACTACAGTATTCACAACCTAACCCGTAAGCGCACATGGGATTTGACATTGATGTATTGATTGTCTACGCTGAAAAAGACAACGAAGAAAACGAGAAGAAAGAGCCGGGATGGGTTTCCCAGTTTAAGCGATTCCTTGAGCTGATGCTCAACCAGGTTCTGGGCGAGAAATCGAAGATCATGCTTAAGGCTGAGTATGATAATATGGTTTCGCCCAAGCTGGATAATGTGGGCGTATTGGTTCCAATTCTTTCCAAGGACTTCATTCAATCGGGAGCCTGCCTCGACCACGTAGAGGCGTTTATCAAGAATACGGAAGCAAAGAAAGGGCGCGGAAGGATCTTCAAGGTTTTTAAAAGTCCGCTTACTGCGCAGGAGCAGCCCCCAAAGTTGCGTGATCTGATCGGATACGATATGTACCAGCTCGACTCGGATTCCGGTGAAGTGCGCGAATACACCGACTATTTCAGCAGCGAAGCCGAACGCCAGTACTGGATGAAAATGGTAGACCTCGCCTACGATATTTTTGATACCCTGATCCAGTTGAAAGACGAGTCTGTGAAGGCAGATGTCAAGAATTTTTACAAGCGCAAAACCATATTCCTTGCAGAAACCGGCCATGACCTTTCCGTGCAGCGTAACATCATCAAGCGCGAGCTGCAACGTCACGGCTACATTGTGCTGCCCAACCAGACCCTGCCTGGTACCTTCAGTGAACTCGAAAAAGCCGTGCAGCGTGATATCAGCGACAGTCAATTATCCATTCACCTGATAGGAAGTGCCTACGGTGAAATTCCAACGGGCGCAGATCGCTCTGTGGTGGATATCCAGAACAGGATTGCGGCAGAAAAAAGCATTCGTGCGAAGCAGTCGGGTGAAGAATTCCTTCGCCTGATCTGGATCTCCCCTATCCTCAATAACGCCAGCGAACGCCAGAAAGGATTTATCGAGAACATCAAGCGGGATGTTGAGGCACAGGAAGGCGCAGAAATCCTCCAAACCCCGCTTGAAGATTTCAAGAACATCATGCGTGAAGAACTTGTTGAATCAGGCGAGCGCAAGGGATCAGATGAGCCATCTGGCAAATCCATTTACCTCATGCATGATCGGATTGACGTAGCGGATGTTAAACCGATCCGCGAAGTACTTGAAAAATCGGGATTCCGCGTGTTGACGCCTCAATTTGAAGGCGAACTGCTTGAAGTGCGTAAAAAACACATCGACAACCTGCGGACATTTGATGCAGCCATCATCTATAAAGGAAAGGTGAATGAGCAATGGGTTAGGATGAAAGCCCTTGACCTGCTCAAAGCACCAGGCTTCGGCCGAAAAAAACCGATCATTGGAAAAGCTATCGTTACGACACCAGGTTCTACATTAAATGCTGAAAGCTTTAAGAGCCAGAATCTCCGCGTGATCCATACCGATCCGCAACATTCATCAGAGTCTATTAAATCGTTTATTCAAGAATTTAACGCGTAAGCCATGAGCCAGATCATCGACCAGCAGGTTTCTACGGCTAACCCCTTCCCGGGTTTGCGACCATTCAAAATTGAAGAATCGCATTTGTTCTTCGGCCGCGAAGGACAAAGCGATGAAGTTCTTCTCAAACTTTCAAAGAGCAGGTTTGTCGGAGTCATTGGCCCGTCAGGAAGTGGTAAGTCATCGTTTATCTATTGCGGTGTAATGCCAATTCTGTATGGTGGATTCTTAACAGATTCGAGCCCTGACTGGGAAGTTGTTGTCACGCGACCGGGCGCAGGTCCCATCGACAACCTGGCAGAGTCGTTGCTCAGAAATAACCCGGAGTACCAGGCCGCTGACGTTGATGAGAAACGAATCAAGCGCACCATATTCTCAACCCTTCTGAAAAGCAGCTCCCTTGGGCTGGTGGAAGCAATTGAGCAAGGCCGAAGGAAGAAAGATGTAAACTACCTGGTTCTGGTCGATCAGTTTGAAGAACTCTTTCGCTTCAAGGACAGTCATGACGCAAACTCAGTCAATGAAACACTGGCTTTCGTCAATCTGCTTATCGAAGCCATCAACTACCCTGACGCGCCAATTTATGTGGCGATCACCATGCGCTCCGATTTTATTGGTGATTGTGCACAATTTCCTGACCTTACCCGCAAGATCAACGATAGTCACTACCTCATTCCTCAGCTTACGCGTGATCAAAAACGCAGGGCCATTGAAGGCCCGGTAGCCGTAGGAGGAGCAAAAATTTCATCACGCCTCACACAACAACTCCTGAATGATCTTGGTGACAACCCGGATCAGCTCCCGATCCTTCAGCACGCGTTAATGCGTACGTGGAGTTACTGGATGCGTTACAAGGATTATGATGATGAGCCTGTAGACCTGAAGCATTACGAAGCGATAGGTACGATGGCGGAAGCGCTGTCGATGCACGCCAACGAAGCATTCGATGAATTGACCGAAGAGCAAAAACGGATCTGTGAAATCCTTTTCAAAGCGATCACCGAAAAACGCGGTGAGAACTTTGGCATCCGAAGACCAACGAAGATCCAGGAGATTGCGGCTATTGCTGACGTTTCTGAAAACGAAGTAGGCGAAGTAATTGAAAAGTTCCGGGAACCCGGAAGATCACTCCTGACACCGGCATTCGGAACACCGCTCACCGGAAAAGCCATTGTCGATATTTCCCACGAAAGTTTGATGCGCATTTGGGTGCGTTTGAAAAACTGGGTTGATGATGAAGCCGATGCAGTTCAGATGTATACCCGTCTTGCGGAAGCGGCTTCCATGTACCAGGTAGGAAAGGCAGGTTTGTGGAGGCCACCGGATTTGCAACTTGCGTTGAACTGGCAGGTAAAGCACAAACCAACGTTGGTATGGGGTCAGCGCTACCATCCTGCGTTCGAGCGTACCATGATCTTCCTTGAGTATTCAAAGAAGGAATGGGAGACCGAGCAGCGAATTAAAGAACTGGAACAAAAACGTAAGCTCCAGCGTGCGCGTATCGTGGCATTGGTACTTGCCACTGCTACCATTGTGTCGCTGATCTTCCTTGTGTTTGCGTTCGTGCAGAAAGCTGCGGCCGATACGGCCCGTGAGCAAGCGCAGAAAAATGAAGCGCGCGCACTCGAGCAGGAGCAAATTGCGAAAAATGAAAAAGCAGAAGCTGACCGTCAACGAATAGAAGCGGATAAACAGCGTACCGCGGCAGAAGCAGCACGCGAACAAGCAGATAAGAACGCTGAACTTGCGCGTCAGCAGGAAGCGTTGGCGAAAAAGAATGCGATCATAGCACAGCAAAACGCTGCCATTGCCAAGCGCGAGGAGGCAAACGCAAAAGTATCGCAACGGGCTGCTGAAGCAAGTGCTGAAGAGGCCCGCGTGGCCCGTGGAATTGCCGAGCAAAAGCAGTACATCGCTACGGCAAAAGCCATGGCACTAAAGTCTGTTGAGATTCCTGATCGTGAACTTGAAGCATTGCTCGCGCAGCAGGCATACAATTTCAACCGCGATCATGCTGGCTATCCTTACGATGACGCCATCTATAACGGATTACACGAGGCTCTTGAGAAATACAACCATCCGCTAACGTTGAACCTGAAAGGGCACGACAATGGCTCATGCCGCTCTTTGGTAATCCATGCCGCCAGCAAGAAATTGTATTCTGGAGGAAGTGATGGCCGAATCCTTCGTTGGACGTATACCGGAAAGCAGTGGGATATGGAGGAACTCGTAGGGCCGCGCACCAACTATCAGGTGTATTCACTCGCCATTAGCAAAGATGGAACACGACTTGCAGCAGCCGGGATGGCGTTTGGCGATGCTACCAACAATTACATGGAGTTGTATGATTTGAACAGCCCTAAAACAGCTCCCAAACTAATCCGCGGTTATGCCTTTGAAATCGATAACCTGTTCTTCACAGCCGATGGAAAAGGAATTTTCTCCCGCGATAACTCGGGAAAGTCAATTAAATACAGCGATCTGACTAGCGCACGTGAGGTAATTTCCTCCGCGGAAAAGATCAATCACATTGATGTAAGCCCGGACTTCAAATGGATTGCTGGTGCGGGGAATGATGGTAGTTTATATCTCTGGGATATCAATAAGAACTTCGCTGCGACTGTGCTGTTGAAGAATATATCTGCCAGTGGCAAGAACGCTCCAATTACGTCAGTTGGATTTACAAATGATGGCCAGAGTGTTGTGATCGGGGATGTTAATGGCCTCGTCAAAATTATTTCCCTTGCCAATCCTTCCCGCGTACAGCCACTCTCCGGGCATGAGTCGGGCATCGAACAGATTGTTTTCAATCACAGCGGGACATTTATGGCTACAGCAAGTAACGACAAAACGGTACGACTCTGGAACTTGAAAGAATTGCGTGAACAGCCAATGGTGTTGAGCGGCCACGCAGACTGGGTTCGTACGGCAGTGTTCTCTGCCGATGACGAACAGCTCCTTGCCGGTATGCACAGTAACGCGGAGAAGACCGAAGAAACGATACACGCCTGGCCCACCAAGATTGAGACTATGTCATCGCTGCTGTGCTCATTTATTACGCGCGATTTAACAGAGGATGAATGGTATACCTATGTTGACGAAGAATTGAAATACGAGAAAACTTGTAAATCCGTACCCGATAAGAAGAAATAAGTATGAATCGTAAACTCGTTGTTTCCCTGACTCTTTTTTCGATTGTCGGTGTTCAGGCCATCGCTCAAAACTGTACACAGATTTTGCGGACCGCACGTTCTACGTATGAACAGGGCCGGCTTCATGAAATTCCAACTATCTTGGAAGGGTGTCTTAAGGGCGGTGATTTCTCATCCGCACAGAAAGTTGAAGCATACCGAATTCTCGTGTTGAGCTACATCTATCTCGAAGAGCCTGCCAAAGCTGATGAAACCATGATCGCCTTGCTTAACGAAGATCACTTCTTTAAACCGTCTGCAACTGCCGATCCGGTTGAGTTCCATTCGTTGTGGAAGAAATTCAGGACCAATCCCGTTTTCAGTTATGGAATAAAAGTCGGACTGAATACCAACAACGTTGACGTTCAAAAGAACTATTACATGTTCGGCCCTGCGCAGGGTGAGGGTGAGTATAAAGCAAACCTCGGCTTTCAATTCGGCCTTCTGTTCGAAAAGAACCTTAACTCAAAGGTCATTCTGAATCCGGAGCTGTTCTACAGCGGAATCTCGCTTATCTACTCCAACAACAACCTCTCTTCGACAGACCCGTTTGATGAGCAAAACAAAGACAACATGGAATACACGTTGTCGCACAGCCGGATCCAACTCAACGTGTTATTCCAATACCGATTCCTTAAAGGAAAAGTGAATGAAACGTTTGCGCCCTACATTTCCGTTGGGCCCTCATTATATTATACGCTGAGCTCAACATTTGCAGGTGATTTGACCTTATCGAGCCAGACTACCATCCCTTCGCTGAGCACAAAAGAAAATTATCGCGCTCTTGGCTACGGAGTAGTGGCTTCTGCCGGTGTAAAATACAAAGTTGGAGGAATCTATCTGACGGCTGACATCCGACACATTTATGGACTGAACAATATTGTAAATGAGGATAACCGCTTTAAAAGAACAGCGGTGAATCAGGCACTGCAGGACGCAGGATACATTGACAACGACTTCACCCTCAGTCAATCGATGTTGAATATAGGCATGATCATTCCATACTTCAAGCCAAAGAAACTGATACGTTAAAGAAAACTCGCGCAATGAAAAGAATAATTTTTTTCGGGTTAGCTATTATCACCCTGGGCTGTCAAAAAGAAAGTGACGTTCAGCCCGCGACCGGGTCTTTCTTGAGGTATTATGGTTCAGAAAAAAACCACACGGCAATTAGCGCAATATCGGTGACGGATGGTTTTGCCATGCTAAGCAACATAGAAATTCCTATTGAAGGGACAACTGAAACAGGATACAAAATCAAGCTTATAAAAACTGACCTCGAGGGCAATCAGCTCTGGGAAAAAAGCTATCCCGAATTCGTTGAGGGAAACGGCCAGATTCCAGGTCAAAACGTTTTTCGGGCTGCATCGTTCATTGCCCTGGCTAACTCAGGTTACTTAGTTGTGGGAGACAGAATAAATGCAGACGAATCCACCGATTTACTTCTGTTGCGCCTAGACCAAGAAGGCAATATGCTAGATTCTACCACGATAGCTGGAAAAGACGTTAACCTGGCTGGTGCATCCCTTCACGGCTCTGCCGTCATTGAATCTAATTCGGCAACCAACTCAAACTATATTATCCTGGCGCGGCTTGAATGGCCAACGTCAAACTCAAGCTCAAAAGACATGTTTGTTGCCGAGCTTAATGTAACAGACTATTCGATCAATTGGAAACGTGAGTACGGTGCAGGACAAGGAAGTTTGGTCAACAAAATTTTGAGTACCACTGACAACAATCTGTTCTGGGGCGGCTCAGTCCTTTCATACGGTCAACATGATGTTCGACTGATCAAAGCTCCCGAAAACTCTGATCTTCCAAATATTGGAAGCCCGTTGTTAACGGCCGAAGAAGAAATGGCTTATGATTTTTGCCCGGTGCCAAGCGGTTATGTTGTTACAGGGTCAACAAATGCCCAGGGAGATGAAGATATTTTCGTGATGAAGGTAAACCAGAATGCGGGTCTTGTCTTTTTTAGGCCCCTTGACCTCGCTGATGAACTGGATTTTGGCTTAAACGATCGCGGAAATTCGATTACCACAGGCAAAGATGGAGCGTTGATGGTTTTGGCTACTGTGGAATCTCCGGTAACCCAGGAAGATCTGTATCTGATTAAGGTCAACCCTGCAACGGGAAGCGTGATGTGGAAGAATAATTTCGGTGGTGCCGACCGCGAAGATGGTGCCTCGGTAATTACGCTGGATGATGGATCGTTCCTGATCTATGGTACAAGCTATTTCGGCCGTGTGAAAAAGTTGCTGCTGATTAAAGTGAAGTCTGACGGACAGCTCTAGCCATACGTTGTTGTAGAAAATTTTTAAGTAGAGAACTATAATGACTTAACTTCTCCTGAGCGCAATGCGTTTTTGGCAGGAGTTGAGTTTCTAATTTTTAATTAAACTCCCCCTATGAAAGTTCGTTCCTTCAAAACTGGACTAACGAGATCGCTATTTTTATTTGCATTCGGCTTATTAAGCACTGTTGCGTATGGCCAAACCGTTACGAGTGTCACGGCAGCACCCAACACCGGATCATTTAATCAAGGTGATGTAATCGTGATCACCATTAATTTCAGCGCTGCAGTCGATATTGATGCGACTAAGTCCATCGCGTTAACACTTGAGACAGGTACTACAGATGCGGTAGTCACCTACGGGGGCGTTGATCAATTGAACGTTACCTCAATGCAGCTCTCGTATACGGTAGGAGCTACACACACGTCTTCTGACTTGCAATATGTCTCCACCACAAGTCTGGTCCTTCAGGCGAACGCCATCGAAGAGGCAGGCGGAACGGCCGACATTGATGCCACGTTACCTGCGCTTGCTACTGCCCAGTCACTAGGAGGATCGGCCAGTATCATTATTGATACCACGCCACCGGTAGCGCCCTCAGCGCCTGATCTGGCCAGCGGTAGCGATTCTGGAACGTCAAATTCAGATGACATAACAAACGTTACTACTCCTACCGTCACAGGAACCGCAGAAGATGGCGCAACAGTAACGATCACCAGCAGCGTAAATGGTGTAGTAGGAACCGGTACTGCAACAGGCGGAAATTACTCCATTGCACTTTCTGCCTTGAATGAAGGCGCGCATAACCTTACCGCGGTAGCCACAGATGTAGCCGGAAACGCCAGCACAGCATCTACCCCACTCGCTATTACGATCGATGTAACTGCGCCAGCCGCGCCAGGCAATCCTGTGCTTGACGCATCGAGTGATACCGGGGCCTCAAGTGCCGACCAGATCACCAGTGACGACACTCCACTCATTACAGGAACGGGTGTGAATGGTACAATACTCACACTCACAAGCAACGTGAGCGGAACAATTGGTTCAATGACCGTTGCAGGTGGAGTATACTCTATCACCTCTTCAGCACTTTCTGCAGGAGCGCATGTTATTACGGCAACCGCCCGAGACGTTGCAGGTAATGCTACAGCCGCTGCTATGACTTTATCAATGACCGTGGACACCAGTGCACCTAGCACGCCTGGAATGCCCGACCTCGACAACGCTGACGATTCCGGTAGCAGTAACACAGACAACGTGACTAATGTCGTTACCAACCAGACCTTCTCCGGAACGACAGAAGCAAACGCTTCAGTTGAGATATTTAATGGAGTCTCCAGTCTTGGAACAACAACTGCAAATGGCGCAGGTGCATGGAGCATCGATCTCAACCTCGGAAGCGGCACGTATAACATCAATATCAAAGCGAAAGACGCTGCTGGCAATACAAGCGCGGCTTCGCCCGATCTTGCTTTCGTTGTAGACACAAGCGCACCTGCCACGCCTTCGGTGCCAGACCTGGCTTCAGGCAGCGATTCCGGCTCTTCAAATTCTGATGACATTACCAATGATAACACGCCTACCCTCACTGGAACTGCAGAAGCGGATGCCGTAATTACCATCACCAGCGATATTAATGGCGTGGTAGGGACTGGCACTGCGACAGGTGGAAACTATTCAGTGACTGTCAGCGCACTAAATGAAACCTCCCACAACCTAACGGCTGTGGCCACCGACCTGGCTGGTAATGCGAGCGCAGCAACAACTGCCCTCGCGGTTACTATTGACGTTACCGCCCCGGCTGCACCAGGAACACCGGACCTTGATGCAACGAGCGATTCGGGAACTTCGTCAACGGACGACTATACCAACGATAACACGCCACTCATCACCGGGACAGGCGTTAATGGAACTACCGTCAACCTGACCAGCAACATAAGTGGCGCACTGGGAAGCGTTGCCGTTGCAGGTGGCACATATTCAATCACATCCTCAACGCTGGCATCAGGCGGTCATACTATTACAGCCACCGCGACTGACGTTGCCGGAAATACAAGCACAGTTTCCGGTTCGTTGAGCATGACAGTTGATACATCAGCGCCTGCTGTGCCTACAGCACTGGACCTGGCTGCGGCAGACGATACGGGATCGAGCAACACTGATAACCTTACAAAAAATACTACCGGATTGACGATATCTGGCTCATCAGACCCAAGTATCGCGATCGAATTGTTCAGGGCCGGGTCAATCTCCCTTGGCACAACAACGGCCACCGGGGCTGGAACATGGTCGCTGGACGTCTCACTTTTAACGGAAGCAACGCATTCGGTCACTGCGGTTGCTACAGACCAGGCGGGTAATGCCAGTGCAGCATCTTCACCCCTTGCAATTCAAATCGATTTTACAGCTCCGGCTAGTGCGCCAGCAGCACCTAATCTTGACACCTCAACTGACACCGGATTTTCCAGCACTGATAACATTACCAATGACGCGACTCCTAACTTCACGTTCAGTAACGTAGGCGGAGTTGCAAACCTCAGGTTGAATATTTACAGCTCGATTGACGGGTTTGTAGGGTTCACAACTGCCGATGGCTCGGGAGGTGTTGGTGGCAGTGGTGCAACGGTAACGCTGGTGACGGATGGAACACATACCATGACAGCGAAAGCTGCGGATGCAGCAGGTAATGAAAGTGCCGCGTCTTCGTCTCTCAATGTCACACTGGACCGGGTTGCTCCCACGATCAGTTTCCCTGTCGTATTTAGCTACAATGGAAACAGTCGCGAAACCATGGTAATTTCTTTCTCTGAAACCATAGGACTTGCAGACAATGTGACAATTGCCAACTCGGCAAATTCGGGCAAGCGAGGATTTTACGCAAACGAAGGCGATATCCGTGACGCAGGGTCTTTATTTGATGACGCCACGAATAAGCTGACCCTTCAAAGTGTTTCTGACGGACAGTGGTCAGCTGGTGATGGATCTCCAACGCAAATCACATATACGAATACTTCAGGTAGCGCAACCGCGGCTGAAAGTAATCCAACCAACTTGATCCGCGACCTTGCCGGTAACGAAATGGCAACCGTCAACTTTGTCGGTAATGATGGAGGACCCCCAGCACTCGCGACTGGATTTGTCTTCTTCCCAAATGGCGCAGCAGCGGAAACAGTGGTGGTGCAAGTAGATGAAACGCTCATCCTTGCGGAAGGTGCTGCCGTTACGGGATTTACTACGTCACAAGGTGTTCCGGCTTCTGCCATTTATTCTGGCAAGGGTACTTCGAACACAATCACGTTCACCTCTCCTGGGCCCGGCACATGGACTGAAAGTATTTTGTTCACGTACACGCAAGCAAGCGGTAACGTGACTGACCCTTCATCCAATGAGCTGCTTGCCTTTTCGAACGCTCCGATTCGATTAATAAACATCAGCATCGCTTCGAACAACGCCAACGGCTTTACCCAAAAAGCTAAAACAGGTGACCTGATCACGTTAAACTTCACAGCTAACGGGACGTTGACACCCGCTCCGACAGCCACCATTGGCGGTGTTGCTGCAACCATCAGTGGCGGACCAACAAATTACACGGCAACCCTTGTCGCTCCGGCAGGACTCACTGAGGGCGTGCTTCCGATTCAGATTATTGCTGAGACTGCTGCAGACTCAACCACCGTCTCAGCGACTACCAACGATTCGCAGATCGTTTTCGACAAAACTTCTCCCACCATATCTAATGTGGCTATCGCGTCAACGAATGCCAGCCCATCGCTGGCAAAGCCAAACGATGACGTTTCGGTAACCTTTACCGTAAACGAGTCGCTGGCAACAACACCAACGGTGACGATTGCAGGTCGCGCGGCATCGGTGTCGAACATCGGACTTAATTACACAGCTACGATTACTATGAATGGCACGGACCCTGAAGGGGTGCTTGCATTCTCGATTGCATTACAAGATCAGGTAGGAAATGCTTCTTCGACCTCTGCTACAAACAATGCCAGCTCGGTAACATACGATAGAACATTGCCGACAATCTCATCCATTGCAGTTCCGCCACTTCCAGGAAACCTCGCGCTCAATGGCATCGGTTCTTCAAACGGAACTACTTCTTCAACGATAACCTATACCGTCACTTTTGATGGCAACGTTTCAGGTGTCGATGCAACAGATTTCTCGCTCACAAGTCTTGGCGATGTAAGCGGTCTTGATGCATATCCTGCTGCATCTGGTTCGATCTCTCCGATTGTTGCGGGAGGTCCCCAGGTATACACGGTAACAGTAAACAGTGTTTCCGGAACAGGTCGCCTGCGCTTAAACTTTGTGTCAGACGGCTCGGTCACTGATGCTTCCGGCAATGCGAATACTGCAGGCTTTACCACGGGTCAAACCTACACAGTGGTTTTGCCGCAACCGCCTGTCCATGTAACTGGATTTGGAGCAGTAGCTGTTGCGCCAACAACCGCCAGCATTAAGCTCGACTGGGTTTTACCTGGCATCGTAGCACAGCGCCCGTCACATTTTCTGATCAGGGTTCAAGGACCTGATAACGCTGACAATCCTGGCACGTTCCCGGCAGCAAACGATGGAACGTATGTATCCAATGATTTTGATTTTTCAGACGGTGCCGGTGCCGTAAACGTGTCAGGAAATTCAACCACGTACACGTTCACAACCTTGTTGTCAGGAAAAGACTACACCTTTGAAATCATTCCATACAACCTTTCTCCCAATACAACGGTTGACAACATCAACTTCCTGAACATTTTGATGCCGTCAGCAACTGCATCAACTACCTCAGCTGCGGTCGGACGATTTACGCAGTTAGATGTTGCTCCACCTACCATCTCTTCGTTGACCACCTCATATTCAACGGATGTGAATTTTGCATTCCAGGTTACGGACGATGGTACCAATCCCGCTGATGATAATTCTAAAACACGATTTTCGACCCTGGTTATTTACCAGTCCGCAGGTTCAATTTCCAACTGGAGTGACCTTATTGAAGAAGCTCAGCTGACTGATTCGGAGGGAAATACAATCACATCAACGGGATCAGATATCGGTTCAAGCTACATCATCTTCAACACGCCAACCACGAATGATGCCATTGGTGAGGTTGATGACAATGAAACCAAAACCTATAATTTAAGAATAAGGCTAAAGAACCCGATTCTCAATGGCGCAGATCAAACAATCGATAACCAACGTTTTGAATTCGCTGTCTATTGGTATTCGTTTGGATACCTTTTAGGTTCATCTGAAATTTTGCCGGGCGAAAGTGCGACTTCCGATCCAACCCTCGCTGATCTCAATAACAAGATCACCGTTGTGGCCACCGCGTTGAATTTTGTCACCCAGCCACAGGGCTCGCCTTATGTATTGGTAGGCCTTGCTCCCGTTCCTAAGCTGCAAGCGCAGGACGCGAATGGTAACCGTGATCTAGACTATGCTCAAACAGTTATCGTGAGCAATGCCGGCACAATTCCAATGTTAGCATTAAATGCTTCCCCAGCCAATTCATTAGTGGCTGCATCCGGTGAAATCACCTTCCCGAGCGGATTCAGGTATGGCGATGATGGAAACGGTACGCTCACGGTGACCGATGGCACGCTGACCAGCTTACCGAGCTCCGCGGTCACTGTTATCTATAGCAATACATCCACCATCACTGCCCCTGTTGTTCCAAGCAATCAAAACATTCCGTCAACCGCTACGGGTCAGTATTCGGCCATAGGCTTGCGATTCCGCATCAATGAGGATAACCTGTCCGTTGCTTCTGATAATGCAGCAACACTGATTTCGCAAATTGTATTTACAAAGGGCGCAGGCAACACCGTGGCAAATTGGTCTGATGTTATTGCGGGAGCCATGTTATATGACTTTAATGGCCCTCCATACACGCATGGAGTGGTGGGTGCCGATGATATTACCTTTAGTGGTATCGATCTGAGCCCGAACGGCTACAC
>DASWTP010000244.1:0-19972 GCA_036402075.1 Chryseosolibacter sp. | reverse complement strand
ATCATCGGAATATTGTTGGCGATTTTAACCTTAGCAACACTGAAGCTGCGATGAAAGAACGCGTTGTCATATTGGGCGCAGGAGAAAGCGGAACCGGTGCAGCCTTGCTTGCAAAAGCAAAGGGCATGGATGTATTTGTCTCTGATCAGGGGCCGATCAAGGATAAATACAAAATGGAGTTGTCTTCAAATGGAATTTCCTTCGAGGAGAATCAACATACCGAAAATAAAATTCTCGATGCTTCATTCATCATCAAAAGCCCGGGAATTCCTGACAAAGCACCGATCATCAAAGCGGTGAAGTCGGCTCACATCACCATTATTGATGAAATTGAGTTTGCCTATCGCTATATCGGCCAGTCGAAGATCGTGGCGATCACAGGTACAAATGGTAAAACAACAACAACGTTGCTCACATACCACTTGATGAAGAACGCTGGACTGAACGTAGCGCTTGCCGGTAATGTGGGTTTCAGTATGGCACGTCAGGTGGCGCAAAATTCATTCGACTGGTTTGTCCTCGAGATGAGCAGTTTTCAGCTAGATGGCACGGATACGTTCAAGCCGGATGTGGCAGTGTTGCTGAATATTACGCCAGATCATCTGGATCGCTATGAATACAACATGCAGAATTACGTTAACTCGAAATTCCTCATCGTTGAAAATATGGAGCCACAGCAGCATTTTATCTACTATGCTGAGGACCCCGTGATCGCAAATGAACTGAAATCAAAAGCGATAGTTCCGCAAAAGGTTTCTGTTTCGCTGAAAGGTGACTCAGGAAGTTCCGTAAAGTATGACGGCAGCAAAATGGTGTTTAATGTTGGCGGAAAAGCAACAAAGATTGGTCAGGATGAAACAACGTTGAAGGGGCCTCACAACCTTATCAATACGATGTCTGCAGTCTCAGCTGCGTTGCTCACAGGCGTTAGTGTTGAGAAGGTGAAAGAAGGGTTAAAGACGTTCAAAAACGCTCCGCACAGGCTTGAACCGGTCGGTACAATCAGGGGAGTTGAGTTCATAAACGATTCAAAAGCAACGAACGTGGATTCTGTTGTATATGCTCTTGGGAGTTATGATCAACCTTTGGTGTGGATTGCCGGTGGCGTTGATAAAGGAAACGATTATAATCTGATCAAAGACGAAGTCAAGAAGAAAGTGAAGACCCTCATTTGCCTGGGAAAAGACAATGAGAAATTGAAAAAGGCGTTTGGTGGTATTGTTCCACAAATAATGGAAACGCAAAGCGTAAGGGATCTTGTGAGAATGGCGTTGGATGCCGCTACGAAGGGTGATGTGGTGTTGTTGTCTCCGGCATGTGCAAGCTTTGATTTATTTAAGAACTATGAAGACCGGGGAAACCAATTCAGGGAAGCGGTTTCTCAATTGAAAAAAGAAATTGAAGGTTAAAAACGAAAACCTAACTACGATGACAAAACTGAAGGAATGGGCTGACAGGAATCTCCAGGGCGACCGGGTGATTTGGGCTGTCGTGTTTGCGTTGTCGCTGATCAGCATACTGGTGGTGTATAGTTCTATTGGGACCCTTGCATTTAAAAAGACCGCAAGTCCGGAGTGGCTTTTGATGAAGCACACCATGCACGTACTCATTGGGCTTACGGCCATGTGGTTCGCCCACAAAGTTGACTACCGCTATTATTCAAAGATCTCGAGGCTTGCGCTGTTGGTAAGTATTCCATTGCTCATCTACACATTTGTTAATGGAACAAGCATTAACGATGCTGCACGCTGGATCCAGGTTCCAATCGTTGGATCTTTTCAGCCCTCGGATTTTGCAAGCTTGGCATTGATCGTGAACCTTGCCGCTATGTTGTCGAAACGTCAGCAGAACATTGATGACATAAAGGAGTCGCTGATTCCGATTTTGTTCTGGTGCGGTACAATTTGTGGATTGATTGCCTTGACGAACATGTCCACCGCGATTCTACTGCTGATCACGTGCATGCTGATCATGTTTATCGGTCGCGTGCCAATGAAATACCTTGCGATGCTTTTCTTCGTGGGAATTTTATTTGGTGCGCTGGCATTCAAGTTTGGTGTTCGCGGTGGAACGATGGTATCGCGTATCAAAGATTTCATTTCTTTCAACCAGGGAGAGAAAGAACCACAGTTCCAGGCAAAGCATGGCTTCATCGCGATCGCAACGGGAGGGGTAACAGGCAAAGGACCTGGTAACAGTGATCAGCGCAATATTCTTCCGAATCCCTATGCCGATTTTATTTTCGCGATCTATATTGAGGAGTACGGCATGATTGGCGCAGTTGTACTGATTGCGTTGTATCTCTTGCTTTTGCATCGCGGCATGAAAGCCGCGTACAACAGTGAACGGGCGTTTGGAGGACTGCTCTCCGCAGGATTATGTTTCGATCTCGTCTGCCAGGCAATGGTAAACATGGGCGTGGTTGTCGGGCTTGGGCCTGTCACCGGTCAGCCATTGCCATTGATCTCGATGGGAGGGACTTCAATGGTATTTACTGGACTTGCCCTTGGAATTGTATTGAGTGTAAGTCGGGGCGAACAGGATAAGGCATGGGAGCAAGGGGCGAAAGAGGAGAAGGAGCCTAAGGAGAAAGTTAAGGAAAGCAAAACCGTTTCAACAGCACAGGCAGCTTGAGTACCAACGGGCAACCATATCGTTTGATCATTAGCGGGGGTGGAACCGGTGGCCATATTTTTCCGGCTATCGCGATCGCCAATGCATTCCGTGAACGCCATCCAGACGCGCAAATACTTTTTGTTGGCGCCAAAGGAAGAATGGAAATGACGCGTGTGCCTGACGCTGGATATAAAATTATTGGGCTTTGGATCAGCGGACTTCAACGCAAGCTGACACTTTCCAACATTTTGTTTCCGGTGAAGGTTGTCGTGAGTTATTTGAGGGCCGCAGTGATTATTAAGCGCTATAAGCCGCATGCTGTGATTGGAACTGGTGGATATGCGAGTGGTCCGATCATGATGGCCGCCACCCGGTTTGGTGTGCCAGCAATCATCCAGGAACAGAACTCATTCGCAGGGCTTGCCAACAAGCAGGTTGCCGATAAAGTGAGTAAGGTTTGCGTTGCCTACGATGGAATGGAAAAGTACTTCCCGAAAGAGAAGGTGATTCTGACAGGAAACCCTGTGCGAAAAGACATCATCAGCGTTTCCGAAAAGCGCGCAAAGGGCCTTAGCCACTTCGGGTTTGAGAATGGAACAAAGACATTGTTAATCATCGGTGGAAGTCTCGGGGCGAGAAGCATTAACGAAAGTGTGCTTCATAACATTGAAAAGCTTATTGATGCTGGGGTACAGGTGATTTGGCAAACAGGAAAAGGATATTACGAAAGCTATCGTGCGCAGCTCAGCAGATACGACTTGAGAAAAATCCGCGTCCAGGATTTTGTAAAGGAGATGGATCTCGCCTATGCGGCAGCGGATGTTGTTATTTCACGTTCGGGGGCGCTGGCGGTTTCCGAGCTATGCATCGCAGGAAAGCCAACGATTCTCGTGCCCTCGCCTAACGTAGCAGAAGATCACCAGACAAAAAATGCGATGGCCTTGGTTGACAAAGATGCAGCATTGCTTGTAGCAGACAAAGACGCCAAGGGAAAACTCGTGGATGAGGCGTTGAAACTTTTATTCGATGAAAATCTCGCGTCAAGGTTAAGTGCCAACATCCTGAAACTCGCAAAGCCGAGGGCAACGGAAGATATTGTTAATGAAATTGAAAAACTGATAAAAAAATAGAACGGTGAAGTTAGAGCAGTACGATAATATTTATTTTTTAGGCATCGGAGGCATCGGCATGAGTGCACTCGCGCGTTGGTTTATGAAGAAGGGATTGCACGTGTCCGGCTACGATAAGACATCTACTGTTCTAACTAAGGAACTTGAGAAGGAAGGAATGCTCGTTCACTATGATGACGATGTAAGGCACATTCCGCAACCTGTTATCCAAAGGAAAGACCGCACATTGGTTATTTTTACACCGGCTATTCCCAAAGATCATAAGGAGCATGCATATCTGAAAGAACAGAACTATACGATCATGAAACGGTCGGAGGTTCTCGGGTTGATATCTAAAGATTATACCACGGTAGCCGTTGCCGGTACCCATGGGAAGACCACAACATCTTCCATGGTTGCACATATTCTGAAAACCGCGAATAAGAGCATGGTGGGCTTTCTTGGTGGAATCACTACGAATTACAATTCTAATCTCATCATGAACGGTGAGGTGGCAAAAGACACAATTGCTGTTGCAGAAGCAGATGAGTTCGACAGGTCGTTCCTGAGATTGTTTCCCCAGGTCGCCATTGTAACGTCAGCTGATGCAGATCACCTGGATATTTATGGCGATCACAATAGTGTAATCACTTCCTTCAAGGATTTTATTAAGCAAATTAATCAAGGTGGCCATCTCATCATTCACGAGTCGATTGCAGACTTGCTTGCTTCGGATGTCACCCACGTTACTAAACATATTTACAGCATGAGCCGGGGACAATTTTTTGCCGGCAATATAAAAGCGAAGAGCGGATTTTTTGAATTCGACCTCCACGGATTTGGTAAGGTCGAACACGTTAGGCTCGGTGTCCCCGGTTTTCATAACATTGAAAATGCAATCGCTGCCTCGATTGCTGCCACACAGTGTGGTGTTGATCTGTCCACGATAAAAAAGGCATTGGAATCTTTTGCTGGCGTAAAGAGAAGATTTGAATTCATCCTCAAGGGTAACCGCGTGATTTTTGTTGATGACTACGCGCATCACCCGGCTGAGATCGAAGCTTTCCTGAGGTCGATGAAGTCCATGTACGGCTCGAAGAAACTAACCGTGATCTTCCAGCCGCACCTGTACTCTAGAACGCGCGATTTTGCAGAAGGATTTTCGAAGAGCCTCAGCATCGCAGATCAGTTGGTACTACTGGATATTTATCCAGCACGAGAGCTTCCGATACCAGGAGTTGATTCGGACATGGTTTTCAAAGACGTTACGAGCCCGGTGAAGGTCAGGGCAAACAAAGAGAACCTGATGGAAAAGCTTGAGCAAATGGATATAGAAGTGCTCGCAACGGTAGGGGCAGGCGATATTGATACGTTTATTCAGCCGATACAAAAAATGTTGCAACGTAAATATGAAAGTTAAGATCAACATCGGGCGCAAGCTCAAAATTGCAGGGGTGTTGGTGGTGTTGTTTGGTTTGATTGCTTTCGCTGAGCGCATGAAAGGCGAGGTTGCCGTGCGTGATATTTCCATAAAAATCGAAAATATCACTGAAAACCATTTTTTAGACGAGGCTGATATCGCTGATCTCATGGATTTGGATAGCGACAACATTAAAGGAGCAAGTGTCGATAAGTTGAATTTCAAGGCGATAGAGAAAAAGATCAAGAGTGATCCCTTTGTGAAGGATGCAGAATTGTACAGCGACCTGAAGGGAAACCTGACGGTGAAGGCAATCCTTCGCAGACCGGTAGCGCGAATAATGAGAAACGATGGGCCGGATGGATACATCGCTGAAGATGGAACCGTAATGCCAGTGTCAGACAAATATACGTCTCGTGTGATTTTGCTTAGCGGTTCAATTGTTCCAAAACTTCTTCGCCAGGAAAATATGAACGACAGCGAAGAAGGAAAGCAATTGATGGCAATGCTGAATGCAATCAACCAGGATGATTTTTTAAAAGCACAGATTACAGAGCTTGACATCGATTCAAAGGCTCGCGTGACTTTGCTGCCTCAGATTGGTGATGAAAGAATAGAATTCGGCACACCGGACAATCTTGAGACAAAATTTAAGAAGCTGACTATTTTTTATAAAGAGATCATTCCTCGCGTAGGTTGGAACAAGTACAGCAGAATAAACTTAGAATTCGATGGCCAGATAATAGCAGAATAGCCATGGCAATTGGCCATAGCCATAGCCAAAAGCCATAGCCAGTTTTGACAGAGCAGAGACAAAATATTTTGATAAACTAATTAGAGAACAACACAACCACTAATAATAAATCAGATCAGATCATGGAACAGGAAAAAATAGTAGTCGGACTCGATATAGGCACAACGAAAATTTGTGTGATCGTGGGTCGCAAGAACGAGTTTGGCAAACTCGAAGTACTTGGCATGGGCAAGGCAGAGTCGGAAGGAGTAGTGAAGGGGATTGTCTTCAACATCGACAAAACTGTCTATGCAATCGAAAAAGCGATAAAAGAAGCCAGCGACCAATCGGGGATCGATATCGGGATTGTGAATGTTGGCATTGCGGGCCAGCATATCAGAAGCTTCATTCAGCATGGGGGCATCACCCGTACTTCGAAGGAAGACGAGATTACTATTGACGATGTTGAACGCCTCACCCAGGATATGTATCGTATGGTTGTTCCACCGGGAAGCCAGATCATCCACGTGATGCCACAAGATTACATGGTCGATTATGAAGACGGCATCAAAGAACCCGTGGGTATGTCGGGCGTGCGACTGGAAGCCGATTTCCATATCATCACTGCACAAACCAATGCAATCAATAATATCAACAAATGTATTCGCAGGGCGGGGCTCGAAATTGAAGACCTCATCCTTGAGCCCCTTGCGTCAAGTCTCGCTGTGTTGAGCGATGAAGAGAAAGAAGCCGGTGTTTGTCTGATTGACATCGGTGGTGGTACTACGGACATCGCGATTTTCTACGATAACATTATTCGTCACACAGCGGTCATTCCATTCGGGGGAAACATTGTAACGAACGACATCAAGCAGGGATTGATGGTTCTGCCGCAACAAGCGGAGCAGTTAAAGACACGTTTCGGGAAAGCGATCGCGGAGGAAGCGAGTCCAAACGAGATTGTTTCGATTCCAGGTATTCGCAATCGGGCTGCAAAAGAAATTTCCGTGAAGAACCTTTCGAATATCATCCAGGCAAGAATGGAGGAAATTATTGAGATGGCGCATTCCGAAATTATCAGCTCGGGATTCGAAAATCGCCTGGCCGGTGGAATTGTGATCACCGGTGGTGGCGCTCAGTTGGCGAACCTCAAACAGCTGGTAGAATATATGACGGGCATGGATACCCGGATTGGTTATCCGAATGAACATCTTGGTAAGACCAGGATCGAGGCTGTAAAGAGCCCGATGTATGCAACGTCCGTTGGACTGGTGCTGAGTGGCTTCCGGTCATTGGATGAACGTGCTGATCGATACAAGGAGGCGCGTGAGACAGTGAAGGCAACCAAAATCAAAAAACAACAACCGGTGGCACCTTCGCGGAATTTCTTCAATGATATTCTCAACAAAACAAAGAGCTTACTGATCGATGACCTCGATGGTAAAAACGAGTACTAAGCACAACCACTAATTAAATCATATGTTTGAAACTGGATCTTACAAATTCGAAATCCCCAAACATAGCGTTCACCGTTCGATCATCAAGGTGATTGGCGTGGGCGGGGGAGGAAGCAATGCGGTGAACCACATGTACAAACAAGGCATTAAAGATGTCGAGTTTGTCGTTTGCAATACCGATAACCAGGCGCTCAATGCGAGCCCCGTACCCAACAAACTTCAGATTGGTGCAAACCTCACTGAAGGACTTGGCTGTGGTGCAAACCCTGAAGTTGGAAAAAATGCAGCACTTGAAAGCAAAGATCAGATCCGTGAAATGCTGGCGGGCACCAAAATGGTGTTCATCACAGCGGGTATGGGAGGAGGAACCGGAACTGGTGCTGCACCCGTAATTGCAAAAATTGCGAAGGACATGGATATCCTCACGGTCGGTATCGTAACGGCTCCGTTCTCGTTTGAGGGAAAGAAGAAGGGTGCGCAGGCAGAATTCGGTATCGAAGGACTTCGTCAGAATTGCGATACTGTGCTCGTTATCCTTAATGACAAGCTACGGGAGATCTTTGGAAACTTGTCCATCGGTCAGGCATTCGCGCAAGCCGATAATATTTTGACTACCGCAGCGAAAAGCATCGCTGAGATCATAACACTGGCAGGCTATGTGAACGTAGACTTCCAGGATGTTCGCACGGTAATGCTGAATGCAGGTGCGGCTGTAATGGGCTCAGCAGAGACCCGTGGCGAAAACCGCGCGCGCAAAGCTGCGGAAGGTGCACTTGCTTCTCCGTTGCTTGACAACCGCGATATCATGGGCGCGAAGAAAATTCTTCTCTCCATTATCTCCGGGGTCGAAGCAGAACTTCAAATGGATGAGCTCACCGAAATTACGGAATACATTCAGCAGCAGGCTGGTGACGAAGGCGAGATGATCTTCGGCCATGGTGTCGATCCCGATCTTGGCGACCGAATTCGCGTGACCGTAATCGCAACCGGATTCCAGGCTGAATCCAAGCTTCCTGTAAATCGAAAAGAAGAGAAAAAAGTGATGGACCTTGATCGTTCTCAAGGCTGGCTGTTCCAGAACCCGACACCAGACAATTCGCTTAATCAGGCCAAGGATATTCAGATGCGGCCAAAGGCTCAGCAGCCTCAACCGCCTCCACAGCCTAAGAAGAACGACTTGTTTGAAGAGAAGACCAACGAACGTGAATTGTTCTTCACTGGTCCGTTTAACAAAGTTCAGGACCCTAATGATGACGGAGATGAAAGTCTCCTGCGTGACGATGAATTCGATCCGATGACCGAAAAATATGGCGATCAGGTAATCAACGATGAGGGCATGATGGAGCTTCGTAAAACTAAAGACCGGCTCCAGCAGCAGGCAGAAGAACGAAAGCAACACTTGAAGCAGCGAAAACAGGAAATGACAAAGGAAGAGTTTAATGAAAAGTGGTCCCTTCCTGCTTACCTGAGAAGAGGTGTGAAGATGAACGATGTTCCGCATTCTTCAGAACCGTACATTTCGAAATACAATTTAAATGACGATAACTCATTGCTCGGCAATAACAAATTTTTGCACGACAATGTAGATTAAGATCTAGCATTACCGGCACGACTGGTCATTTACTCCATTCGTAGTGGTTGTTGGTGGTAAATATTTTTTGCCGGTGCCGGTATGCTTATTCAAAAAATCCAGGTAAGACGTACCTGACATTTTTTAACCTAAAACCTCGCAATCGCGAGGTTTTTTTTTGTCGTCCGACCATGCCTCGTGATCTGACGACTAATCCCCTAACGAAATCTTCCTAACGACTAAATCCGTTCAATCTGACGACTAAATCCCCTCAGTTTGATGAGTAAAATCTGGCACCGTCCTTGCAATACACCCCATAGCCTCAACCGGCTAGAATATGAAAGCCCTGATGTTTGCGATGGTTTCAGCATTAATGCTTACCTCGTGTTTTTCGGATGAAACAGTTCAACCGCGATATGATTATCGCGACAATGTCGTAGGATATTATGAAGTGGAAGAGTACAGTCAGACGTATGATGATATAACGTATTACGAAATTAATATTTCGCAATCAAGTCACCGGGATGAAGTCTGGATTGATAATTTCTATGCAGCAGATATTTCGGTGTATGCGGTTGTGACTTATGATCGAATTCGAATACCATTCCAGGTTGTCGATGGGTATGAAATTGAAGGAAGCGGAAGCGTAAGAGGTAACAGAATTGATTTTACATACAGTGTTAAAGATCGGTACAATCACGCTGCGACCGATTTTTGTGAATCAACGGCATGGCTCGATTAGTCGTCCGATAAAGACTTGGTTTACCCCGAGTGGTTTCGGGAGGTTTAGTAAGTAGGTGTTTAGTAGCAGGTTTAGTCGTCAGGTTACCCGGTAGCCTGGCGACTTTTTGTCGTCCGGCCACGTCTCGTGGTCTGACGACTAACGACTGATCACTAATCACTAACGACTAGCCACGCCTATCCCCAAGTATCAGCGCCAACGACACGACACCAATCAAGAAATAAGACGCCACCATGACCATTAGTCCGGAAGACAAAAAGTAACTGATGGCTAGTCCGATTACCGATCCGACAAGAAAGAAGCATGTGCCATACACGGCTGAGGCAGTCCCTGCAATATTGCCCAACGACTCTAAAGCAAGAGCGCTGCTGTTGGGTTCGATGGCGAGGTTGATTGCCATCAATAAACCTACACAAACAAAGAATGCAAGCATTGGTGGCGGATCGCCTGTGAACAATGTTATGAGCGTGAGAAGTAGCGATATTAGTGTGTAGACTACAAGAAGATATTTGATCGCTCGCCTTGTGCCATACCGGGCTGCAAACTTTGAGTTCATCAGCGCGAAGAAAGACATGAGCAGGCCAATTGCCGCAAAAATCCACGCGAATAGCGATGGCTCCCCGTAAGTCTCGCTGACAATCCGCTCCGAGTTTGCAACGTAGGTGCTTAGCCCTGAGAAAAGCAGTGTCGTAATGGAAGTATATCGTACAAAAGTTTTGTTTTCGAAAACTATACTGATTGATTTGATTATCTGTCTAAAATTCCAGGCAACCCGATTTTCTTTTGACCACGATTCCTCCAGCCTTGTTGACCAAAGAAAAACTACAACGCCAAACAGCGGAGGTGTAAGAAATACCATTTTCCACGAGCTTACCGAAAGGATGGCGAGACCAAGGAAAGGTGCAAACACGGGGGTGAATAGGAAGATCGTGAAGATCAGCGACATGATTTTCGCCATGGCGTCACCAACGAATCGGTCCCGTACACTGGCTATGGTTGTCATAAATACGGCCGAGGCACCAACACCCGCAATGAATCTGAAGAGAAACATCAGCGGAAGCGAGGGAGAATAGGTAGCGACAACTCCGCCCGCGATGTACAGTACGAATCCGGTTCGAAGAACAGCGATCCGGCCGTAACGATCGGATAAAGTACCAAAAATAATCTGCGCGGTTTGCCCAAGAAAAAAGAATACAATGATTAACGCAGTTGCCGGTGATCCAGGCTCAAGCTTAAAAGCGTCTCTTACTTGCTCAAACACCGGCAGCATGATGTCGATCCCAAGGGCAGTGAGCATCATTGAGCAGGCTGAAAACACGATGAATTCTCGTTGGGTCATCTTAGCATTCTTCGATCGAAGCATGGCGCTGGATTGTGGCATCTACACTTTTTCTTGCAAGATGATGGTTTTGCACGTAATCAAACGGGTGTTAACGAGACATAATGCGGGGGTGTTTAAGACTTATGTGTGTCAAAAACGCATGAAGAACTCCGTTCCTTTCCCAACGGTGGATTTTACGGTGAGTGTTCCCTGGTGCTGCCGCATAATTTGCCGTGAAAGTGAGAGTCCGATGCCTGATCCCGTTTTCTTTGTCGTGAAAAATGGAATGAAGATCTTCTCCATAGCTTCCGGATCAATTCCTGTTCCATTGTCTTTAACCGAAATAATCGGTCGGGACTTTTCATTGAGGGATGCTTTAAGTTCAATCCGTTTCTCTTCCTGGTCTTCAAACGCCTGGATTGCATTCTTGATCAGGTTGATGATCACCTGCTCAATCATGTTTTTGTCGGCAGAGATGGTAAGATCATCAGGGTATACGGAAATTGTCAGCTGGATATTTTTCTCCATCAGCTCTTTCCGGTGAAGCATGGTGAGCTCTTCGAGTAGGGTCTTAACCTCAATTTGAACTTGCCGCGGTTTCGGAATACTGGTGAGGCTTCGGAACTCTTTTACGAAATGTATTAATCCTTCGCTTCGCTTGCTGATGGTTTGCAGCGAAAGGTGAATGTCGTTGAGCTGATCTTTGGTCAATTGCTTGTCTTCCTGCAGTTGCATGTGCTGCTTAAGCTCTTCTTCTACGATTCCCGCCAGCGATGAGATTGGTGTTACTGAATTCATGATCTCATGGGTGAGAACCCGCACAAGGTTTTGCCAGGCTTCCATTTCCTTTTCTTCCAATTCACTTTGGATGTTCTGGATCGAGATCAGCTTTACATTTTCTCCCCGGAGGGTTAATTCAATAGCGTAGATAGAAAGTTGAAACAGGTCATCACCGATTTTTAACCGCACAAGCTCGCGTCCCCCGGTGCGTAGTTTGATGAAGACATTGACAAGGGTTTCGCTTACGTCTTTGAGGTCATTGATATTTTCAGCACGGTTTATCTTAAGAAGTCTGCGTGCCGCGCTGTTGAAGATTTCGATCTTCCCATCTTCCTTAAAGATGATCAGGCCAATACCTACGTGCATGACGATATTCTTGAAGAAAAGGAATTCGGAATCCTTCTCGCGCCTTGAATTGCGCAGCTTGAGCATCGCCTCGTTTAGTTCTTTATGAAGCCGTTGCACCACCGGATCATCGCTCTCGGTTTTGAATGAGTAGGAGAGGTCGTCAAACTGGATGGAGTCGAGGAACGATGCAATGTTTTCGTGCGACCGGTCGAGGTATTCGATCAGGAGCTTTACCTGGTAAACGCTA
Source organism: Chryseosolibacter sp. (assembly GCA_036402075.1). Taxonomy (GTDB): domain Bacteria; phylum Bacteroidota; class Bacteroidia; order Cytophagales; family Cyclobacteriaceae; genus Chryseosolibacter. The sequence goes on along the minus strand of DASWTP010000244.1, from coordinate 7,629 downwards.
AGCCCGAAAAAGACCAGCGCATAGAACCAATCACCTGATGAGAACGCAAAAAATGCGAAAAGAAAAATGGTGGCCGACAGAATCGCCACGCGCGGCATCACTGGCGAGCGCCAGTTAAAGTCCATATTTTTCCATCCTTCGGTAAAGTGAGGCACGTGTTAATCCCAGTTCGTCAGCGGCTTTCGATATATTTCCATTATGCATCTGCAGCGCTTTCGCGATGGCTGCTTTTTCTACTTCATCAAGGTTTAACGTATTCGAATTATTATTGTTTGATAAGGATCGGCTCAGCAGGAAATCAGTCTCTTGCAACATGGGTGAATCTGTCATGATCACCGCGCGCTCGATTGAGTGTTGGAGTTCCCGGATGTTTCCGGGCCATGCGTAACGCTTGAGTTTGTCCATCGCTTCAGGTGCGATGCTGTTGACCAGCTTATGGTATTTCTTGGCGTAATACTGCAGGTAGTGCTGCGCAAGCATCGGAATATCTTCAACCCGGTCGCTCAACGGTGGCACATGAATCTCCACAGTGTTTATCCGGTAAAGAAGATCCTGGCGAAACGTTCCTTCCTGGACCATTTTTGTCAACGGCATATTAGTTGCACAAATAAGCCTGATGTCTACGTTCACAGGTTGATTAGCGCCAACGCGCGTGATCTGTCGCGATTGCAATGCACTCAGTAGTTTGCTCTGTAATGCCATGCTCAGGTTTCCAATCTCGTCAAGGAACAACGTTCCTCCATTGGCTAACTCAAAGCGTCCAGGCCGGTCTTCGCGGGCGTCCGTGAATGCTCCCTTCTTGTGACCGAAGAGCTCACTTTCAAAAAGCGTTTCCGTGATGGCACCCATGTCTACTGAGACGAAGCTATTGTCTTTTCGCAGCGATCGCTGATGAATGGCACGGGCAATAAGTTCTTTTCCGGTACCGTTTTCTCCCAGGATCAATACATTCGCATCGGTCTTTGCGACCTTATCGATCAACGCGAATACATCCCTTATAGCCGGGCTTTGGCCAATGATCTCTCCAAACGGTTTGCTGATCTGTTCTTCCAGCATCTCCTTCGCCTTCTTCAGCTTGTCAACCTGGTTGTAGGATTGCTTCAGGCGAATGGCGGTCGAAATGGTTGCCACGAGTTTCTCATTCTGCCATGGCTTCAGAATAAAATCGGTGGCGCCTTGTTTGAGTGCACGCACAGCCATTTCAACGTCTCCGAATGCAGTGATAAGGATTACTACCGCGTTTGGATCTTTCTCCAGGATCTGTCCGAGCCAATGAAAACCTTCTTTTCCACTCGTGATGTCTTTGCTGAAATTCATATCCAGCAAAATCACATCATACGTGTCGTTGTTTAATAAGAAAGGAATCTTGTTTGGATTCTTTTCGATGATTACATGATGACCTTGTTTCTTCAGGAGCATCTTGGCAGCCAAGAGCACGTCCTCGTCATCATCGATCATTAGGATTTTTCCACCTTCCTGACTCACAGATTTTATTTAAGATTTAGGATAAACGCTTAGATAAGGAAATAACGTGCCAACCGCGTTTTCAGCTGTTTTTCGGCATTTTGGCGAACACCATTGTCCTTGATTGCACAAATATGTTCAAAAATGAACAGATTTTAAGGTCATTTCCGAAATTATGGTGTGTATTCAAAAATGTCAAAGGACTTGAGCGAGATCAGAACCATTCGCTCATCAGTAAGGATCACGTTCCGGGGTTTCGAATCGAGTTTCTGTTCGCGTGTCTCAGCAGTAAATAGGTCGATGAATTTTACCGTATCACCGACCGCGTAATACAATTCTTCGCCCAGGAAGTTGAATGAATTGATGCCTGTAGCCAGGATATTTTTGATATGCTTTCCCAGGCTATTGAAGACAAGGATCCCGCGCTTCGGATTCAACAGGAAAACAAAGTTCTGGTATTCACGAATCGCTGTAAACGCAGTCGCATCTTCAATCAGCGCTGCATCGATCACTACCTCCACTTCCACCTCGGAGTCAACAGGGTTGACCTTCTTGAGGCTGTGGTCAGCATTATCGAGCACCCATAACTTCTTTTCACCGGAAGGAGCAATCAGCCATGGTTCAATGGCGAACGCTGGGTCGATGCGAAAGGCCGATACCATGTCAAAGGAAGGGTTCAGATAATCGTACTCCTGCTGAGCCCGGTAATATGCAAAGAGCTTCGCGCCATCCCGCGGATCAAAAAGCGTTGGTGCACCCTTGTGACGGTAAACGACAATCAACTTTCCGTCTTTGTCGAATTTTTGGATCTGACCTTCTTTGGTAACGATGTAAATGTCCCCAGGTCTGTCGACTGTGGAATATACGATCGTATCACTCACTTCGATGGTCTTGATTTTCTTCTGCGCGAGCGCAGCCAGCGGAAGGACGAGCGAGAATAGTAAGAAAGCGTTTTTCATGATTTCGCAGTATTGAATGTTTTTAGTTCAACATTCGTGCCGTCATATACCGCATACGTCTGGAAGTGAACCCACTCGCCAAGGTTAATATAACGACTGGTGTCGGAGATTTTGAGATCGAGTGGAAGATGTCGGTGACCGAAAATATAGAAGTCGTGATGTTGCGTTTTTTCCAGTTCGCGGCAGTAAACCCAAAGAAATTCACCTTCTTCGCCTTGAAATTTCTCTTCGCGCTTCAGGTTAGCGATTCGGCTTTTGCGCGACCAGGTTTGGGCAATAAAAAAGGCCAGGTTAGGGTGAAGCCTTGCGAATAGCCATTGACAAAACTTACTATTAAAAAACTTCTTCAGGAATTTATAAAAATGATCGCCAGGTCCCAGTCCATCACCGTGGCCTAAAAGAATTTTGTGCTTGCCGACCTCGAGCAATTGCGGATCGCGATAAATCGGGATGTCGAGTTCTTGGGTGAAGTAATCGAACATCCACATGTCGTGGTTGCCGGTAAAAAAGATGATGGGGATTCCGGCATCACGTAATTCGGCCAGTTTCCCCTGCAGGCGAATAAATCCTCGGGGGATGGTGTAACGATACTCAAACCAGAAATCGAAAATGTCACCAACAAGGTAAATGGAATGTGCTTCATGTTTGATAGAATCAAGCCAGGCCACGATTTTCTTCTCGCGCTTAAGAGATTCCTCATGATTGGGGACGCCTAAATGAAAGTCTGAGGCGAAGAAGATCTTTTTTCCGTTGAGTGACGTGATCATAAATGCAAAACCGCCAAGGGCGCAAAGAAGGCGCAAAGTTCGCCAAGGTTTTTATTACAATCCATTAACAAATCTCCGGATTCCATTCTTCATCAAACTTACATTAAAATTAATAAGAAGTCCCAATTTGCACTCTGACAACTTCAGATAAGTTAGCAGTTGGGCAATGTGGACATCGTTAATTTCAGATACTGACTTAGCTTCAATTATTACCTTCCTTTCAATCATTAAATCGAGGCGATATCCTTGATCCAGATATACCTCTTCATATATTAATGGCAATGCCTTTTCTCGTTCGCATTTTAAACTGTATTTCTCTAATTCATAGCACAAGCAATGAATATAAGATGATTCAAGTAATCCGGGGCCGAGCTTCTTGTGAACTTTTAAAGCGCAATCAACGACAATTTTTGCAATCTCATTTTCTTCCATAATAAATGCAGTTAAAGGTTTTACCTTAGTTTTCTGTTGCATCTAAAATGGACTTTGCGTGCTTTGCGCCTTCTCCGCGCGCTTTGCGGTTAAAAAAAGCCCAGAGTTACCTCCAGGCTTCTTTCATTATGCATTCAACCGATCCGGGTTGTCGCCTTCGAGGGTTGGCGTGGGATCAACTCCGGGCTGTTCATTTTCATGTTGTTTCTTCTCGTACTTGCCTGAGCCGTTGGTGAATTGCTGGTACGTAGTAAGCTTTTCGAACGGACGTTTTCCGATCAATCTTTCCAGGTCGCTTTGGAAGAGGATCTCTTTTTCAAGAAGCTCCTTCGCGATCACGTCAAGGTGTTGACGGTGTTGCGTCAGCAGCGCATACGTTCTCTTGTAAGCGCGGTCAATGATGCCGCGTACTTCTTTGTCGATCTTTTCTGCGGTTGCGTCTGAATATGGCTTCTGGAAATTATAGCCATCGGAAGCTTTTGAATCGTAGTACGACATGTTTCCAATTTCCTTATTCATGCCATAGATCGTTACCATTCCGTACGCCATCTTCGTGATTCTTTCAAGATCGCTTAATGCGCCAGTTGAAATCTTTCCAAAGATCAACTCTTCTGCAGCACGGCCACCGAAGGCCATACACATTTCGTCTTCCATCTGTTCCGTCTGATAGAGGAACTGTTCTTTCGGAAGGTATTGCGCATACCCAAGAGCCGCCACACCACGGGGCACAATGCTAACTTTTACCAACGGGTCTGCATGCTCGAGGAACCAGCCCGCTACTGCGTGCCCTGCTTCGTGGAACGCAACGATCTTCTTCTCTTCAGGAGAGATGATCTTATTCTTTTTCTCAAGACCACCAATCACACGGTCGATTGCGTCCTGGAAGTCCTGCATGTCAACAGCTTTCTTATCCCTGCGGGCTGCAATCAAAGCAGCTTCGTTACATACATTGGCGATCTCGGCACCAGCAAAACCTGGTGTTTGTGCTGAGAGTTTCTTCACGTCCACCGTTGGATCCAGTTTGATTGGCTTCAAGTGTACTTTAAAGATATGCTCGCGACCAACGATATCTGGCTTATCGATACTGATCTGTCTGTCAAAACGGCCCGGGCGAAGGAGCGCTGAGTCAAGCACGTCAGGGCGGTTGGTAGCAGCCAGGATAATTACTCCTGAGTCTGTCGCAAAACCATCCATCTCAACCAGCAGCGAGTTCAATGTGTTTTCGCGCTCATCGTTTGCTCCAGGCAATTGACCTCTGCCACGTGAGCGACCGATAGCATCAATTTCATCGATGAATACGATACAAGGAGCTTTTTCTTTTGCTTGCTTAAAAAGGTCGCGTACGCGTGCGGCACCCACACCGACAAACATCTCCACAAAGTCAGAACCAGACAGCGAAAAGAAAGGCACAGCGGCTTCACCGGCAACGGCTTTTGCAAGCAACGTCTTTCCTGTACCCGGAGGGCCAACCAATAACGCACCCTTCGGAATCTTTCCACCCAGCTTGGTAAACTTGCCCGGATTTTTCAGGAAGTCAACGATCTCTTTTACTTCTTCTTTAGCTTCATCGAGTCCCGCTACGTCTTCAAACGTGATCTTTACTTTATTTTCAGCATCAAAAAGTGCAGCCTTTGATTTGCCAATGTTGAAGATCTGTCCGCCTGGACCACCGCCACCGGTCATGCGTCTCATCAGCATCCAGAAACCGAAAAGCAACAGGAACAGGAATCCCCACTGGATGAAAACGTTGAAATAGTTTTCACGTGTTGTCGAGTTGTATTCCGGACGTTTTTCATCCGACACTTTCTTTACAAGCTCTTCAAATTTTTCATCAAAGCGGTCGATTGACGTGATGGGCAGTTTGTAATGCGGGCCGTTAGCACTCGATCCGCCAAGCGGGCTTTCTGTAATTTCCTGACGATACTTCGCATTTTGAAGCGCCTCTGTCGTCAATGTGATTTCCACCATTTCCTGATTCTTGATCAGGGTAACCTTCTTTACATCTCCATCCTTTACCATCTGCTCGAACCGGTACTGGTTAATTTCGGTCAGGTCGCTGGAATTATTTATATACATCACCCCCAAGATCACGGCTATCGTAGCGAGGATAACCCAGATCTGATAATTGCCACGCGGAGCTTTATTCGGCAGTAGAGGTTTATTTTCTTTCTTGTCAGCCATTTTTAGTTAATGAATCTTAAATATCTAGTGAATAACGATTGAAAAACGATTTGGTTCTAGTGGTTGTTTTCGATTTCCCGGATGTCCGCATCTCCCCAGAGCCTCTCAAGCGAATAGAATTCCCTGCGGTCTTTGCGGAAAACATGCGCCACTACATCTATGTAGTCGAGCAACATCCATTCTTTATTGTTTTTTCCTTCGGTATGCCAGGGATTTTCTTTTAGAGCTTTGTAGACTTCCTGATCTACAGAGTCGGCAATGGCGTCTAATTGCTTATCGGAATTGCCGGAACAAATTACGAAAAAATCAGCAACGGCATTCTTTACTTTACGGAGGTCCATTACTACGATGTCAGTTGCCTTTTTCTCCTGCATTCCTTTCACAATTGTTTCACTGAGAATTTCGGAGCTGACACCCTTCCTTTTTTTAGCCATTAAGGTTTTTTCGTTTGTGGTAGTTGGTATATTGATAACTTGCAAAATTAATTAATAAAGTTGTATAAAAGTCCTGCCAACACGCTTTTCGTGGGAAAGAATGTGGTTTTTGTGCCAGAATGTCATTCTACAAACACCCTCGCAGCCCAATTAAGCCAAAACTCGACCGTCAGCGAAGGAACCGTAGTAATAACACGCCATCAAACTGCCGGGCGTGGGCAACGGGGTAATACCTGGCACGTTCAGCCGGGTGTGAATCTTACACTTTCGGTTATGTTAACGCCTGGTTTTCTGCTGATTAAGGATCAATTTTTCCTTAATATCATCACTTCGCTGGCCGTTCGCGAGACGCTGGTGGAGTTGCTCTCGACACCTGACATCTCTATAAAGTGGCCAAATGATATTTTAGTTCACGAAAAGAAGATTTGTGGAATCCTGATCGAAAACCAGCTGGCGGGCTCTTCTATTCAGACTTCGATTGTTGGTATTGGCCTCAATGTAAATCAGGAGAATTTTGAACTGCCGAATGCCACGTCTATGCTATTGCAGACGAACCGGCAATTCGAGCTGCAAGCGGTCTTTGATCTGCTGATGGGCAAAATCGAGGTGCACTACATGAAACTGAGGCAGCAAAAGTATTCAGCCGAAAAACATGATTACCTTAAAGCGTTATACAGACGGGGTGAACACCATCGCTTTGAGGCAGCTGGCGAGTCTTTTTCAGGTGAAATTGTTGGCATTGACGATGCCGGACGACTTGCGGTAAGTACAGGAAGCGAGATTGAATATTTTGAAGTCAAACAGATACGGTACCTTTAGCCGGGTTTTCTCATTCCCCCGGGAATTACAACGAGTCCACACGAACGCATGAACATTTTTGCAAAGCAGAGCCGCATTGTCATCACCTGTAATAAGCGCCTCGCGCCCTATCTCGAAAAAGAAGTTCGCGAGCTTGGTTATGAACCCTCGGACACATTTTCGACAGGCCTGGCATTGACGGGAACGGTGGAGGATTGCATCAGGCTGAATCTCAACTTGCGCTGTGCAAGTCAAATTCATTATTCGCTGAAAGACTTTCATTCGAACAGTCCGCAGGATGTGTACAAGCACGTAAAGGCATTCCCGTGGGAGAAGCTTATTCCGCAGCACGGTTTTTTTTCCGTTACAAGCAATGTTGATCATTTCACCGTGAATAATTCCATGTTCATCAACGTGAAGGTGAAAGATGCCATCGTTGATCGCATGCGTGAGCAAAATGGCGACCGTCCCAATTCCGGTTCATCACTTGATAAAATCGTGATCCATATTTTCTGGCGCGAAGAGCAAGCTGAGATTTTTCTCGACACGTCTGGAGAGACCCTGGCCAAGCACGGCTATCGCAAAATTCCAGGA
>DASWTP010000243.1:0-12204 GCA_036402075.1 Chryseosolibacter sp. | reverse complement strand
TCTATTATAATCAAGCACTTCAACAATGAAGCGATAGACGCCTTCAGGGAGTTTTCCGCTGCGTTGATACTCACTTTTGCTGAAGCCGATGAAGTCGAGATTTTGTGGATTGAGGTAGTGATGGAGATCATCGCCATAGAGAACGAGTCGTGTACCGCCATCCATCACAAAAGGGTCGACAACCAGATTTTGTTTTGTTCGAACAGTGATGCCCAGCCCTTCGATCGTAATACGGAGTTTCACCTGGTAGTTTGACAGGGTGACATCTCTGCTGGTGAGCGTTACCCTGATGCGATGCGAGCCCGGTGAAGTATAGTCGGAGAGATTTCCGGAATACGGTGGCGTCAACTGTACTTGCGACTGGATTGGAAAGATTTGCGCGCGTGAGTCGAGTGCATTGGACAGAATGCAAAACGTGAGCAACAGAAAACGGAATACAAAGATGCGCTGCATGTCGATCCATTTGGTAACAGCATCTTTGGATGGACAGCTTTGCGAAACTACGGAGAGTTTTTAACGTGTGTTAGTTCTGGGTGGGCAATTATTTATACCAGTAATCAATCAAATCATATTTGGAGAAGTTCAATTTGCTTTTTGTAACAAAAAATTGAGGTAACTTTTATTGCATAAAAGTTACGCGAGGCCTTCCGTAAATGTGGTATGCGAAAAAATAATTTTCCATTCCGTCTCATTGATTTTAATATTCTTCTTTCTTCCTTTGGGTCATCTCACCTCTGATGCAAAATCATTTGCCGGAGTCCAATCCGGCAGTATGTGAAGTTTTGAATGTCTATTGGTGCTGCATAGAAAATGCAGGCCGCCAATAGAAAAAAGTATACATGCATCGACTTTTAATTTGTACGTGTCTCCTTCGTTGTCTTTTTCTTATGGAAGCAACTGCCCAAGATCTTGATCAAATTGGTAAGCAAGAGCCTGTTGCTGTCAGTGGTGGCGCGTCATTGAATCAGGTGTTCTATTCCTCCTTTCGGAATGAGAGCAGGCGCGATCCCTATTCCTTCGTTGCTGCCGGAAATCTGAATTTGAGCATCTACGGATGGAGCGTTCCGCTCAGCTTTACTTTTTCAAATCAAGGAAGTACGTTTCAGCAGCCGTTCAATCAGTATAGTATCCATCCCGCTTATAAATCCGTGCAAGCTCACATCGGAAACGTAAGCGCATCATACTCGCCTTACACAGTGAACGGACACAATTTTCTTGGTGCTGCAATTGATTATGAGCCGGAGGGGAAACTGAAAGTGAGCGGGCTGTGCGGCAGATTTCTTCGGGCCGCGCCCTATGATTCGGTTTCAGGCCAGACACCTTCTTACAAGCGCATGGGATATGGCACTAAGATGCAGTTCATGCACGGGAATGAAATGGTTCAATTGAATCTCTTTCATGCCGCAGACGATGAGACCTCTCTCGGATACGTTCCGGACTCGCTTGAACTACATCCGCAGGAAAACCTGGTGGTGAGCCTCGGAGGTTCAACACTGTTATTCTCAAAAATTCTGGTAAAGGGTGAGATTGCGTCCAGTGGAATAACCTCGGATATAAGTTCGTCTCCTGAAAAACGAGATGAACCGATTGCAATCCTAAAACCTCTTTTCACGACAAGAACGACAACGGCATTTTTCAACGCATGGCGTGCGAATATCGATTACCAGCTGCAAAGCTCTACGGTAGGGATCGGCTATGAGCGAATTGAACCTGGCTACAAGACTTTCGGCTCATACTACTTTAACAGCGATCTTGAAAACATAACGATGAACGCTGCAAGCTCCATCTTGGAAGGAACAATGTCGGTCACGGCCAGCCTTGGTGTTCAACGAGACAACCTGGACGGTGCGAAAGTGAGCACGCTGAAACGATCGGTCGGATCGATTAATCTGAACTATTCGCCAACTGAAAAGATTTCTTTTGCCGGCTCGTACTCAACCTTTCAAACGTTCACCAATATCAGGCCGCAATTCCAGGAATTGAATCAGTTCACTCCGTATGATAACATCGACACATTGAACTTCACGCAGTTGTCACGGAGTGCTACCCTCACGGCTGCGTACTCTTTCGGTTTGAGTCCGGACAAAAAGCAATCACTGAATCTAAATGCATCTGTCCAGGATGCCTCAGAACAGCAAGGACAGGTTGTTGGAAACGAAGGTACAGTGTTCTGTAATGTAAACACCACGTACGCCTTGAACTTGCCGCCTCAGGGAATGATGTTATCAGTTTCCGTGAATGGAAGTTTGAATGATGGCATTGAAAGCCGAACAACATCTTATGGTCCGGTGGTTTCCATTCTGAAATCATTTCTCGAAAAAAAACTTAAAGCGAATTGGTCGGTCAGTTATTTGCGTGCAGGCAGCGATTCAGGAACTGCAAATACCCTCATCACCTCGCGCGTTGGCGGGAACCTCAATCTCGCGAAAGGTCACCATGTAAACTTGACCATTTCGGCTTTTCATCGCAGTTCGATTGAACGGTCTCAATTTGAAATGACAATGATGCTCGGCTACTCCTTTAATTTCTCCGCGGATCAAAACAAAAAATGACTTCAATGAAGCAACTCTCCATTCTATGTGTGTTCATTTTACTATGTTTTTCCCGCGAAACATTAGCGGGCGATTTGGCCACCCTTGATTCTACTATTGTTGTGAAGCACCATGGAATATCTGATTCTATTGTTGTGCGTGAATTCGATGAGTTTATTCCCGTTATCCACGCTGAAAGTGATCCTATCGTTAAATATCATTTCTTTCAGGCCGATTCCTCGGAACATCACCGCGCCAAAGCAGAGCAACTTGACAAGGAGGTCAACGATGGGAATTTGATGATCGGCAATTTGAATGAGTTAACGAACATCAACCTTCCTGTTGGAATCCGGAAGCAGATTGGGCCGCTCACCTACACTATCATTTTCAGCAAACTCGATGCGTCAACGGAAGGCTCTTTCATTGAGGCATACTTCATGTTTGAGATTCCAAATACCGGTGACAAAATCGCTTTCCGCGGAAGTAACATTCCTTTTTCAAATACGAAGGGATTCACCGGAAGGGGCAGACTCGATTTGATTGGCGACTACCACATTGTGTTGAATAGCTCAACGCTTCTGACGATCATAGGCAAGGGGAAATCTTTCGTTGAGTTTGACTGCGATGGTTTTGCCGGGATGAGTTTGGAGGCAGGCATAGAGTTTTCGCGAGACCTTATCATCCCCGAAGATGAAAATGGAAAGACCCTCCCCGCGCCAGCTCGGGTCAAGACCAACTTCGTAACACAAATCCAAAACTGGAACGATATCCTGGTCGGTATCAATCTTCCGAACTTCCAGGTGAACGGCTTGAAAGACGTGAGTTTCAATATTCACAATGCTTTCCTGGATTGGAGTGATTTGATGAACCCGAGTGGCATCCAGTTTCCATCAGGATATGCTTCCCCATTCCTCGAATCAGGTCAGCCATCGCTCTGGCAGGGAATTTACATTCAACATCTGAACGTAAAGCTTCCGAAATCTTTTGCAAAAAAGAACAGCGTGGAGCGAGTAACGATTGGCGTTCAAAATATGATTCTTGACGATCAGGGATTCACAGGGAAAGTGTTTGCAGAAAATGTTTTGTCGGCAGGCGACATGAGCGGCTGGGCGTTCACCATTCAAAAGGTTTCAATCGATTTGGTTGTCAATGACGTGCGCGGATTTGAAGTGAGTGGCGGAATATCTGTTCCGGGTCTCAGGAAGACAGCAAAAGACACGGTTGCCGAATTCTCTTACCTGGCTCATCGTGGTGCTGACGGAAACTATCTGTTTGCTGTAACCGTTGGCGAGCAAGTAAAAATGCCCTTCTTAATGGCGGATCTGAATTTAAGAGCCGGGTCCATGCTAACAGTCGTTGAAAAGAATGACAAGTTTTTTCCAACTGCAAAATTGAGTGGCAGCCTTTCCATCACGAATGCAAAGGCAGCGATCAAGCAAATTACGTTCGAAGGCCTCACGATCAGTTCAGAAGAACCAAAGTTTGATATTCAATCGGTGGGGTTCGGCAATTCCGGTAATCAAAAAGTTTCTGACTTTCCCGTTGTGATCAAGTCAATTGGAGTTGAGCGCGCGGGAGGCAAAATAGGTCTTGGCATTGATCTGACGGTAAACATCGGTGGTAGTCCCGAGGAAGGAGGTTTTGGTGGTGGTGGCAAAGTTACGGTGTGGGCGAAGAAGGAGGTCCGTGAGGTTCGAACCGGAGAATCGGGCATGACTGATACCGACTCGAGGTGGGTTTTTGATAAGGTGGAAATTGGTGCAATTGAAATCAATGCAAAAAAACCAAACGCTTTTGAACTTGCCGGCAGGATCGAATTTTTTGAGGATTCAGTTTACGGCAAAGGGTTTCAGGGAACAGTAACAGGAAAACTTGGCAAAGTTGGTCCGATCAGTGTTAATGCACTTTTCGGAAAAACAAGTTCCTTCCGCTATTGGTATGCCGATGCACTCGTCAAACTTCCAACACGGTTGCCAATAGTACCAAGCGTCATGTTTGCCAATGCATTTGGTGGGGGATTCTATTACAAAATGCGCCAGACGGCACAGAAGCCAGATGGACTTATCGGAAGCTTTTCCCAAACGCCCAATAATAAAGAGACTACTGTTTACTATGTGCCAGACGCAAACAGCATGGGCATAAAAGCAATCATGGGCATTGAATCCGTTCGCAAAGAAGCCATGAACGGAACGGTGATGCTCGAATTGATGATGAATCGCCATGGAGGTATCAATAGTGTGACGCTTACAGGCAACGCTGACTTTATGTTTCTTGCCGACCTTGGCACTAACGCGATCAAAGACCTTGCAGGTGGCGCGGCAAGTGGCCAGCTCGCAAGCAAACTTGGCCAGCTTCCGAAAGGACAAGTGAACGGTAATGTGCGGCTGAGTTTTGATAATGTGAATGATGTCTTTCATGGAAGCCTCGAAGTTTTTATCAATGTTGCGGGTGGCATGGTGAGAGGCGTGGGTGCAAACAGCCGCGCGGGTTGGGCGGTGCTGCATTTCGAAAAGGACGATTGGTATATCCACATCGGAACTCCGACAGACCCGCTTGGTCTGGAAGTAGCGCGAATTTTTCAATCGCGAAGCTATTTCATGCTGGGAAAAAATCTGCCGGGCAGTCCACCGCCACCATCGCAGGTTACCGAGATCCTTGGAAATGTTGATCTAGACTACATGCGCGACATGAATGCACTTGAGTCAGGCGCGGGCTTTGCGTTCGGTCTGCACTTTATTGTCGATACTGGCGAGCTGAAATTTCTGATGTTTTATGGAAGATTTGCAGCAGGCACGGGCGTTGACTTCATGTTGAAAGATTACGGCTCGAGCTATCACTGTCAGGGTTCATCCGGCCCCATGGGAATCAACGGATGGTATGCCAACGGTCAGGCCTATGCGTTTGTGATGGGAAAGATCGGTGTGAAAGTAAATCTCAAATTTTACAAAGGAAATTTTGACATCATGAACATTGGTGCCGCGGCCATTCTCCAGGCGAAGGGTCCGAATCCTTTCTGGATGAAAGGCACCGTGGGAGGTTACTATTCCATTCTCGGAGGCATGGTGAAAGGCAATTGCAGGTTCGATGTAGAAGTTGGAGAGAAATGCGTACCGGTGGGCGAGCAAAATGTGCTCGCAGACCAACAAATGATTGCGGAGATAAGTCCGGCAGATGGAGCAACAAAGGTCGATGTGTTTACAAATCCACAAGTGGCGTTCAACATTCCGGTTGGAGAGGTGTTTGAAATCACTGATCACGAAAATCGCAGGCATTATTTTCGCGCAACATTGCAGCAGTTTGATGTGGCCCAAGATGGTGCGGTGCTAGAAGGGGCTCAGCAATGGAATGATGATAAGAATGTAGTGATCTTTGACGGACACGAAATACTTCCTGGAGAAAAGAGGCTTACCGTATCGGTAAAGCTAAAGTTCGAAGAGCGTTTAAATGGCAACTGGCAAACACTGGTTTTTCAAGGAAAACCCGTTGAAGAAACGAAAGTGGTCAATTTTGTAACTGAGAAGGCACCCGATTACATTCCAGCACATAATGTATTGGTTTCTTATCCGCTGCAGGATCAACAAAACTTTTATCCCAAAGAATACAACCGCGGACTGATTCAGCTGAAAGATGGGCAGGGCTATTTATTTACACCTGATCCGCGATGGGTTCAGCGCGTGCGAATGACCCGGGCGGACGGATCTTCCATTGCAGAAAGCCAACTTGACTATAATAGCTCGCTTAAGCAAGTTGCTTTTGAGATTCCCACTGGCCTCACAAATTCACAACTGTACAATTTTGAGATTGTGAATGTTCCAAAAAGCATTCTGTCAATCGATGCGAATGTGCAAAATGTGGAAACACAAGTTGGTGGTGACGATGGAACAGCCGTGCTCACTACGAAAGATATTGAAGGACAACTCGCCCGGCTTGAAGTTAAGTCAATCTACAGTGCGAGATTCCGAACGAGTAAGTACAATACGTTCAATGAAAAACTGAAGAATATTCAGCTAGGGCAAGGTTCATACGTATGGCAGTGGTTGTTCGTAGGATTCATGCAGGCCTGGATTAACGGAGATGAAAGCTTCTCACCTGAGGAACTTAGTGGCACCACTAAGTTTTCGAAGTTGATTTCAATGGAGGCGGATCTGCAAAATACTCCGTGGTATACATCGTTGGTAGAACCAACCATGTATCAGGGCTATCCCTATTTGTCAATACTTTATGTCAGCCGGTCGAGCCCTTATGTTTTTGGGATCCCGCCCACGCGTGATATTACTATTGAGCAGGTTACCGCAAGCAACCAGCCTTTTTCCTCGAATGCGGCTGCAATACCATTTAACAAACATTTTGTCTCCTATAACATCATGCGGCAAGTCGAGAATGATTATTACGCGATGCAAGGCAGGGCTGGTAACTATTTGGTTGATCATCCGACCGTCATTAATTCGAGGCTGTCGCATTTCCTCATAAACGCACCACCATATATACGGTATGGAAACTATGCGCTTAAGTTGTCCTACCGACCACCAGGTGCACCGCAGCCCACGTCTTCATTTGATTGGAATCTATTTAATAACATAAGATGATGTGCCACAACTCAAAACTAATATTTGTCATCCTCTTGTCTTTCGCTAATTGCGCTGAAGTGCAAGCGCAATCTGCAGATACTGTTTCAAAAAGTGATGATATCATGGTGCTATCGCGTGTTTCACCTGATTCAATTACACTGCGCTGGGCCCCTGTCTCATATGAACTTTGGCGGCTAGGTAATAGCAACGGATATACTGTAGAACGCTTTACGTTAGTCAGGGGAAATGAAGTGATTCCTCCGGAGAGAAAGTTGCTCACAGCGGAGCCGCTAAGACCCGATCCGCTAAACCAGTGGCAGCACGTCATAAACAAAAGTCGTTATCATGCGATTGCTGCGCAAGCTTTGTTTGGCGATGACTTTGCTGTCGATCTTGCACGTTCGGACGTGATGAGTATTGCTAACAAAGTAAAGGAGAATGATCAGCGGTTTTCGTTTGCGTTGTGGTGCGCAGATATGTCACGAGACGTGGCGCAGAAAAGTGCGCTCTTAATTTCAGATACTGCAATTCGTGCAGACGAGCGCTATTTATATAGAGTTTCAATTAATTCCTTAAATAAGGTCTCTCAGGGAAGTGGTTTTGTCAGTCCTGATGATAGCGCTGTGCTGGTGCCACCCGGGAAGTTAAAATGTGAAGTTGGCGATCGTCTTGTCACTTTGAAATGGCAATCTGTCCAGCGGATGCGGTATGCCTTTTTCCAGGTCGAGCGGTCTGCCGATTCCGTGAATTTTGAAACTGTAAGTGAAATTCCGTTTGTCACCCTCGAGCCAACGGCTGATTCATCGCTGGGATTGCACTCTGTAAGTGATTCGATTCCAGCAGGTAAAGAACTCCTATATTATCGAGTAAGGGGAGTTAACGCTTTCGGTGATACGAGTGCTGTAAGTAATATCGCAGTAGCAACAGTTGAGCGTGGACTAAATGCTGTACCAAGGATTGCTGAAATTTTTTCAGCAGACAATAAAGCTATAACCGTTTCTTGGGATTTCCCCCGACCATTGAATTCTGATCTTGCCGGTTTTGAAATTGAGAGAGGCGAAAGTGAAAGGACAGTGAGGCCTTTGCCATCGCTGCCGTTGGTTGGGCCCACGCAAAGAAGTTTCATCGATCATTCTCCTCTTCCGGTTAACTACTACCGGGTAACAGCAATTCACAAATCCGGCAAACGATTTCCTTCTTTTACGCAATTGGCATTGCTGGTAGACAGCCTTCCACCTGCTGCACCAGAGGAACTAAGGGCGGTCGTCAACGAAAGTGGACGTGTAGAGCTTACGTGGAAAAAAAATACCGAAGGTGATCTTTATGGTTACCGCGTATATAAGTCTAACCATGGTCAGGAAGAACTTGCACAGATAACCTCTGCGCCTATCCCCATAACGGAAATTGCTGATCAGGTCGACCTCCGAACCTTGAATAAGTTTGTTTTCTATTCTGTAATAGCGGTAGATAAAAATCAAAATGAATCTAAGTTGTCGGCAAGGCTTAAAGTGAAGTTACCGGACAAGGTGAAGCCTGTGGCACCGGTGATGTTGCCAGCGCTCGTTGATAGCCTTGGCGTGACCGTTCGATGGCAGCACAGTAGTAGTAAGGACGTCAAGCATTACGAGGTGTATCGCGCTCGCGAAGACTACAATCAATGGGTCAGGATAAAAATTTTGCCGGCAAGCACCGACTCTCTTGGACAGTTTTATGATATGCTGCAAGATGCAAAGCACCGTTATCGTTACTCCATTGTTGCGGTTGATTCTTCAAATAATGAATCATTGCGTGCGAGTCCAATTATTATTAAATGCATTTCACATCGCCTTCCGCGCCAAGTCACCTGGAGGCAATGGGAAGTTGACAGAGAATCAAAACGTATCATCTTGAAGTGGGAGTATCCGATAGCTGGTATCAAAGCGTTCGCCCTTTTTAAGGCGGTAGATTCTGATGACTTTTCATTGTATAAAACCCTACCGGTTGGCAATACACATCTCGCTGAACGTATTGCAACAGGTAGAATTTGTCGATATAGAATTATGGCCGTCTTCGATGATGGGCGTAAATCAAGAATAAGCGAGCAACTCGAATTAAAATTTTGACATGCTATCCAGGAATTTACTTTTTCTGCCGCTTGGTTTGATCTATTTATGTAGTTCCCAGCCGCTTAGGGCTCAGGGTTGGGTCGCTGAATTCAATATTAATATCAATCATTCAAATTATGGTATGGAAAGAGCGTCAGGAACTGTAACGTTCTCTGGACAGTCAGTAGGGTTTGTAGATCAGATTGCACCATTTGTGGTAGTGGTTAAAGGAACCGGTGCCACCAATGGAGATGTTCAGATCTCGCTCAACGGAACAGCAAATGGACCGTATGACCAACGCGCTCCGGCCTCCGTCCCGATTTCAGGCAACTATTCCGGAAACCACAACAATTTTAATTGTGTTGCGACAAATTTTTCGGCAAACAATTTGAATAATGAATTTAATGGATCGATAACCCTTTTCCCTCAGACGTCCATTTCTACTCCTGATTACTCTGCGTCCTGTACTAATTTGGGATCGACATTTACTGCAACTTCTTGCAGCACGTTGCAATGGTCAATTAGCACCAACTCAGCTGGCCCTTACCAGCCTATTCCAGGCCAGACTGGAGCATCACTGACGCTGACTCGCGCAATGGTTACGGGTATGGGCTTCAGCAATTTGATAACAACATTCTATGTCAAAGCCACAGGGCGGGATCAAACAACAAGCGATTTTCGACAGGCAACTCTTTATTACCCACCTCCGCAGTTTTCCGCAAACGCCATTAGTCCAACGTGTAGCAATGGAACCGGTTCGGTTCAAGTTACGATAACTCCATCTACCCCCGTTATCACAGATTTTGTTGTTTCACATTTGACCGACCCGGTCGGACCGGGAACTGATGCAACTACTTCGTTAACGCTGCATCAGTTCAATGGACTGGGAGGGGGCCAGTACTATGTTATGGTTCGCAATAATACCAATACTGCCGTTTATGGAAATTGCTCAACTGATCGCCAACTCGTGGGCACAGTAACAATACCGCCACCTGTCAACGTTTCACTTACACCTACGA
Source organism: Chryseosolibacter sp. (assembly GCA_036402075.1). Taxonomy (GTDB): domain Bacteria; phylum Bacteroidota; class Bacteroidia; order Cytophagales; family Cyclobacteriaceae; genus Chryseosolibacter. Next base: position 2,002 of record DASWTP010000243.1, on the reverse strand, counting down.
ACGCAACATGCTATGGCTACGCAAACGGCTCAATTCAGGCAACGATTCAAAATGCAGTCGGATCTGTCGGTTTTTCCTGGACAGGTGCGGGAAGTGGCGCCAATATCAGAACAAATCTTTCTGCGGGAAACTATTCCTTAACAGTAACAGATAGCAGAGGATGTACAGGAAACAACAACGCCACGGTTGGTCAGCCAACCCCCGTGGTAGCCGATGCAACATCGCCTGCGCCTTATGGTGGTTTTAATGTCAGATGCGCTGGTGAGTCTAATGGGTCACTGAACGCATCCGCTTCGGGTGGCTCCGGAGGATTCACTTACTATTGGTCAACAGGTCATACCGGTCCAAATGTTCCGAATGTTGGCACGGGTCTATACTCAGTTACCGCGGTTGATGCCAACGGATGTCAGGCAAATGATAACGTCCAACTGTCCGCGCCACCACCAATTGATTTTTCGATAGGGATAGACAATGCAGTAACATGTCCGGGCACGTCAACAGGATCTCTATCTCCGCAGAATATCGCAAATGCGGTTGGTCTGCTCGCTTACTCGTGGTCAACAGGCGAAACTACTTCCGCAATAAACAGCAAGCCGGCAGGTCAGTATTCTTTAACCATTACTGATGGTGGTGGCTCAGGTTGTTCAGCCACAAGGCAACAGACTCTCGTTGATCCACAGCCTTTCACCGTTCAAATTTCTCCGCAGTCAAATTTTCATGGCAGTTACATTAGCTGCGATGGCGGAGCAGATGGCGCGCTCAATGCAGCCGTGACAGATCTCTCCGGAAGTGCTGTCGCTGCGCAAAATTATCAATGGTATCGTAACAACATTTTCTACGCTGGTGGACCGGGCCTTAATACACTCAATTTACTTGATGCGGCCACCTATCGAGTGGAAGCAACCTATGGATCAGGATGTATCACGCAGGCGAGCTATGTTTTGAATGATCCGCAACCTGTCAGCGCACAAATTTCCGCAACATCAAATCATCATGGTTTTGCCATCAGTTGTCCAGGTGCAAGCGATGGGACGTTGCTGGCAACAGGATCGGATGGCACTCCAGGTGGTTATACTTTTCAATGGTACAACGGCCCCGCTACTGCAAGCATATCAGGTGTGCCTGCTGGAACCTACTTCGTGAATGTCACGGATATTAACGGCTGCGAAGGGTCAGCGAACTATGTTTTAAACGATCCGCTGCCCATGCTCCCGACAATTGATATCACCTCCAACTATCATGGTCAGGCCATTTCCTGTGCGAACGCATCGGATGCAATCTTAACCGCATCAGCGATGAACGGAGCGGCACCGGTCCAGTTTAGCTGGAGCAATGGCTTGCAGGGAAACGTTGTGAACAATATCAGCGCTGGAAGCTATACGGTAACGGCTGAAGATGCGAATGGCTGCGAAGTTGTATCACAGCCTCTCGTGGTCACAAACCCGAATCCGGTGAGTGCATCAATCGCAATTGTTTCCGATTACAACGGTCAGGCTATACAATGCCACAATGGAAACAACGGCATTCTTACTGTTTCCGGCTCTGGCGGAACCAATAACTATTCCTATCTCTGGAATACTGGTGCAACAACAATGCAGGCCAATGGCCTTTCCAGCGGAACATACTCAGTCATTGTCAGAGATCAGAATAATTGTGAGGATTCAGATGAGGAGGAGTTAATTAATCCGAGCCAGGTTGTCGCATCCATAAAATCGCATTCTAATTATAACGGATTTGGAGTTTCTTGCCACGGTTCTGAAAACGGTGCCATTGAGGTTGAAGCTGTGGGAGGGACGGATGACTTTACGTTTTCATGGCCAGCATTGGCGCAGACAACGGCAGCGGTTGAAAACCTGACCCCGGGCACCTACCAGGTGATTGTGACCGACCTCAATGGATGCACTGATGAACTGTCTTACGAGGTGACAGAACCAGATCTGCTGTCAACGCAACTGTCAATGGCAACTGATATTTCGTGCTTCGCAGGTTCAGATGGGGTGAT
>DASWTP010000242.1:0-1740 GCA_036402075.1 Chryseosolibacter sp. | reverse complement strand
ACATCTGTGGTGCCTTCTTTTCTGAAAAGACATTCGAGATTGCACTAAAAAGAACATTCAAAACATTACGATAGCTTTTCATCATTTTGATTCCGTGTTTAAAACCTAACCTGTAAAAATGGACGTTCTTTGCCAGTATATCGTATACTTTGCTGTCTAATTGTTACATACTTCACACATTTGTGATCGAATGGCTTCAGCACCGAAGTCGAGTGACATCGAAGCAGCAGCTAAACAATGGGTTGTAAGAAATAGGAAGATTTCCGAATTGAATGTAAACGAACAAACGCAGGGGATTCAACCGCCAACGTCATGACGGCAAGCAACATGCGCTGCCTGGTCTCCTCGCTGCGGTGACCAGCATCATCAGCAAAGGAAGAAATTCAAAGTATAATCACAAGTTTAAATAGGTTTTGGGTGGAGTTCTTTGTATATTATACAATAGACGATATTTGGCGTGAAGCCAGTTTCATTACTGCGAAGAACGATCCTATCTAGCGGGCTACTAACCTGCTCCGACCGAATCAATTATTGTAATATGACTCATGATCCAACAAAGAGACTACTCACTCTTTGAAAGAACTCTTTGCACCGTTCGACTGATCCTTACGACTATTTGAGTTGCCCATCAGTGATAGATGTAACAAAATCACTGCGGTATGTAAGAGGATGCGAGTTTGCCTGTCGTACATTCACCAAAATTGCCTCTGCTTGAAACTATTTATTAAATACATGGTGAGCAATCGCTGCAAGCTTGCAGTGAAAGACGAATTGAAAAAGCTCGGCTTGCACTTTATTGTAGTCGAGATGGGAGAAGTTGAAATTATGGAGGAGCTGACGGAGGATCTGCAAAGGGCATTGCAAACCGGATTACGGGCATCGGGACTCGAGCTGATGGACGACAAAAAATCCGTTTTGATCGAAAAAATCAAAAATGTAATAACCGAGATGATCCATAACTCGGATGATCTCCCGAAAGTGAACTACTCTGATTTTATAAGCGCAAAGCTGAATTACGACTATACCTACCTCTCGAATTTATTTTCTGAAGTCAAGGGCATTACTATTCAACAGTTCATCATTGTACACAAGATTGAACGTGTTAAAGAGTTGCTCTTCTACGATGAAATGAACCTTACCGAAATTTCCTACAAGCTTCATTACAGCAGTGTGGCGCACCTTTCGAACCAATTCAAAAAGGTAACGGGCCTCTCTCCTTCCGCCTATAAACAATTGAAACATAAACAGAGAATACCCATTGAAGAAATCGGCAATGGCAGAGAAAAAGTATTAAGCAAAAATTAGGTGGAAACAGCAACGAAAGAATCCCAGTATACACGCAGCCTTATCGAGGCAAGTCTTGATCCATTGGTGACAATAAGCGCAAAAGGAAAGATCATGGACATGAATGAAGCGCTGGCCAATATCACAGGTATGTCCCGCGAAAAACTTACGGGAACAGACTTCCTTGATTATTTTACTGAACCTCAAAAAGCGCGGGCTGTTTATCAGGAAGTTTTTGCAAACGGTTCTGTGGCGGACTCACCTCTGACATTAAGACACCGGGATGGAAAATTGACGGACGTTCTGTTTAATGGCTCCATATATAAAGACAATGATGGAAATGTGATGGGTGTGGTCATCGTAGCGCGCGATGTTACCGAACAGAAAAAGATCGCAGCCGAATTGACTGAAGCCATCGTCTATGCCGAACTGGCCACAGGAATTGCCGAGGAAGCC
>DASWTP010000241.1:0-19701 GCA_036402075.1 Chryseosolibacter sp. | reverse complement strand
GTGCTTCTTCTTCTGTCAGTACATCAATAGACTTTGGATTTGCTTCTTCGTTCTTTAAATTCAGTTCAGGGATTTCTAGTCTGCCGACTTGTCTGAGGTAGTCAATAAATTTCCGCAGTGACTGTATGTGTTTATTTAAATGGTTGTTGCTAAGTCCACCGGCACGTCTTTGGTTCGCACGTTCTTTCAGTTTGTTGTAATACTTCTGGATGTGCTTGTTATCAAGTTCCTTGATATTTGTGATGCCATGACCTTCGAGGTAGTACAATAGCTCCCGCACTTGCAGCGGCATGTTATACACGCTGATCGCTGCATAGCCCATGATGTCGAGCCATTCTTTAAAGCTCTGCTCCAGGTAACGGAATGATGCGTTACTCAGCTGTAACTGTTTCATAGTCGTAAAATTTGCTCGGTTGATGTTTCCTGTTCGGAGTGAACTACTCCACTAACTTGCTGACTTTCTTTTTCTTCAGTGGTTCATTTTGCTTTTGAACTACTGGTGAACCATTGAACCGCTTGAGGCTTTCCAGGATTTCATCCAGAACGGTTTCAATGCCTTGTTTCAGCTTCTCATATTCTTCATAACTGACGATCTCGTATTGGTAGCCTCTGGCCTTCTTGCCATTGGCAACACGGATGTGATAGTTTGCTGTAAGCTCGAGCATATAACGCTTCTGGTTGCTTGCATTGATGCGTAGCGCCTGCCGTGCTTCCCTGTTGCTAAACGTTGTCCTGTTCTCTTGCTGCAGCCATTCCTTGAGCTTCTCGAAGTAGCTACGGCATGCGCCCGTAAGCTGATCAGACTTGCGCAGCAGGATTTCCTTTAACAGCTTGTTTGCTTCTCCAATGTCTTCCGCTGTCGTCTCGATGTATTCTTCGCCTGTGTCCTGATCGTATTTCTTTTCGCGCTGATATTGATGGTAAAAAGTTACCAGTTCAATGAAGGCTAAGTAATGTGCGTTTGTCCTGCGAGGCTTGAACACTTCATCCGGTATTTTCAAAAGCTCTGCATAAGGGTTTCGCACTGCTATCGGATGCAAGACCCGTTGCATGTTCTGGAACTGCTGAATGATCTTCTGCTGCTCTGTCGTATCGATCTTTCCGGCACTATGCCTGCGCTGGTAGGCCATTATCTTTTCGTCCTGCTCTTTGCTCTCATCGATGTAGATCAGGAACGAGCGGTTCGCATTGTCTTCGTATAAACTTTCTCGCGTGGTACAACCCGATACACTTACAGGACCTTCAACTGTCAGGTGAACGGTGCGCGTTTCTCCTTTCGTGTTTTTGTGAACAACTGTTTTACTGATTCGCTTCTTGCTCTGTAATTCACGCAATGGATAAAGCACGTCTTCTGCACCGTCAAGGTCTTCGATCAGTATCAGCTTGTTTTGCAGTTGTCTTTTGCCGAAGTAGTAAAATGCGTTCTCGCTTAACGTTGTGATCTCTATTCGATCTTCTTCCGGTATCAGGGCACCAACTTTCTCCTGCAAGTGAGTTTTACCTATGCCTGAACTTCCTAAGCTCACGATATGCAAAGGGTGTGCACGCTTACGACTTGTAAAGATCAGATACATCAGTAACCTGTTATTCTCTTCTCCAATCACTCCCGCTCTGCCGATGTCTTCCTTTGTTCGTTCCATCAGGTTCGGTGCGCTCAGATAGCTTTGTGCTTCTTTCGTTTCATCCGCACTCATGATCTTGCGCTTGTCTTCATTGAGATTCTGTTTCTCGATCTCGGCAAGTCTGTATTGTTCAAGCAAGTCAGTAAGGTCATTGAGGGCGGCTGTTGATACTGATGTTCCGATCTCAAGTTTGTCAGCAACTTTGCGCACGAGCTTTTCAACCTGGTTGTCATTGTACAAGTCAAGGTTGTGTCTGATCGATAAGTGCTCCACCTGGATTTTCATCGTTACCCGCATTCTGTCCAGGCCTTCCAGTCTGATCCCGCCCAGGATCGTGATATCCAAAGCTCCCTGCTGGTAGCGGATGTGTTCGGGATTGTTGGTGTCGAGTTTTCGGGCTTCCATTTCAGACTTTTTTCAAAAATCTTGCTATGTGCGTTTACGCTTCACAATGATACTTATACGCTTTATACTAATCAAGCCTTCAGGCATCATTTTGTGTGCATAGGCATTATAACATTTGATATAATGATGCCTTTACAGTAGATTTTCATTGATTTTCGACTGCTAAACGCATATTATGAGCTTATCTGAACGTTTGAAGGAAGCACGCACAAAGAAGGGATTGTCTCAGTCTGACCTGGCTAAGAAGGTGAAGCTGCATTACACTCAGATCGGCCGCTACGAGAACAAAGGCGCTCAGCCTTCTGCTGATATTCTTTCCAAGCTTGCTGATGCGTTGGACGTGACCACCGATTATTTAATGTCTGGCTCTCAGGATGAGATGGCCGAAGGCATCAGCGATAAAGAACTCATGACTCAGTTCAAGCGCATCGCCAAACTACCGAAGGAAAAAAAGGCCATCGTCAAAGAACTGCTCGATGCCTTCCTGCTCAAAAATGATCTTAAAGAAAAACTCGCTCAATAGTCTGGATGAAAAAAGTCTTCACCTTTCTGCTTGGCCTTGTAACGCTCGGTCTTCTTGGTTGGGGATTATGGGAAGCTATTAACTGGTACTTGTCGATCATTAAATCTCTTGACAAGCAGGTTGCAGCCGCGATCATTGCAGCATCAACAACGATCATTGTTTCAGTTGCCTCTCTCATCCTGGCTAAGCATTATGAGAACAAACGTCTGATTGAAAAAGATATCCGTGATAAGAAGATTATCGTTTACGAAAAACTGATGGCCTACTTCTTCAAGTTCATGGGGGCTAAAGACAAAAACAAAGTTCAAAGCATGGAGAGTTTCTACGTTGAGTTCTCACCCAGCTTTCTTACCTGGGGTTCCGATGAAGTCATCAAGCACTGGTCAGATTTCAGAAGAGCAGCCGTGGCTAACGATAGCCTCACTGTTCTTGCCAACTTCGAAAAACTCTTGCTAATCATTCGCAAAGACATCGGACACAAAAACAAAGGGCTGGATCAAAACAAAACTCTACTGGCCGCTTTTATCAACGACCTCGACTCACTCTATCCTAAAAAATAAGACCCAGCGCGTGGCTGGGTCTTATTTCAATTAATGACGTCTCTCTATCAAAAAGTCTTGTGCTGATAAGAAAAGAGTGAATCACCTCTGAAGTAACAATAGAAGTTATCATAACTCACTTTTCCAGAGTCTCCACATTCCAAGTAGTAATAGTAGATCACTTTATCATCCTGATAGTCTTTATGATTTGGATGTCCCAGATAAACTATCAGAGTCGCAGTATCTTTTCCTATCAGATTTGACTGGTCAATCAATTGCTTAATTTTCTCAGCATCACGCTTGCCATAGCATCCTAATGAATCAGCCTTCCAATCATTTGATATCAATATCAAAGAGTCCTGGTTAATCTCCGTCTGTAACGACTCTCCTTTCTGATTACATGCCAAGAAAAAAGATAAGAAGAAGATCAAGCAATACTTATTCACAACACTAATTTGTTTTTGAAAATCCATCCTTATCATACAATTGAGTTGCTGTTGAACCGTAATTCATCCTTTTTACACCAGACCAGTATTTATCTATTAATCCGGATTTGTCCGTTCCAAATTGTTCAATTCGGTTTCTAAGTGTCGATAAATTTTCGGTTGTAACTTTTCGATCACTTGTGCCTGGGACCATTATACCTCCGTCATCATGGATCAGATTAAGTCCATGTCCCATCTCGTGAGCGGGAGTAGTCGACTTCATTTGACCAGTAATCCAAAAGCCAGAATTTCCTCCCTGCAACATGTACGATACCTTATTGTCTGTTTTTCCGTTTTCATCAACTACACCACCGGAGTTATCTTGAGTTTCAACCCTTACATAATTGTAAAGCGCATTACCTTCGTTGTCTTCTGCCATCTCCTTTGCCCCTTCTTCATCAGTAACAATTCCTTCAGCGTTAACTTTCATACGCCATCCATCACCTGCATCGCTCCAACCTTCCTTATCTGCGTTTGCGTTCCACATACCGTTTATTGATGCAATTGCTGCATCTACATTTTCTTGCGTAGCTCCTGAACCATAAAACACAATCTTAATATTTACAGTGATCGTTTTGTTCTTCTCATCAATGACTGGCTCTGCGGATCTGCCATCGGGATCGGTGAGGTTAATAGGATTGTTCAAAGCGTAGTTGTAAGGTGAAGCTGGATAATAACTTTCAGATAATGGATCAATGACTCCCCACCTTCCTATCTCAGGCCTGTACATTCTTGCTCCATAATCCAACCACCCAAGATCTAATTCATCTTGCTTTTCCTTCCCGTTGTATTGATAAAAATTCGGAGTGCTGTTCTCTCTGGAGTAGGAGTTAAAAGTTAAACCGAACGGATAGTAATCATTACTCTGCACAATTTGAGATTTCTCATGAACAACTCTAAACTCGTCAAAGAAGACTTCCTCCAATGGTACTTCTCTATCGTTGCAAATGTATACGTATAGAAATCCCGCTTGAGTAGCTTCGAAGTTTAATTCCAATTTTTCATGAGGTGTGTTATTTCCTATTTCTCTCGGGGCTGCGCTCAACTTTACGCCATTTCCGATCGATTTGGTGAAATCAAAATCATTCGGAACGAATACGTATCGAAGAAAAGCCTCAGGCCCATCATACTCTTCGCTTGCCGGAGCGCCTGGCGCTGGCGGTGGGGTGTACCCTGGAGTTCCATAACCCGGACCATCGATTACCATGGGAGAAGGGAGACTCGCGAGTGCTCCTAACACCTGCTCCACAAAATAGCCCCAATAGGCTTCGTCAGCAGGGTGCACATATTTTGCATAAACCTCCATGTGTACTTTATCACCTGGCATGATTTGCAACGAACGGGCAAGCCCGATGTTTTCGTTTGGACCTCCGCTTAGCCTTACCGCATAACCCTCTGCAGGCGTATCATCAAGTTGTTTATTGAACACCGGAGATTTCACTTTCCGAACATGGTCATAATTTAAAAAATTGCTCCGCTCTTCATCCGCCCGGGCATCCTCGATGGAAGCACGCTTTTCATCAACTTCCTTTTCAGTACTGAACGCAACCCGCACGTTGCCCAGGTGATCCTTCAGAAAATATTCATAAACAGGCTGGGCTTTTGTCATGGTAACGCGCCCTTCGCCATGCTGGATAAATTGAAGCTTGCCGCCTTCATACACAAACCCTCCGGAATAATCGGTGATCTTTTCTGTGCTGCCTTCCGTGGCCCGCTGCGACAATTTGGCGCCTGAAGCCGCATACGTATAAGTGAGTTGGTCGCCATTGGCCTTCGCTACTTGCTGCGGCAGGTTCAGAAAATTGTAAGCAATCGTTTCAATGTCCTTGTTGCGGTCGTGGTTCATGTTTCCATTGGGGTCGTAATCGTAGTCGTTGCCGTCTTTGTTCTTATCATCAAAACCTCCAGTGTGCGTATCGTCAATTTTTATGAGACGGTTGCCGGAATAGGTGTAGGTCATGTCGTCAATGGTTGTATATCCGGGCAAGTTGGCCACAGGCTGCCCTGTCCGTACCAGACCGCGAATATTTCCATTGCGGTCATAAGCCGAAATGCTCTCATTAAATCTACCATTTTGTAATGGATTATCGATGTTTTTATAGACAGCATCACGTAAGCGGTTTGCAGCATCATACGTATAGTCATAAGCCTGGCGGTTTGCCCCGATCGTTTTCCAGTTCACCTGGCTGATGTTGCCGTTGTATTGAGGTGCTGCACGGTCGGGGCTGGTGTATTTCAGCTCGAAGCCGAAGTAGTCGTTGGCTTCATCATTGGTAGCGCCACCATCATTGGTAAGCGTGGCGTTGTTGATGTGGGTGAGCCATCCGCGGATGTTGTAGCGGAAGTCAACCGATTGCTCGAAGGAGCCATCGCTTTTGCCGTGAAGGTTGTTTTCCACCAGCTGACCCAGCGCATTGTACGCTGCCGTCCTCAACAGCACCTTCGGCCCGTTATTGAGCTGGTGATAATGTGCCAGCAGTCTGCCGGAGTGGTCGTAGGCGAACTCTTCGTTGATGGTGTGCGTGTCATTGCCTGCCGAGTGCCGCAGCGATTGCGCCAGTACTTTGCCCACAAAATCATAGCGCATGGAAAGGCGGTCTCGACCATCGAGGTGGTTGGTGGAAAGCGTTTGTATGGGGCGGTAGCGGTCGTCATACCACGTAACCGTTTTCAGAAATGTACCGGCTGAGCCCAGCACTTTGGTTTGTGTGCCGGTAACGAGTCCGCGCACGCGTGTGAAGTTTTCTGCGTCCAGCCCGGGCATGGCGGTGGCATCGTAGGCAAAATCGTTGCCGAACTGGTTACCGATAAAGGCATAGTCATCGTAATACGTGGCGGAGAGCACTTCCAGGTTTTCGGTGGGATAAACCGTGTTGGTGTAGCCCAGCAAGGAGCCATCTCCGCTAAACGCTTCCGCGAACACGGTGGTTGAGATCTCCGACTGAAGCTGGCTGCGTGAGCCGGTAATGGTTTCACCGGGCGGACTTTGCCAGGTATAAATTCCGGTTACTACGGGGCGGTTAAGCGCATCGTATTTGGTGAACGTCCAATGGTTGTGCTCGCGCTGGTTGGCATCCTGCGAAAGTACAAGCCGGTCACGTTTGTCGTACACCATGTAATTCCATCCGCTCCCCGGCACTCGTTTCTCCACGAGGCGCTTGCGTTCGTCATATCGGTATTGATAGGCCCAGGTGTCGAGGAAGTGCTGGTCGGGTGTTCCCGTAAGGGTTGCCACGCCTTCGGGTTGAATGACGTAACGCTGCAGTCCGAAGTCATCATAGATATAGACCGTACGCATCCATTCGGTGCCGAGCTGTACATGCTTTTCGAGTATTTGCCCTTGCTTGTCGGTGAATTGTTTTACCGCGTTTCCGTGTTCATCGATGGTTTCGTTTACAAACAATTCAGCAGCGCCATAAAAGCCTTCGCTTTCAGGCATGCCGGTTTCCGAGAGTCTCCAGAGGGTGATCTCGCCTGCAGCATTCGTTTTGAAGTTGTGCTTCACAGTGCGGCCGATGCCGGGTTGCCAATCAGTGCCGGCTGCGCCCTGTTCGAGTATGCGGTTGAGCGGGCTTTGCTCAAACACCTTTTGCGCGAATGGATGCGCGCTGGCCACAACTTTCTCCGGTGGAGTGAGGTAAAAGCTGCGTTGGGTCTCCTCGGCATTCTGCTTGCGCATACCATCGGAGGCGGTGGAGATGAACGGTAGAAATTCTTTTGGCATGCGGCCAAAGGCATCGTAGGCAAAGGGCGTAACGTGGTCTTTCTGCCCGGGGCTTGCCCTGCGCTCAACGGTCTGGATTGGACGGCCAAGGCCGTCATAGTAAGTGTATTTGCTGGCGCGCTGGTAGGCATTGGCAAAGTAGAGATCGTCTTCGCTGGTAATGCCCTCCTGCAGCACGGTTTCTTCGAGCACGTAGTTTTCGTTGGGTTGTGGCTGCGCATAATTCTCATCGAGCAGGATGAAAAATTCCTGAGCTGAGTTGGCATGAAAGCTAAAGCCGTCTTGCAGGCTGATGCCTTCCGCATTTCTTACAACATACGAATGCCCGTCATAATCATTTACAATTTCGAGGTCTCTTCCCAGCACGGTATGAACACCCACGTACGGCTCGTTGACTACCATGATTGCGCTTCCGGAGAGGAGTGCGGGACAGTCTCCGTTTTGTACATTTGCACGCACTTCGGTTGTCTGCGTTATCACGGGTTGGATTTCCGTTGTAGTATTGCCAATCAACTGTGAGCTGTAATCAGAAAAAAGGCTCCAATATTTTACCTGCCCGGTAACGGTGCCCGTAAGCTTGAACCTTGGATAAAAGGTGAGGACTCCATTTACCACCTCCGCATCTTTTTCCTCGCCATTCCAGATCACTTGTCCGGGCACGGTTGGGTCGCTCACGGTGATCATCGTTGAAGCGGAGTAAGCGGGTGAACAGCTTCCGAGGCCAACCAGCGCGCGATAATGATTGACAGGAGCCGTTGCCGTGATTGGCAAGAGGGTAAGTGCCGCACTCTGGGGCAGCACCGACCAGCTGATCTGATCTGTTGAATGCTCCCAATGTGTTACCGTCCCCACATGATTGTAAAGTTGAACATACCCGGACGCATCACCGCACTGCTGAGGCGCGTTGGTGTAGGTGTTGCCGCCCACCGATGAGACATGTGCTGAAAAGACGTTGGAGTACTGCGGCTCACACGCATTGCGCGAAACTTTGACACGATACTGGGTTGGAGTGGTAGTCGCGAAAGCATAGCTCGAGCCCGTAACACCTGTAAGTGCCTCCCACCCTGCTTCCGTGTTGCGCTGCCACTCATAGCTTTCGCCCACTGCGTTTTGCAATTGAAGCGTGCCAGATGCGCTGCCACAGGTTACGCTTTGCGCAGAAGCGCTGAGGTAGCCACCGATAGGCCTCAGGGGTTCAAAGCTCACAGCACTGGTTCGCACAACGGGGCAGCTACCTGCTTGTACGGCTGCGCGAAACCACGTCTTCGTGACCTGGTTGATGGAATTTAACGTTGCCGAAGCGGAGCTACTGATCGATACCCACGCATTCCCGTCAAAGGAAATTTCCCAGAACGCAACAGTACCGCCAACAGGCGCAACCGACAACGAGCCAGTGAGGGTTTCGCAGCTGACGACCAGTGCCGATGAATTTATTTCACCCGCGGAGACGCTGGCGGGCGCGATGCTTACCGGGGCTGTTGCCTGCTGCGCGCACTCCCCTTTCCTGACGATGGCGCGAACCGATGCCGGTGCGTTGAATTGGTACGCGAAGGTTGCCGTGGTGTTTTGCACAGGCGTCCATGTTTCGCTTCCCGGGTTCTGGTGTTCCCACCGCACGATGGTGCCGTCATGATTCTGAAGCGTGATGGAACCCGTGAGATTTGTCGCACAGGCATCTGTTGCATTAAGCTGCAGTGACCCAGGCACCGTCTCGCGGATGGTGATTCGCGCGGTGCCTTGAGCATTGTCGGAAGCGCGGGTATACGTGTAAATGTATTCGGTGTTGTTTGCAAGCTGACTGACATTGACAACTCCATTTTCAACGCCAGTTCCTGACCAGGCACCAGCAGCCAGATCCGGCTGCACCGATGACAACGATACATTTCCTGCATCCCGGCAATGCGCTGACTGCGAATCGAATAAACGCGCGACCACTGAAATGTTTACCGATTTGTAATCACTGCATACACCATCAGTACCAGTCACGGAATAAGTCTTCTCCCCGGCAGTGGTTGGAGTTGCGACCCGGGATCTGGACCCAGGCTGATGTTGCTGACCTAACCAAAAAAACTCGGATTGAATGCCATCACCGGACCATTCATATACACTTGCCCCTGTCGCGGTCAGTATTACAGATTGACCAAGAACGATGCTCGAAGTATTTGCGGTCAACGTGACAGAAGGCGAAGTGCCAACCGTTATTTCTTTCGTAGCATTGCCGCACGAGCAATGTGCTGTCAGGGTTCCGCTGGAGGTAAACGAAAATTGCTTGAACGCGGTAGTAAGGTTGCCTTCGTACGTGAACGACCCTGAGTACGACCAGTTGTTAAAGGTGCAGCCCCCGGGAAGCAAAACCTGGTATGTGCTATTTCCTCCGCCACAGAAGGTGGAGTTTCCAGAAATTGAAGGCTCTGTTCCTGGCACAGTGCCCTGGGCGAGTGTCACCCAAGCCATGCTGCTGAGCGACAGTGTAAAAACGATCGATCGGATTCTCATACGCAAAAGAAAAGGGAGGTTAATTCGACTTTTTCTTCAGCGCTTCTATCTCCTTCTTCAGTTCAATGATGTAGAGGGTGAGCTCTTCGACTTTCTCCATCAGCTTTGCATCCATTTCGCTGACACTGTAATTCTTCGCCTTCTCCATTTGCCCAGCTGAAAGTACTCCAGGCAAGTGTCCATGCTTCCTGATGAATGCATCTACTTCCTCAATGGTCAGCAACCTGTAGCCGTCAGTGAATACATAGTCAGGCCATTTCTCCGGGATCTTGATGTCGATGCCGGTGGCGATGATGTTTCCGCCTACTGCCAGTTTGTAGTTGGCTGGCACATTGTTATTGAGGGTGGCGATGCCGAGTGTTTGCGAGATGCGGGCGTTTTCAAAATTAAAGGGCGAGCCTCCTCCTGTAGTTCTGAATTCTGTGGCTTCAATGATGCCGGCATGCACCGTTCCGAAATCAGCCTGACCGGTAAATTGACTTGTGCCAGTGACCAACAAGTTTTGGCTGGTTGAAATATTGCCGACCGAATTCACTTCCGCTACAGACATGGAGCCGGTGGTGAATGATCCGGCTACTGCCAGATTGCCTTGCACAGTTAGATTTTGTCCCACAGAAGCATTCTGCGATACAGCAAGGCCAGTGGCGTTGACGGACTGAAGTTCACTCTGTCCGCTTACCGAGAGGGAGTTCAGCGTGGACGCACCGTGCACCTCAAGATCTCCGGTGAAGGCTGAAGCTCCGCCAACATTTAAATTATTCGATACGGAAACATTATTCGTAGCGGTGATATCCGACATTGAAATGGCTTGAGCGGTGAATGGACCGGAAACACTTAAACTTCCATTGATGGTTGCGTTTCCGGCTTGCAATCCGTTTGAAAAATTTGCGGAGGATGAGTTCACCGTGGTTGCAGTGAGGCTACCGGAAAATTTACCGTTGCCATTAACGTCCAGCGATTCCGTTGCCGAAGGAAGGCCTACTGCTAGTTTTTCGTTTACAACAACATTCTTTTCAAAGGTTGAATTCTCCGTGGTTCGGAAGTGTTCTGCCGACAAATCGGCAGCGTGCACGGCAGAAGCAGTAATCGCTTCATTCACCTTCATACTTCCCGCTACGTGTAACTTTTGTTCGGGTGTGGATGTTCCGATACCTACTGATCCGTTGACGATTGTGTTATCAGTTACCTCAAGAGAAGCAAGCTGTCCGCTGCCGGAGATGATTCCAGCGCTTTTGATATTTCCGGATGTTTCAAAAGCTTCCGTTGGCGATGCAATGCCAATTCCAATTTTGCCGTTGACAAAGAGATTATTGGATAGCGAAACATTCCCGCTGAACGAAGCGCTTCCGTTAAACAGTGACTGACCCGCCACCTGCAAACTGTTCAACAATGCTGCACCCGAGGAAGTAAGTGACGAGAACGTTGCCTGTTGGGCAGCGATGTTTCCCTGGAGCCGGAAGTTGCCAAGCACATCGAGGGATTCAACAGGTGATGCTACACCAATACCAATCTTACCGCTCACGAGAATGTTATTTCCAAACGAGGATGCCTGACTGAAGATGGATGACCCGTTGAAGGTGCTGTTGCCGGAAACATTCAGTGAACTTAACTGGGCGTTCGCTGATGTCAACCCCTGGAAGGTTACTTGCTGTGCCGAGAAATTACCTTGCAGCCTGAAGTTACCAACAACATCGAGCGCTTCTGTTGGCGTGCTGATACCAATGCCGATCCTTCCATTTACAACGGCATTGTTCGAAAGCAGCAACGATGACCCAGTGAAATTATTGGAGTTGATGTCCTGCGCGGAAATCCTGCCGGAAGAAAGCACGTCACCGACTACCTCAAGGTCGGCAGTTGGAAACCTGGTTCCCACGCCTACTTTTCCATGTGACGGAAACCAGTTTTCGCGTCCGTTGTTTGATGTGTTTCCGTTGTTACCATTTTGACCAAAGGCAAGGTTGACCGCCAGGAGTAGTGCAAGTGTTGAAAGGAACTTCATAGTATAGCGTTTTCGTGAACTAGCAGTATTAAAACCGCTTATCATCCAGGCGGAACAACCCTTCCTCTATACCATGAGCACAAACTCCCCGCTATGACAGGCGATACTTTCTCATTCAAAAAACAGGGGATGTTTATCTTGTGATGGAACCAAGCAACGCAAAAAACATTGTGTTCAAAAAGTATAATCAAAAAAAAAATTAGAAAACCTTAATTATCGGAGCATTGGATTTGTGGCTCCTGCCGTGTCGACTCTCTTTTGCAGGGCTCTTGCCTTTGGTAGAATTTGAATTTACCGTTGGCGCAACAAGCGGTTTTTGAATCTCTTGCCACTGCGAATGGGTCCGAGAAAAACCGGAATTTTCCGGTCACATAAATTGGAGAAACCGTGATTCCATAACACGCTCGCCTTGGTTTGCAAATATTGCCACCGCATTTTCGAACAAACATGTGGCAATAACCGAGCATGAAGAGGATTTCGTTTTATTTCACGTTTATACTGGCATCAATTTCTTGCAGAGAACCTCAACACCAAATTGAAACGGATGGCTTGACGGAACTAGTTGGTTCAAAGATACCGTACGAATTAGGTGAGCGATGGCGGCACAACTATCTCAGGTCAAACAGTGGTTCTCGCACCCAGGCAATCTGCAGTATCACAAGAGAAACCCTTGTCAGTCTCACAAATCGGTTGACAAACTACAAGGGAATGCACTTCACTCACGCTGTCGATGACGGAGGCGCATTCCGAATTATCATTTTCCCTGAAGAAGGGCCCGCCACCACGATAGAGCTTGCCGTGGATGCAAGCCAAAACTCACTGATTGACAGATCTGTTGCCAGTCGTTGGGCCGTGCGGTTCGCTAATTCCTTCCCGCAGGAAGTTCGTTCGCACTTTTTCGGCAGCGCAGTTATCGAGTCGATCTTAGCTAAAGAGTCCTTCGAAAGACTAGAAATACTACCCGCAGTTGGCGACAACGAAGAACCGTTACTCCTTCTATATGCCTGGAATACACACATTGTGAACAATGGAAGATCAGCAAGCGAATCTGTGGATGTCTATGACCGCGCAAATCCATGCCCTCCATATTGTTCAGATCAATCAGAATAAAATGAGCGCTAATTCGATCGAATATATCCGTCTATTGGCCAACCTCGCTTTTGTAGTCCCCTTGACTTTTTATGTGGCAAAACTGAGGCATTCACCCCTTCAAAATCATATAATCGCTGCGCTCATTGCATTGTCAGCATGTGTCGACCTCCTCACCTATTTCGGAAAACTTCATGCACCCCCACTCTACAACATCTTTACAGTTATTGAATTCGCGCTTATTACTTCATTCTACTATAAACTGGTTTATAGCAAAAGAGGCAGTCTAGTAATGTTAATTTCGATCGGAGTATTCATCGCCACATTCCTTTTTTCAGCACTACGGAACGACACAACTGAAAACTATACAACCCTCTGGACCGTAGAATCGATCCTGATTTTAATCCACGGGCTAGTATATATTTTCAACATTCAAGAGATGCCAATCGATCGATACTTTGACGCTCATTTGTTAAGTAACATGATCTTTAATATGTCATTCTTTTTCTATGCAACTGTCACGATACTTATTTTCGGATTAACCGATGTGATTTTTCGCCAGCATGACATTCAGACGATCAAGGCTTTCTGGGCATTTCACAACATGATTGCCATCTTGAAAAACGTTGGCTTCGCTATTGCATTTTATTACACCGGTAAGCGCGAAATATATATGACATTGGAACAGCTGGAAAAGATTGCAAGA
This sequence comes from Chryseosolibacter sp., assembly GCA_036402075.1. Taxonomy (GTDB): domain Bacteria; phylum Bacteroidota; class Bacteroidia; order Cytophagales; family Cyclobacteriaceae; genus Chryseosolibacter. The sequence goes on along the minus strand of DASWTP010000241.1, from coordinate 6,113 downwards.
AAGCTGGAGGAAGAAGGGCAACAGCCTGATTAAACCTCAGCGCTCTTGCACTAAATGAAGAACTCCCCATACGCGCACACACCCTTCCACCAACTTAACAAACACATTCCGAGTGCGGGTGAAAAAAGTCACGGCATGAATGTTTTATTCAATGGAGAAAAAACATGCTATGAATAATTTTTTCAGAGCCCTTATTGCAGGTTATGGCGCAAAAAAGCTCGGAGGCGGCTGCCTGGGAACCGTACTGGTATTTATCATCATTTGGGTAGCCCTTGGCCAATGCAGCTGGACCAAAATCAATGAATCTGAGCCTGAGACGAAAGAGTTACGACTAAAAAATGTCGTTCAGGCTTGCATTTACTACACCGAAACTGCCGAGGCAGCTTAACACAATTAAACCGGCAGCATTTTTGCGTATCTTGCAAAACCATGATGCGCAAAATTATTACCTCGTTTCTGATTCTGTCATCAGCGATCTCCTGCAACAAGCTTGATGAACTCAACACCCCACCGGAGCTAACCCCGTTGGAAGACGGTTTTAAAAGTTCCGCTGCTATCGGCTACTGTATTTCCATCGCTACGCGCGCTCTTACCGGCCAGAGCCTTCCTTCCAATGTGGTCTACTCAAAAATCAATGCTGACGGTTACAGTGGTTCGGGCATAATTCAGATTGCGGTGGATGCCAGCACACCCGTGCCATTCAACAACGCAATTGGCGATATTACCATTGCCGGAGTCTGGGACGGCACCAGCGGTGGTGTAATTTCAATTGTGTTTTCCGACTTTGATCTTGCAGCATCGAAATTCAATTTCTATGGAATTCACACCATACCAATCATCTTAAGGCCAAACACAAACGAAATTGTTTCCGTGTTCGCCCAACAGGACATTATTATTGGAGAAGGATCGGATACACTGCTGAACCTCAGTCTTTCTAAGCCGAAATTTGCTGCCGAACTGGACCGGATCAACAGCCCGGCACCGACTGACCCGTTTGTGGCCGTTAAACAGAACGTATGGCACATATCTGTCACGCCAAAAAATTCAGCGGTGAACTTCCTCGATGATGATTACCGTGTTTCGGGCGGAGGTCAGATTGCCGAAGCAACAAGTCAAACCGGTGGAGTCATCTACCACGCGATGATCGATACACGGTTCAACTTCACCGACTGCACACGCAACCCTCTCGGAGGCACCGCCTTCATCCAGAATTTCAAAGCCGGAACCGCACTCGATTTCGGGACCATCCTGCTTGATTTCCATAGTACGTGCACCGGCACCGGGGAAGTAAAAATAGCAACCGGGAAGTATGCCTCAGTTAACGGTAAAGACCTGACGTTGAACTGGCAGTAGTAACACGGGCTGCTTTGATTGTGTACGATGATTCACACCGCAGTAGAAGAACGCTCGCTCCACAAAAAATCAAAAATCGCCTAAATCCGCATCTGCAAAAGTTGCTCACCCGATCGGATCTGGTGGAATAGTTATTTTACCTTCTTTTTGCGATAATCGATCTCCGCCCTTACTTTTTTAATGACTGGTGTTTGGTTAGTAATTAGGTGCTTAGGTTAAGTTCGTTCAACGCCCTTTGTTTGCATGCCATGTAAGCGGGGGCGTTGAATTTTTTTGGCGGACCTGAAGCGAGATATTGCTGACTTTCTTTACGATAGCTACCAAAAATATGCAGCGATGTCAGTAGCTCATCAACGTAAAGAACGAACGCGACCCTTTCTCATAATACTTCCAGCCCTGCTCGGTCAGTTCGATTACGATTGAACTTTCCGGGTGGAGCACGCGAATGAATCCGAGGTTTTCAAGCTGCTTGATAATATCCATCGTAATGGAGTATTCCGAGATTTTGATTTCGAGCAAATCGGTGAGATCCTTTGTGCCGCCCGATGCGCCAAGGCCACCAATTACATGTCTTAATTTGGTGCGCACATAAACAGCATCTACTTCTTCGATTCCTTTAATGGTGATCTTACAGGTGACGTCTCCGTTCTGGTAAATCCACCGATCACGTATCCATCCATTTTCAAGCAAGTAATCTGAAAGGATTGACGGTGGAATAGAATATTTGGTGGCGATTGGCTTAATACTATAAGGAACAGCGGGACCTTTCAGGTATTCTGCCAGCAGATAGCGAAGCGTTTCACGGGATGCGCGATCGATTTCCATGTTGAGGGTTTGGTGTAACCCAAGATACGCAATCAAACGATATTATTAAAACCTGGATAGTGTGATCTCTTCAATCACGGGATTTCCATTTTGCGCGTCACGCGAATCGCTCGAAAATTCATGGGCATCATAATCGCCCTTAGACATGTCGTAAGGCATGACGTAGTTGCGGTCGAGCCTGCACGAGTTGATTTCTCCGTGCAAAGCTCCGTCTTTCCAGTTGGTTACATATCCACCCTGGTCCCAGCCACCTCCATAAAAAAGAAACGGTCTTCCATTTAATACCTGGAGCTCTTTCAACGTCATGCCAGGCTTCACTCCTGCTCGGGTTGTCCAGGTGGAATTTTGCCCAATGATAACTGCTTTGACATCAGCATGCGCGGTTGAATCCTGAAGCACGACTTCGATTTCTTTTGGAGAACCTGGAAACAGAATCACCACATGATAGCTACTTTCCTCCATTGGTGATCCGACAACCTTTTCAACTATATTTTGCTTGCCAAACGTTTGCGCAAGCAACTCAAAGTTGAACGATAACAGGGAGTCCGCATGAAATAATCCGTTGGAAACGGTGCTGGTGGTTGTGGGCTTTGAAACAACCTCATGCAGGGAGCTGGAAGCTTGCGGACGATCGCAAGAAATTGCAACGCCCAAAGCGAGGATCGCGATGAGAGATTTCTTTAGCATACAATGGGGTTTGGATGTAAACGTTTGTCCTACCCTGCCATGCTCACCAAAACGAATACATCATTAAAGATAAACGAACTTTTTGCAGAAAAAACAAAAAGTCGTAAAATCCTTACCAGGATACACACTTATAGGTATGCGCACCTACTCCTTTTTATCTACCCGAGCATAGAGTGAAGCTGCCAGTCTGCGCGGCATCACCCGTATGGCGGCAGATGTGAGCTTCGCTAAAGTGCCTGGCACAATCAACATCCGGCCTTTAAGTGTTTTCCTCACAGCCACTTCCCCGACACGCGCTGGCGACACCGCCATCTTTTTTCCAAACCAGCCCAAAGTTTGTTTCGTCTCCTCTTTGATGCTCTTTTTGGTGAACACAGGTCCCGGTGCAAGGCAGCTCACCTTAATTCCCTTTGGCTTCAGCTGGTAGCGCAGTCCATAACTAAAGAAGATCACAGCTGACTTCGTTGCTGCATAAACGTTCTTCGAGGGAATTGGTGCAAGCCCGGCCATGCTGGCAACATTCATAACATAGGCGGGAGCATTTTTTTCAAGGAGTGGAAGAAGCAGCATCGTCATGGCAAGGCCCGACTCAACGTTAAGGTTTACCATGTACCGTACGCTGTCCAGGGAGAGCTTGAGGTAATCGTCATCGCCTCCAAGCCCCGCCACATTGCACAGCATTTTTAGTTGGATATCACGTTCGATGCACCATGCCGCAATAGCCGGGGCGCTTGACTCGCGGCTCAGATCGTATGACAGAATTTCGACCGCCACCTTATATTTCTTTTCAAGTTTAGACTTAGCGATCGCTAGTGTATCCGGGTTGCGCGCGATAAGAATAAGGTTGTACTTGCGTTTTGCGAGCGCCTCTGCAATCGCATATCCGATACCTTTACTTCCGCCCGCTATCAATGCATAATAATGATCGCGGGAGACAGGGATCCTATCCGGTTTCGACTGCCCTTTCGCGCCAAAACAAGAGACGACAAACAAGAGAACAATAACGCCACGCATACCATGGCTGCTTAAAAACACATGCCACTAGTAGCTCCAGTTTCGTTTCCAGGTATCAATGAGGTCAAACGAAATTTTCCAGTCGGCCCGGGGCGCCTCGTGGTTTGACTGGCCAAGCACGCCATAGAATCCGATTTTCAACCTGCGCCTTGCCCCGACTTTAAAGACACGTTCAACTCCAGCCATCACCTCTTCATGGCGGTATCCGCTCTCCTTGATCCACATCATTCCTGCTCCTGCCACGGTTCGAAGTTTTAATTTTTTAATCAGGGGGATATTGTTGATCATGGCGCCATTGAAGTGATGGGTATAATGCGCTTCAAAAAACCAGTCGGTTGCGTTAAGCGCGGTATCCAAAAGCTGGAACGAATACATCGGGTCGGAAAACAGGTAAGGATCGGATTGCCGGAAGCGCTTGAAGTCTATGTAGCGCAGGTCCCTCGTGTTCACAAATTTTCCAAGGGTGAGCGTGTAGCGTGAATTACCGAGTGTACCAACCTGGATCCGGTGATCTACTCCAAAATCGATGTAATCAAAATCTACATCGCTGCCTGCAATTGCATTCCAGCCTTTACGGTGATTAAAACTAAATGTCGGATAAAGGCTGCCAAGCACAACTTTTCGGTTCGGCTCCCGCATAAACTTCTGAAACGGAGTGTACGAAACTCCAAGGTGACTTATAAACGCCTCGTAGCTTTGAAACTTAATGGCGGAGTCTACTTTAATTACTTCGTTGATCGCCCATGTAGGGTCATAATCGGCCACCGACTGGCGATCGCTGATATGGAAATCGGTTCGGAGATAGAACCCATTGAACAATTCTTTCCGGTGATAGATATCGATATGATCGTGCACGATGTAGTTCGAGATCTTCAACTGGTTCAGGTATGCGTCAAACCCGTTGATCATCTGGAACTGTCGGCCGACATCCGCTCCGAACCAGCCAAGTCGATACGGATTGTACAGGCTTCGGAACCTGAAGCCGCCCTGCCAATCCATATTTTTCAGTCCAACACTGGCTTGCATCGTTGTGTTGAACCATCGTTCATTCTTAAAGCGTCTGCCATAGGAGACATAGGGGCCAAGGCGCAATCCGCCAATCACTTCGAGACCGAGCAGCCCCAGGAGCGGTGGCAGATCCAGAAAACTTTTGTTGCTCTGCCTGCGAAAGCCGACACCACTGTAAATCAATTCGCCAAGGGTGACTTTATTGTATTTGGCCTCAATGCTGTCAAGGTACTTTTGTGACTTCTGAATCGCCTCAATGCTGTCGCGATAAGCAATTACTTTTTTCTGATCCTCTGTGAGCGGCTCGGGCCGTGCATTCTTCCAGTACGCAGTGTCGCGCTCATAAGCTTCCTGGGTGATCACGCTCACCTCGTTGCCAAAAAACCTTGGAGGAAAGGTCACGTTTTGTTCATAGTTCGAATAGATCATCACCGTATTTCCGGTGAATGTTTTCTGACCAGCTTTCGTCTTGTAGTCAAACTCCTGGCGATAGGGAATCCAAAGCGAAGAGTCAATTTTCTGATAGGCCTGCCGGATTGTGAAATCATCGTAAAACTTTAAAGCCCCTTTGTGAATAGTCATTTCAAGGCGATTGATGTTCCAGGTGCTGTCGTTGATAAACAAGTACCCGTTGCACGTTGCATCGCCTGCTTTACGAGCGGTAACACGAATTTTATATACTGTTTGCCCGTTTTCATTAAGCGTTTGCTCCAGCTTGTATTTATAGGAGAGAATGGCCGTTCTGCTGATCGGTGAAATCAGGGGCACCTCAGCAATTCCCTTCAGATCAACCAGGTTGTGATAAAAATTAAAATCCGTTTGACTGAAGACCGGCACAAAGAGGCCGTCTCGCGTTCCATAGCATTTGTAAGCTGTTCTTTCTTCTTTGTAGTTGTCAGGGCGCTGGAAGTTGACAGTCACTTCCATTTCAAGAAGGTTTATTCCCTGTAATCTTGCTTCCTCTTTCTTGCGTGCAGCCTCGAAGGGGTCGATCGGTGCACCTTGCTTTTTCTTTATGTCATCATCGTCTTCTTCCTTCGGATATTCGGGTTTGCGTTTTTTCTTATCAACAATTTCACTCGCCTTCAGGTATACGCTGGCACGGTAGCTGTGAACCATTGACAGATTTCGCTCGCGGTTGTCAATTGTCTTTTGAATGATCTCATAAGCAGGATCGCGCCTGCGAACATTGATTTCAATTTGGGTGAGTTCAACACTTGATGAGG